>DATLBQ010000395.1:0-40843 GCA_035526805.1 Pyrinomonadaceae bacterium
GCTTTGGAGCCGGCGTGAAGACCGCGATTATCGCCGCCCTCTTTGCCTGGTTTGGTCTGTATTTCTACATGGGAATTTTCTTCTGGCTGCTTTTCGGTATTTCGACCAGCGACTGTATTCTCACTATGGTCTGGGGCCTGGTGGAATATGTCCTGGCAGCGATTGCAGGCGCCTGGTTGTACAAGGAGTCCTGAGCTGTCCGACCTGAGTGGAACTTTAGTTTGCCAACGTCACTCGCCGTAATTAATTGCTCACAACTAGTCAGCGTTGCCGGACCTGCTCGTCCGCGAGTAGGTCCGGAAATGCGGGAACTGTCGATCATCGCAGGTGGCGCGATATTGATAACGCGCGAGCGAATCACGCAGGTTGGATCGCGAGAAGAGATCCTTCGCCAGATCAATTCAGTCGCTGATTATGAAATAATCGATGCCGGTGGCCGCGTAGTGATGCCGGGTTTTGTCGACGCGCACACGCACCCGGTCTTCGCCGGTTCTCGCGCCGATGAGTTTGAAGAACGTGCCCGCGGGGCTACCTATCAGGAAATTGCGGGGCGTGGCGGCGGCATTCAATCGACTGTGCACGCCACACGTCAGGCGTTGCTCGATGAATTGGTAAACGCAGGTAAGCGATATGCTGATTGGTTTCTGCGTACGGGCACAACTACAGTTGAAGCAAAATCAGGCTACGGCCTGACTCTCGAAGACGAGCTAAAAATCCTAAAAGCCATTAAGCGGCTAAATTCGGAAACACCGCTTTCCTACGTTCCCACCTTCCTGGGCGCCCACGATATCCCAACCGAGTACAAATCCCGGCGCGAGGAGTATCTTTCGCTGTTAATTGACGAGATGCTACCGCGCGTTGCAGCTGAAAAGCTCGCGGAGTATTGCGACGTTTTTTGCGAAGAAAAGGTTTTCACGAACGTTGAGTCGCGGAAGATTCTCTCTGCAGCAAAGCGTCACGGTCTTGGATTACGCATGCACGCAGACCAGCTGTCACTTTCAGGCGGCGCTGAACTAGCGGCTGAACTCGGCACGGTAACCGCGGATCACCTTGAGTACACCGACGCGGCAGGAATCGCAGCCCTGCGATCAGCCGGTGTGCAGCCAGTGCTTTTGCCTGGCTCCGTGTATGAGCTGGGCTCGCGTCGTTATCCGGCGGCGCGCGAAATGATCGAAGCCGGGCTGCCGCTCGTGCTCGCCACCGATTTCAACCCTGGGTCGTCTCCGACGCCCTCCATGACAATGATTCTTTCGCTCGCGTCCACCCACATGAAAATGACGCCGGCGGAATCCATCACGGCTGCCACCATTAACGCTGCCCATACGCTCAATCGCGGGGATCAGATAGGATCGTTAGAACCGGGCAAGGTTGCAGATTTCGTTATCCATGACTGCAACGATTACCGCGACCTCGCCTATTTTTTTGGAATCGAACACGCCTGGAAAGTTTTTGCGGCGGGTAAATTGGTTTACCAGCGAGGTACCGCCCGTAGTTAAGAGTTCAGCCTTTAGGCTGCGGCTTTGGTTTATTGTCAACGCAAGCTAAAGCTTGAACTCTGAACTGCCAGCCTCTACCTGCTCGAAGAAATCATTTGACGACTCACGGCATGTATTTTATTATCGCGTTAACACTGGAAAGGAGGTGATTGTAAATATATGAGTTTTTATCACAGTGAGGTGGCTGCGGCCTGACCTCTAAACCTAATCGTAACTAGTTTGGATTTAGGTTTAGTCGTCTCAGCTGCTAATGCTCCTCCTTTTCAGGAAAGCAAACAGCGGAGCCTCAGGCCAATCCCAACAGTTCACCGGAAGCCGTTCACGTGCAAGCGTGGGCGGCTTCTCTATTTTCGCTCTCTTCAGTTTTGCATGATATTTGGCCGCGGATAAACGCAGATACCCGCGAATCAGAAATGGGATAAACCTCCTGATCTGCGCGATCCGCGCAAACCCGCGGCTGATTAATTGAGGTGAGGTTGCTTGACCGCAATTGCATGCAGTGAGAAATTAACTTCACTGTCGAATAGGAGAGTCTTTCATTGTCATCCGCTGATCCTCCTGTGTTTTATGATCCGGCCGGACGTCGGTGGAAGCAGGTGCGTCGCATTTGGATGGCGCTCGCTGTGGTGGTTACCAGTTTAGCCGCCATACTCATCGGCAGCATCCTCATTAATCCTGCGCTCCCGAGTTTCAACATACATCCGGTAGCGAGTTTGCCGCACACAACTGACATTAAGCCGAAGCCGTTAGTTGTTCGGGCCAACCCCATTCGACAAAAAGCGAGAAAGGCGCAGGCAGAGTTGCAGCACGCGCTGGCTGCAGTCCCGCGTGTTATACCTTCCAGGCGCCGGTCCCAAACTGTGATCGTTTCGCCGCCCCACCCGCTGCCACCGCCGATTATTCCCAGTTCACGTCCGCTCTCGATCGGTTTCTATGTTAATTGGGACGAATCAAGTTTGGCCTCGCTGGAGAGAAATCTCGAGCACCTCGATTGGATAGTTGGGGAATGGTCTCATCTGCAAGCCGCAGCAAACGGCACCAGCCCACTCGCCATCGACATCGATGCCCCAGCGCTGAACTACATCCGTCTGACCCGCCCGCAAGTTCAGGTCATCCCGATGGTGCAAAACCTCATAAACGAAAAGTGGAACTCCGATCTGTTGGCCAATGCGATCGGTGATGAGGCGATTCGTCAGCGGCTCATTACCGCACTAACTTCGTTTGTCCAGGACAACAAGTTTGCCGGTATTTGTGTCGACTTTGAGGAGCCCACGGCGGCCACCCGTCCAGCCTTACTCACGTTTGTTCAGGAGTTGCACAGTGCTTTTCAGCCGAAGGGGCTAATCGTCGTACAGGCTTTGCCCTTTGACGATCCTGACTGTGACTACAAACAGTTCGCTGCCGTCAATGATTACACGATGCTCATGGCCTACGATCAGCATTGGGCGAACAGTGATCCCGGAACAGTTGCGGGACAGGATTGGTTTGAAGGTAATCTTACCAAACGCATGCGTGAGCTTGAGCCGTCGAAAACAATAATCGCTCTGGGAAACTATGGTTACGATTGGACGGAAGGAAAGACCGATGCGGAAGAGTTAACTTTTCAGGAGGCGGTAATCTCCGCGCGAGACTCCGACGCAAGAATCGCGTTTGACCCGGCTTCGCGCACGCCACATTTCGAGTATGACGACGAACATGAATCGCACCACAAGGTTTGGTTTCTTGATGCCGTCACCGCTTACAACCAAATGCGCGCTGCCAGCGGCTTTCGCCCGGCGGGCTTTGGGATTTGGCGTTTGGGCTCCGAAGATCCTTCAATCTGGACGGTGCTGGGGGAGTCATCGCAGACTTCGCCGGATTCTTTAAAAAGGATCGTCTATGGTTACCAGGTGGATTTTGAAGGCAGCGGCGAAATACTGAAGGTTACCTCGCGACCGCACGACGGATGGCGCAATCTGGACATTGACGCTGCCGACGGCTACATCAGGAGCGAAGAGTTTACGGCGATCCCTTCTTCATACGTCATCCAGCGCGAAGGTGATCATCCGGGACTCATCGCACTGACTTTTGACGATGGTCCTGATCCGCGCTGGACGCCAGCGATTCTGCAAATTCTGAAGCAGGAACATGTGCCGGCTACTTTTTTCGTCATCGGTAAAAATGGCCAGGCATATCCGGATCTCCTGCGGCGCATAGTCAATGAGGGACATGAGATCGGCAATCACACATTTACCCACCCTAACCTCGGCGAAATACCAGCGTCGTTAGCCGAGCTTGAGCTCAATGCTACCCAGCGATTGATTGAGTCGGAGACTGGTAGATCCACTGTTCTGCTGCGCCCACCATACTTTGGCGATGCCGAAGCCGACAAGCCGCAAGAGGTTGAGCCCGCTTACCAGGCGCAGAAACTCGGCTATTTAATCGTGGGTGTGCGCATCGATCCTGATGACTGGAAACTTCCAGTGACGGCTGATCAAATCGTGCAGCGCACCATTGAACGCGTGCTGGATACTGACCCTGAAACTCATGGCCAGGTCGTTTTATTGCACGATTCGGGCGGTGATCGCTCAGCCACGGTTGAAGCGCTGCCCGGATTAATTCGCGAACTGCGCGCGCGCGGATTTCGTTTGGTGCCGGTCTCTGACTTAGCAGGATTATCACGAGACCAGGTCATGCCGCTAATATCACCTCGGGAACTAGTGTTCACGCGGTCAAATGCAGTTGCATTCTTTTTCCTATCCACGACCGGCTGGGTGCTTCAGTGGGTATTTGTGATCGGCATAGTGCTCGGTCTTGGCCGTCTAATTTTCATAGGCACACTCGCGCTGGCCCAATGGTTTCGTTCGCGACGCCGCGAACGCACACATGCCGCTAAATGCTACGCGCCTTTTGTTTCCGTCATCGTGCCGGCTTATAACGAAGAGCTGGTAATTGAGAACACGATCAAAAGTCTGCTGGCGTCAGATTATCAAGCCTATGAAATCATCGTGGTTGATGACGGATCGCTGGACAAAACCAGCGAGATGGTGCGCGAAAGGTTTTCTGATAACAACCGCGTGAGACTTTTTTCCGCTGCAAACGGTGGCAAGGCTGCTGCGCTTAATAAGGGGTTGCGGCAGGCTAAGGGCGACATCGTCATCGCGCTTGACGCCGACACGTTGTTTGCGCCGCAGACCATCGGCGCCCTCGCGCATCGTTTTCATGATCCGAAGATGGGCGCCGTAGCCGGCAACGCCAAAGTCGGGAATCGCATAAATATTGTGACCCGCTGGCAGGCTCTCGAGTACATCACTTCGCAAAACATGGATCGCCGCGCGTTCGCGAGTTTGAATTGCATCACCGTAGTCCCGGGTGCCGTGGGTGCGTGGCGACGTGGCTTGATCGAGGAAGCAGGAGGCTTTCAAGCCGACACATTAGCCGAGGATCAGGATCTGACTCTCAGCATTCGTTGCCTGGGCTATAGTATTGGATACGAAGAAGACGCCATTGCCTGGACTGAAGCTCCCGATCGATTACACACACTCGCGCGGCAACGATTCCGCTGGGCTTTCGGCACGCTGCAATGTATGCGCAAACATGTCGACGCTCTGTTTCGACCACGTTACGGAGCTTTGGGATTTATCGCATTGCCGAATGTCTGGGTATTTCAGATTCTCTTTCCATTGATCTCGCCAGTAATGGACCTCATGCTGGTTTACACATTACTGGTAGCCGGACTTGATCGGCTGCAACAGCCGTTGGGCTATTCGTCGACCGCTCTTCGGCAAGTACTTTTTTACTACGCTCTCTTCCTGGCGATTGACTGGGTGGCCGCCTGCTTCGCCTTCTTACTGGAAAAGAAAGAACGCTGGCGTTTGTTGTGGTGGCTTTTCCTTCAGCGCTTTTGCTACCGCCAGGTTATGTACTACGTCATGATCAAATCAGTGGCCGTGGCGATACGAGGAACAACTGTGGGCTGGGGTAAGCTCGATCGTAAAGCGACAGCCGAAGCGCAGTAAAAATGCAAAGCGCAAGGGCAAGGGACAAAGGATAGAGGGAAATAGTGCGCGCACAGGGCAGAGGCGACTGGACTACAACGACGAAAATCTTTGTTGTAAAAAATGAAGAGTCAAGGCCAATAAGCTTCGGGTAAGGAAGGTGGGATGACCTCGCCGTTTCTCCGTCTCAAAAGCATCGAACCCACCCTATTACACGCAATCATCAATGAATAAAAAGCACAAAAGCGCGCGGCGAAACAAGACAGACGGCAAGCGGAATGGAATTCTCATATACGTGCTGCTACTGATCGTTGCATTTTCGTTTCGCTTTGCAGTCGCTCGTTTTATGCCTAACGATTCGCCCGATGATGGCCGCGTTTATGCGCAGATTGCGCGCAACCTGCTTGAACAGCACGTCTACTCTCACGAAACCGAAGCACCCTTTGCGCCAAGTTTGATTCGCCTTCCCGGCTATCCGCTGCTGCTCGCCGGGGTTTATTCAGTATTCGGACACAACGATAACGCAGCCGTGCGAGCTGTTCAGGCAGTAATCGATACGGCGACCTGCGGATTGATCGCGCTGGTTGCATTCCAATGGGAACCTGACAAAAAACGAAAGCGGGCCAGCTCAATCACAGCGCTGGCACTGGCTGCCGTTTGTCCGTTCACCACGATCTATGTGGCTACCATTCTCACGGAAACTCCTACGATGTTCTTCGCAGTCGCATGCGTTTTGACCGCCACGCTGGCGCTTAAGGCACGTAACCAGAAAATGACGCTGTGGCTATGGTTGGCAACGGGACTGCTTGCCGGAATGGCGGTCCTGTTTCGCCCAGATAGCGGACTGATCGCGCTCGCAATCGGTATTGCGCTCGTCGTTGCAACTCTCGGACGCGCCGGCGATTTGAAGTTATCGACAAAGCGAGAGGAGTTGTTGTATCGAACGGCTCGAACGTCGTATCTCGGAGCTGTCTTCACCCTTGCTTTCTGCGCGGTGTTGCTACCCTGGGCCGTTCGCAATTATCGTGTCTTTAATATTTTTGAACCGCTGGCTCCTGCGCATGCAGAAATGCCGGGTGAATTCGTGCCGCGAGGATATTTAACTTGGGTCCGCACATGGTTGGACGACAGTCGTTACATTGGGCCTGTGCTGTGGTCGTTGGATTCTGCTCCCATCAAGCTTGCGGACATACCCGATCGGGCGTTTGATTCTGCCGACGAAAAAAGCAAGGTGGGAGAGCTGCTGGAGCAGTACAACCATACGCACGAGGAACCTGCTCTCTTCACGGATCAGCCGGAAGTGTTATCTCGGGAAGCTCAGCCAAAGCCAACGGAAGAAAACGAGACGGACAATAACGAACCCGGCAAGGCGCGAACTGGAGAGTCTGATCAAGCTGACGACGGCACTGAAAACGACGAAAGCGATAATGAAGAGAGTGACGAAGGAGGTGATGAAAATGTAACTGCCGATCAAGCCTCCGATCAGGCGGTAGAGATGACACCTGAGATCGATCTGGGCTTCGCACAACTCGCCGCTGAGCGCATCGCTCGTCATCCCCTGCGTTATTATCTTTTGTTGCCGCTTAAACGCGCACACTCGCTCTGGTTCAACACTCACTCTGATTTTTATCCCTTCGAGGGTCAGCTTCTTCCGCTCGATGAACTCGATTACGACGTCCAGCAACAATACTGGTTGCCACTCTTTGCGTTTCTTGCTTTGGCTTACTCGTTGTTGGGAATTGCCGGCGGCTGGTTGCTTTGGCAAACGGGTGCCTTCGACGCGCGTCTGTGGGTTTTGCTGGCGGCGCTTATTATCTTTGTTAGGCTAGGGTTTTTTGCCACACTCGAAAATCCCGAGCCGCGCTATGTTGTCGAGATTTTTCCGTTTCTCTCGATTCTCGGGGGGATCGCGGCGATACGCATCCCCGTTCTACTAGCAAGCAGCAGAAAGGCAGGACCGCGAAAGCGGGCCGGGTAACGGCTATGGGTTGGGTGAAGGTGAAGGTGTGCTCGCGGGCGCTTCCGATGGAAGTACGCGCGAAGGATCGGGTCGGTCCGGCGAAGTGTGCAGGTGAATGGCCTTCCAATCTTTTCCTATATGTTTGAATACCAAAGTCATTCGACCTGTCGCCGTTTCGGGCGTGCCCTTGTATGTTTGCGACTGCGTCCAAAGACAACTCACAACCGCGCCATCGCGACCGAGCATTGTGATCGAGAGATCTCGAACCTCCAACTTTACATCTTTCAAATCCGGGTACGAGCTCTCACGGTTTTTTCGCAGCTGTTCCCATCCTTTTGTAACCGTGCCGTTGCTGTTGAAGAGTATCAGCCGGGGCGAGTTCAAATAGACGCCGGTAACCGCTTTAACGTCAGCGTGGCGTATGCCGTTGATTAGCTCGTTGAAAGCGGCGACGACGCTTTGCGAACCAGGGGCATCAGTTGTCGCGATTTTCGGCTTCGTTTCGGTGCGCCTCGGGGTTGGCTGCGTGGTACTGGGTTCCTGTACGTCTGTACTCTTCGGTGGATCGACTGCTTTGTTTGTATTCGCCGAAGAACCAGCCGTGCGAGGTCGTCCGGTTTGAGAGGAATTGGTGTTTTGAGCAAGGACCGTTAAAGCGGTTATGAAAACAATGAGAGCGGCGAAAAGTATTTTATGAATCATGCCTTTGTCTCCTGGTTATTCTGGCGCCACGTGATTATTGTTGCCCGAGAGTGTGTATCAGCCTAATTTGTAACTCTCTGTGCGTTATTCTGTCCCTCTGTGGTAAATACCGTTAAGAGCAAGAGCCGACCCCAGAGACACGGCGAACACAGAGGATGCACAGAGAAATGAAAATGGGCGCAGCAAATCTAAACATCCCCTAACGCATTCATCGCGTCGAACCATGGTACCCCACTGCGCAATCTTTCGACAGAACGCTTTTGGCCGATAATTTCAAAGACTTCAAACATCGAAGGTCCAACTGCCTGGCCGGTAAGCATTGTGCGCGATCCATTGATAAGCAGTCCCGCCTTCACACCCGACTCTTCCGCGAACTTACGAAGCGTAGCCTCGGCGGTTTCAGCCGTGAAGGGACTTGTTTCTTCAAATCGTTCAGCGAGAGCCGGGAGGAGTTCTTTAAGCCGCGGCTCCTTCCGGAGATTCTTGTTCACTGCAGCCTCTTCAAAATCGAAATCGTCAGAGAAATAAGCACGACCCTGTCCGGAAAAGTCTTTCAAGGTGAAAAAGCGTTGGCGGATTAACTCCAGAGCTTTTATCAACCACTCGCGTTCGTCATCGTCATATTCCTCGCGCCAAAGTTTGTTGGCGCGCAACTCAGCTTTCACCATAGGCAGCAATTCCTCTACGGCGAGATTGCGAATATATTCGGCATTCATCCACAGCGCTTTTTCGTCTGTCCAATGTCGCGGATCATTTTCCTGGAAGTTGAAAACCGCGGGCGAGCGATGAATGTGTTCCAACGAAAACTCCTGAACCAGTTCATCTACTGAAAGCATCTCTTTACCGTTTGACGGCGCCCAGCCCAGGAGTGCAAGAAAATTGCGAAACGCCGCCGGGAGAAAGCCGCGATCGCGATAGGTGGTTAATGACACCACTTCACCGTGTTTACGTTTGGAGAGTTTTCCTTTGTTCGGCGCCAGGATTAAAGGCAGGTGGGCAAACTGCGGCACAGGGGCACCTATCGCTTCATACAGCAGAACCTGTTTGTGTGTGTTCGTTAAATGATCCTGGCCGCGAATCACATGCGTGATGTTCATCTCGATGTCGTCGATCACTACCGAAAGGTTGTACAGCGGATGACCGTCGGACCGCAGCAAGACCAGGTCTTCAATTTCACTGTATTCTCGCTCCTGAGGTCCATAGACGATATCTGCAAAATGAGTCTTACCGTGACGCGGAATTTTCAGACGCACAGCGAAAGCTTCGCCCGCTGCTGCTCGCTTATCTGACTCTTCTTTCGACAAATCGCGAAAAGGGTTGCTGCGATGATCTGTGCCCTCGGCAGATTGCGCACGTGCGCGTTCCGCAATGCCCTGCTTAACAGTCGCATCGTCACGTTCAGCTTTGGGTGTGAAATCACGATAAGCCTTGCCTTCGTCTACCAATTTGTAGGCGGCGGCCCGATGCTTATCGGCGTTGGCAGACTGAAAAACAACCTCTTCGTTGTAAGTTAATCCCAACCATTCAAGGCCGTCGATGATTGAGCGCGTGGATTCTTCAGTAGAGCGCTGTAGATCAGTATCTTCAATACGGAGCAGAAATTTGCCGCCGGTCTTTTGCGCGTAGAGCCAGTTGAAGAGCGCTGAACGTGCGGCGCCAATGTGTAGATAGCCGGTTGGTGATGGAGCGAAGCGGACGCGAACAGTCATAAGCAAAATAATGAACGCGGAACGCGGAACGATGAACTGAAGACAGTGGCTTGAGTTCCGCGTTCAGCGTTCCGCGTTCATGTTTCAATTTCTGGCGGAGATGACAGGATTCGAACCTGTGAAGGGCTTTTAAGACCCTTAACGGTTTAGCAAACCGCCGCCTTCAGCCGCTCGGCCACATCTCCGCAGCCTGCCAGGACGGAAAATCATTCTAATCAGCGGATACGGATTGTCAAGGTGGCAAGGTTTGCTACTGGTTTAGTTTGGGTAAGTGCAAGGGATCGAATTTTACAGAACATTGACCGCTACCGCGCGACCTCTGAATTCGGAAATTATGCGGAACGATTACAGAATCGAGCGCGGTAGCGCCGGATGTAAAAATCGACATTGGCAATGGGCAATAGGCGCTTAACACTTTCAGCTTGTCTCTAGCCTCCGGCGCTACCGCGCTCGGTTCTGTAATGTCCGCGTGTCATCAGTAATCCGACTTGAGTCCCAGATGTTCACAACTTCTGGCCTGATCCACCGAACTGAACCAGTATCTGAACCTTCGTTATTTTGTCCGGGTGATCGCCATCAGCGTTAGATCATCTCGCGGCACCTTTCCTTTGGCGAAGACATGCAACTCATCCCTGCACAAAGAAACGATTGAGCTCGGAGAAAGACTGTGGTTATCGCTCAGTAGCTGCGATATTCGCGCGGAGCCGTATTCATTGCCCGCCCCATCCAGGCTCTCAGAAAAGCCGTCCGTGTAGAGAAACAAGGTATCGCCCTTGCTCATCTGAACTCGGCTGACAGCAAAACTTTCGCTGCAAAATACGCCCACCGGCAAACCGGTCGCTGCAATGCTGGTTACTCCACTTTCCTGAACCAGCAGTGGCGGCAGATGCCCGGCATTGCAAACTTCCACTTCGCCACTTGTATTTGCGCGGCCGCAAACCAACGTTGCGTATTGCGTGGGCAGCGTGCTCTCGCAAAATACGCGGCTGGCACGTTCCACGATCTGCTCCAGCGGCAGGTCGATCGAAATTAAGGTGCGGAACATCGCGTTGAGGTGGGCCATCAGCATTGAAGCGGCGACTCCCTTGCCGGAGACGTCGCCCAGGACGAAGTGCAGCGACTCATCATCGCCTTTGATCAAGTCGCAATAATCACCACTGACCGCTCCAGCCGGTTGGTAGTGATAACAAACTTCCCAGCCGTCGATCCTCTGAGTAGATGGGGGCAGCAATCCGATCTGAATACGCGATGCCAGTTCCAGATCTTCTTGGAGAGCTCGCTGCTCGTTGGGCGTCAAGTCACCGAGACAAAACCGCGTCAAGGGATCGGCAAGCAGGCGCTCCGGTTCGACCGGATCGTGACAAACCTCGCACAAGCCGTAAGTGCCAACGTCCATACGATGGAGAGCGGCGTCTACCTCTTCCAGTAGACGCGTTAGTTCCGCGGGTCGATGAAAAGCGCTCGCGGCTGTGTGCAACTTTTGACGCCGGTCGATTAACTGTTCACGCAGGAGTGGTTCGATAGCGGTTACCATTGTTCTGTCCTTCTTGTTTTATTGCACTGGCACGCCACGTCAGGCCACCAGACTCGTGGGTAGCGGGGCCCGCTGCAGTTGAATGGGACGTTTCGGGGCGCAGCAGATCGTCTCGAGTCGGGAGCGATCGCTTTTCATGGCCGGATCGTTTGCCATCCCTGCCCTAACTTCACGAAAGATGTTGGCAGCATGAGAATCCGGTGGTTCAACGAGTCGATAATGAATCCACTTACCGTCGCGGCGCGCCTGCACTACTCCCGCACGACGCAGGTAAGCGAGATGCCGGGAAATTTTCGGCTGATTTATCTTCAACACTTCGACGAAAAAGCACACACAAACCTCATCATCTCCAATCAAATTGATCAGTCGCAAACGCGTGGGATCGGCGAGCGCCTTGAATAAAAACGCGATGTCGTATTCCTTTTTGGCCACCTTATTTATTCACCTGATTAGTAGTTTAATCATTACGATTTTCAGAGCATGATTGTTCCTCTGAAGCACCCTAATTTAACTTGAAAAATGGCACACTTCTATCCGGATCTTGTGCCTGAAATTAATCACGTCCAACTGCTTCGCTGCGTCGTTCGAAAAGCACCGTGTCACGCCAGACACCCCGCAGTTTGCCAATTCGATGACGCCTTCCAACCTCGCGAAATCCGCACGACTTGTGTAACGAAATGCTGGCCGCGTTCTCTGGAAAGATGCTGGCTTGCAGCGTCCAAATGCCTTTGTTCTCCGATTGCGTGACCAAAGTCTTGAGCAGCAACGATCCAACTCCACGGCCGCGCATGTTCTCGCCAACGTAAACACTTACCTCTGCGACTCCGGCGTAAACAGCGCGCTTTGAGACCGGGCTTAGAGCGCCCCAGCCAACAATCACTTCATCTTCAATGGCGACAAGACGAGGCGCTCGCAAGTGCGTCTTGTTCCAGGCTGTCCAGGTTGGGGTCTCTGTCTCAAAAGTCGCTTGCCCGGTAGCCATGCCGGCGACGTATATCGTGCGCACGGCTTCCCAATCTTCCGAAGTCATTGCTCGAATCACGGTTCCTATCCCGGCCTAAAATATTTTCACATACGCCTTGACAGATGTGTTGTTCGGGCGTAAGCTCGTGTCCGTACATATTCGCTTTCACGAATGTGAAATATAGAGGAGGATGACATGGAAGGCAAGTCGGAAAATACAGTGCAGGCACTCAAGGCTCATTTGGCTCTGAACGTTCGGAACGTTCAAACCAGCCTGGTGTTTTATCGTAAGTTGCTGGGCATTGAACCCAGTAAAGTTCGGACGGGATATGCGAAGTTCGACGTGCAGAACCCGCCCTTGAATTTGACCCTTAACGAGAGTTCCTTCAAAGAGCGCGGCGCGCTTTCGCATCTGGGAATCCAGGTCGCCACGACGGCCGACGTCTTGACGATGCGGGACAAGTGGGTAAATGAGGGTCTTCTTACACGGGAAGAAATGCAGACAAATTGCTGCTACGCGACGCAGGATAAGGCTTGGGTGCGGGACCCCGATGGAAACGAATGGGAAGCTTTCGTTGTCCTTCAGGATAATCTACCGGAAAGCGCGGCCTGCGAGTGCGGCGATAAAGTCACCGAAAAGAGTGCCGAAGCTACGCCAATGGCCGCTGCATCCTGCTGTGCTCCGGGATTGGTGGGAATTGGAGAGTGAGCTTCGTTAGCGCGGCGTGCCGGCTGAAGCCTTCGGAACGATGATGCTATTAGCTGCGGTTGACCTCGCTCGTGGTTGAATGCAAAACGGTCCGGTGTCTTGATTGTACACCGGACCGTCTCTTACTGTTTTTTCGGACTACAACGATAGCGGCTTTTTGTTCAAACGCTCCTGGCGTTCCTTCATCCGCTGTTCCTTTCTCTGCTCCCTTTTTTGTTTGCGCTCACTTTTTAATTCTTCAAGTTTGGCTTTCTGTTCTGCAGTTAAGATTCCATCCATTTCGCTGCGGACGTTTTCCATCGAATTGCGCAATTCCTGATGCAAAGCCCTTGCTCGAGCCTCATCATCGGTGGTGAACGTTCCAGCCCTCCGCTTCTCGCCCAGACGGAACAATTCCTCGCGCTGAACTTTCGTGCTTTCCAGTTGGCGCTCCATAATCGCCCCCCGTTGCTGACGCTGCTCGTCCGTAAGATTGAGTTCGCCCATCAGACGACCAATTTCACCGTGTCGACCGATGCCCGAATGGCCACGATGGCCTGCGATTCCTTCACGGCGCTCGCTTCGCTCACGCCGTTTTTGCATCCGCTCAATCCTATCTCTGCGGACACTTTCATCCTGTGCCGGCGCTGTTTGCGATTGCGGCGGCGTTTCCTGCCCGAGGGCGCCCACAGCGCTTATTACGCAGACCAGGATCATTCCCGCGACTGCTGCCAAAACTTTTCGTAAAGACATTTATTGAACTCCTTTTTGCTTTTGCTGAGCGATAGATGTCGATTCCGGGATGGGCTCCCTCGTTCTGTGACTTAGACGCAGGCAACCGGGGAGAAGTCTGGAAAGATTAACTGATTGACTTTCTTATCGAAGCAGAGTACTTTACCGCGCAAAGAGGCGCGAGCCTTTCAAACGGCGCGCGCACTTGAGAAACGCAAAAGTTTTGTGAGTAGTAAAAATTTGAATTACCACGTTACAATACGCGCCAATGCATCTTCTTGAAAATATAAACTCACCTGCAGATCTGCGGCGACTGCCTTTGGAGGAGTTGCAGCCGGTAGCCGACCAAATTCGGCAATACATCCTGGAAACAATGTCGCGAATCGGCGGCCACACGGGTGCTTCCCTGGGCGCCATTGAGCTGGCGGTGGCTCTTCACTACGCGTTTGATACGCCGCGCGATCGTTTGGTTTGGGACGTCGGTCATCAGGCTTACGCGCACAAAATCTTAACTGGTCGCCGCGATCTGTTGCCGACTATCAAACAATATGACGGCATCAGCGGCTTCTTACGCCGCGATGAATCCGAGTATGACACTTTCGGCGCCGGTCATGCCTCGACTTCGCTTTCAGCCGCACTCGGAATGGCAATCGCACGTGACAAAAATGGCGAGAACCACCACGTCGTCGCGTTAATCGGTGATGCATCTCTGGCCGGCGGCATGGCGATGGAGGCAATTAATCAGGCCGGGCACCTTAAGAGCCGTCTGATCGTAGTTCTCAACGACAACGAGATGTCGATAGCGCCCGCCGTAGGGGCGTTAACAGGTTATCTGAATCGAATCCGAGGCGCAGGCAGCTATCATCGATTTAAAGATGAGGTCGAGGAAACGTTGCTATCGATTCCGTCTGTCGGCGAACGACTGCATCATGCAGCCAAAACGGTGAAGGATGCGATCGCCGCAGCCGTGCTCCCCGGAGCCCTGATTAATGAGCTTGGCTTTAAGTACATTGGCTACGTAGACGGTCACAATCCCATCGCGCTGGTAGCTGCGTTGCGAGAAGCGCAACAGATTAAGGACGGGCCCGTCCTGGTTCATGCGTTGACCACGAAAGGCAAAGGTCACCCGCAGGCTGAGAAGGACTACTATCGTTGGCACGCTACCGGTCCTTTCGACCTGCAAACGGGCAAAGCGGTGAAGTCGAAAGCGAGTGCGCCGACTTACACAGCCGTTTTTGGAAACACCCTTGTTGAATTAATGGAGCGCGACGAGAAGATTATTGCGTTAACAGCGGCGATGCCTGATGGTACGGGGATTTGCACGGCGCTGGAGAGATTTCCTGAGCGTTCGTTTGATGTAGGCATCGCCGAACAGCATTGCGTTACCTTTGCCGCCGGAATGTCGTGCGAAGGATTGAAGCCTGTTTGCGCGATTTACTCGACCTTCCTGCAACGCGGATTTGATCAGTTGATTCATGATGTTTGTATTCAGAATCTGAACGTGAACTTTTGTCTCGATCGCGGCGGAGTAGCAGGCGGGGACGGTCCTACGCATCATGGACTTTTAGACATTGCGTATCTTCGCGCGGTGCCAAACATTACAGTTATGGCGCCTAAAGATGAGGGCGAGATGCGCGACATGCTGCTGACGATGATCGATCATGTCGGACCGACAGCGATGCGTTACCCGCGTGGCAGTGGGGTGGGCGCTGACGTTAATCGCTCCCCACAACTGCTCGAAATCGGAAAAGGCGAAATACTTCGCGATGGCGGCGAAATAGCTATCGTCGCATACGGCTCAATGGTTTATCCAGCTTTACAGGCGGCGGAGAACCTCGCCAAAGACAAAATTGAGACGACTGTCGTCAATGCGCGGTTTGTAAAACCTCTTGATGCCCAATTGTTGCTTGCTCTGGCACGAACGAAGCGAATCATTGTCACCGTCGAAGAAGCGTATCTGGCCGGCGGCTTCGGTTCGGCTGTGTTGGAATTGCTGGAAGAAAACGGGCTGCAGGATAAAGTGCGCGTTGTCAGAATGGGAATTCCGGATCGGCTGGTCACACATGGCGATCCCAAGCTCCTGCTGGCTAAGTACGGCCTGGATGCAGATGGTATTTACACACGTGTTAAGGAGAGCATTGAGGTGTTGGATGATCGTCGTGCGAAGCGAAAAACAGTCAGTCGATAAACTTGTCTCCAAAGCCGAAATAACTCGCGCCCGGACTGCTTAACAGACGGGCGCGTTATTTTAGTGCACGATATCGTTAAGCGGGTCTCATTGCGAGCCTCTCAAAGAAATCGCACTCACAAGCTTCTGCAACGATTTACTGGGCGCTACCTGAATGTCCTGCCGTGGCCTTCTTTTTGCTAAAAGTCTTCCAGGGAAAGAATGTCAATAACGGAATGAAGTTGAAATATGGAAGCAAACACAACTGACCGACACGGTCTCGAATTGCCCCTCGGTGAACCTCATTTTGACGAGGAAGCGACCTTGCTCTCTGCTCAACCGGTGGTGCCGCTGGAAGAGATTGCAGCTGAGCAACGTTCGGGAAGGTGGCTCGCATTTGGGGTGGCGATGGCCATTTCACTTGTCCTGGGCGCCTTGGGCGGCACACTAATTTACAGGCAGCGCGGACACCAACAGCCAACCGCGATTATCGACACTGCCGTGCCCGGCGCGGAGGGAATTACGGCCGATGAACCCGTTGTTGAGCCTTCAGTTGCTGAAGCGATTGCTGAAGCCGGTACCGGAACGTTGCCGGATAGTAGTGGTGCTCCAGCCATAACAAAATCGGCCCCGTCGCGTCCGCGGGGTGGCGAGCCATTGAAGGTCGAGGTGCGGGAAAAGAAGTTGCCAAATGTGACAGGCGAGACAGAGCTGCGCCGCGCGGAACGAATTGAAGCTCGCCAGCTAAGACGTAAATCCGAACGTCAGGCGCAGAAGGCGGCGCGGCGTTACGGAAATAGATCGGACGATGTATTGAGAATCAGAGAAATCTTCGAAGGCTCGCCAAGACCCTGAATATGAAGCGCACGCAGATTATATTGAAATCAGAACAATACAAGTGTTCAAGATTGTTGACTGTTTCTCAAGTGGATGGCATTATCCCCCAACAAGCGATGAAGAGTTATACCGATTCGTTAGATCGCTTGCCCCGATATTACTCTCACCCAGTTCGACCCGGCGTTACATAGTGACATTATTTTTTTCGCGGTTGCGGCGCGAGAAAGCAGGCATTTCATGAGGCATGTGGTTCGTGAGCGGGAGTGTATTCATCGAGATGAAGGCGCTGAGGGCGAGTTTTACAACGGCGCCTTCTATGTGCAAGCGCTCCAACGGCTACCCGTCGATCGTGCGATGGTTGTCGCTGGCAAGGTAAGTTCCTTCTTCTGGTCGGATGCACCAAACATTTTGGTTTGGTTATGTCCGGCTTGCGCCAGTGAGCTTAATTTGGGAGATTCCCCGCGCGCCATCTCCCAACACGCGCGCCGTCAAGCCTGAAATTAACGCGTCTGGTTTGTCCCGCGATCTCGGTGGCCTCACGTTGCAGGTTCTCCTGTAAACTAGTCGCAGATGAAGCATGTGCGTTCTGAGCGACATTTGCGCCTCGACAAATTGCTCGTCGACCGTGGCCTGGCTGAATCGCGCACAAAAGCACAGGCACTGGTTATGGCCGGCGTGGTGCTTGTCGATGACCAACGCGCAAGCAAACCTTCCGACACTGTCGCGGCGAATGCCCAGATCCGAATCAAAGGCGGCGACGACCCAACTTCCCGCTATGTCGGCCGCGGCGGTCTAAAACTCGAAAAAGCATTGCGCGACTTTGAAATCGATGTAAACCGATTTGACTGTCTGGATGTTGGTGCTTCAACCGGCGGCTTCACTGATTGTTTGCTGCAGCACGGAGCCCGCCGGGTAATTGCCGTCGACGTGGGTCACAACCAGATCGACTGGCGACTTCGCACTGATTCAAGAGTGGAAGTAAGAGAGGGCATCAATGCCCGTTACCTTCAGCTGGACGACTTCCCCATGAAATTTGATTTGGTGGTGATGGATGTGTCTTTCATCTCCGCAACCAAAATCATGCCCGCGATCGTGCCACTGCTTAAGGAATCGGGGCGTTTGATAACGCTTATCAAACCGCAGTTTGAGGTAGGTCGTGGCGAGGTCGGGAAGGGTGGTATCGTTCGCGACGTGGAAAAGCACGCGCGCGTAATTGAGGAAGTCAATAGTGCGGCTGAGCAATTGGGGCTGCAACCGAAGGAAGTAATTGAATCTCCAATCCACGGCGCGGATGGCAACGTTGAATTCCTCGCGCTTTATGACAAAAGAGCGGGGCAAGCCCACCTGACTAACCTGAGAGACTGCTGACTCGTCATGCTGATCTCAACTTGAAAGCATTCACCATCGAGTCAAACGGGATCAGCTCAAGTTAAGAGAGGCCCGCGTGCCCGCTGCGTTGCTCTCGGTCGCGCTTGCAGTTACCATTGCCGGCGTTCACTTCAATCCCCTAAGCCGTAACTTTATATCTGCAAGCGCGCGATGACGATCTCGTCTATAAAGCGTATTGGCATCGTTCTAAAGCCGCACCAGCCTGACGCATTGAAAACAATGTGTGAGCTGACCTTATGGCTTGCGGAACGTGGGATCAACTTGATTGGTGGACCAGAAATCGAGCGCGAACGGATCGAGCAGCAGACCGGTTGTGCGGTAGAGCAAGTGGAACCGGAGAAAATTGCGGTTAGTGCCGACCTGATACTGGTACTGGGCGGCGACGGGACCATGATCGCGACCGCGCGTTTGATGGGTGACGCGGAAGTGCCTGTGCTCGGCGTAAACTACGGCGGCCTGGGATATCTTGCTGAGTTTCGCATCGAAGAAGTTTATGAGGCGCTCGAGTCTATCCTCGCCGGTAATTATCGTCTCGACAAGCGCGTGATGCTGGCGGTTGAACTCGTTCGCGGCCACCAACCGGTTACACGCAATCGCGTCCTCAACGACGTCGTTATCAACAAGTCGGCGCTGGCTCGCATCATTGAGATTGAGGCCCACCTCAATCAGCAGTTTGTCAATTCCTTTCGCGCTGACGGGCTGATAGTCTCAACTCCCACCGGATCAACTGCCTATAATTTATCTGCCGGCGGGCCGGTAATTTTCCCTTCAATGAACGCTGTGGTTATCACTCCGATTTGTCCATTCACACTTTCCAATCGTCCCATCGTCGTTCCGGACGATGCTGTTATTGAGTTGCGTTTGAAAACGGATCAGGAAGATGTAGCGTTAACGCTGGACGGTCAGGTGGGCTTTCCTTTGAAGGTGGAAGACCGGGTGGTGATTCATAAGAGTCAAACCACATTCAACCTGGTGCAGCCTACAAACAGAAACTATTTCGACGTTTTGCGCGACAAGTTGCGCTGGGGGAGATAAAACCGTTTCGAGTTCCAAGTTCCAAGTTGAATCAGAACGCGAATCTGCGACTCGAAAACTTCAATCTCGGGACTTGAAACTTCAAACTTGGAACTCCAAACCAGATAGATGCCAGCTAAAAGAAAAGACAAAACTAAACGAGCCGTTGGAGCCGATGCATTTGAGCGTGAGGTTACCACGGACCTCGACGATGAAACGCCAGACAAGCCTAAAGGCTTTGCGCTTCACACTCGCATTCTGATCGGACTAGCCGTCGGCGTGACTGCCGGCGTGTTAGTGAACTTTGTCTTTGGCGGTGATCATCCTCGCGTTGTTTGGGTTATCGACAACCTGACGCAGCCTGTCGGTCAGATATTCCTACGTCTACTGTTGATGATCGTGGTGCCCCTGGTTTTCGCTTCGCTGGTTGTAGGTGTCGCGGGTATCGGCGACATCCGTAAGCTCGGGCGCGTTGGTCTGAAATCCTTTGCCTACTGTCTGATCATTTCAGCAATCTCTGTTGTTATCGGATTGACACTCGCAAACACTATCAAGCCGGGCAAGCGGATAGATCCAGCTACTTCCGCGGCGCTGCAGCAGCGCTACGCCACCGACGCAACTAAAACGGTCGAGGCGGCGAAGAAATCAGGAGCGGTTGCATCGCCGCTCATGCAAGTGGTTGATACACTTATACCTTCCAATCCACTCGCCTCAATTGCCGGTGTGCCGTCGAACCCGAGCACAGCCACGTCCGCCGGCACGCCAAACATGCTGCACCTGATGTTTTTCGCTTTGGTGATTGGCATCGCGATTACTTTAATTCCGGTGAAGGTCACAGCGCCGTTGCTGCGCGGGCTGGAAGCGCTTTACGAAATCACCGCGAAGATAATCGAGATCATCATGAAGTTTGCGCCTTACGCCGTGGCCTGTTTGCTTTTCAACAACACGGCGCGATTCGGCCTGGACCTTTTGCAGGCGCTGGGATGGTTTGTAATTACCGTTCTGCTGGGGCTGTCACTTCATATGTTTGGGGTTTACTCGCTGTCGATCTATTTCCTTTCACGCCTTTCGCCAATCGATTTCTTCCGGCGCATCAAGACGGTAATACTTACGGCGTTTTCGACCTCATCATCGAATGCCACGCTGCCGACTGCTCTAAAAGTTTCTGAAGAAAACCTCGGTGTCCCGCAGGAGATTAATAGCTTCGTACTTACAGTGGGCGCGACAGCGAACCAGAACGGCACGGCCTTGTATGAAGGTGTGACGGTGCTTTTTCTCGCTCAATTGGCCGGCGTTGATCTTTCAATAGGCCAACAATTGATGGTTGTTTATCTGGCGATTCTTGGCGGCATTGGAACCGCGGGAGTGCCTTCGGGGTCAATTCCGTTCATCATTGGAGTGCTGGTAACTATCGGCGTCAACCCTGCGCTGATCGCGATTATTCTTGGCGTGGATCGCATACTCGACATGTGTCGCACCACGCTGAACGTCGTCGGGGACATTACCGCGGCAACTTACGTGGCGCATTCGGAAGGCTACGAGCTATTGAAGCCGCATGAGCCGGCCATTGTGCGTGCAGGTGTAGCCATGCCTGAATGACGCCGTGAATCGTGAATAGAACCAAGGCCTCGACCCGGTGAACTCGCAACCGACTAGCGAAGCAAGGTGAAAAATAAGGTTTGACTATTTACGATCTACGTAGAAAAAGGTCCTAACACTGGGAGGTTCAAAATGGTTTTTCCACTTTACGACGACAACAGCGATCGCACGATCACACCGATAGTTAATTACATACTGATCGCCATCAACATCCTCGTCTTCGTCTTCCTGCAGCAGCTCGGCAGCAACGACAGATTCACATATGCCTACTCCACCGTGCCGCAGGAAATCATCAGCGGCCGCGATATCAAAACGCCGGATCGCGTAGTGGAACATCCAGTGACTGGCCAGGAGCTTTTGGTTCCGGGCCTTCAGCCAACTCCCTTTTCTGTTTATCTCACCTTGCTCATTTCCATGTTCATGCATGGCGGTATTGCGCACATCGCCGGCAACATGCTTTTTCTCTGGATCTTCGGCGACAACCTGGAAGATCACCTGGGCCACATCAGGTACCTGTTCTTTTATCTGGTTTGTGGAGTGTTCGCCTCGCTCGCGCATGTCATAACCACCGCGATGTTTGCGAGTCAGGAAGGCAGCTTGCTGATACCCAGCCTTGGTGCTTCAGGAGCAATCTCGGGCGTGCTCGGCGGATACATTTTGCTGCATCCCCATCGTCGCGTTACCGTAATCCTGTTTCGATTTCTGACCGAGGTGCCTGCATACGTTGCGATCGGGATTTGGTTTGCCTTCCAGTTAGTCAGCGGCCTGGGAATGCTTGGCGGTGGATCGCAACAAGGTGGCGTGGCTTACGCGGCCCACATTGGCGGCTTCGTTGCAGGACTCGCGCTGGTAAAAGTATTCGCGATTGGAAGAAACCCGACTTACGCGAGCCGCTGAAAGGAGAGCAGTGTCGCTATTCGATTTCTCTGGCGGCACAGAAAAGTTGGAGAACAAACATGGCAATTGAGAAAAAGCCTCTCGCACCCACCAATCAACAGGGTCTCGACATTCGTTCGACGCCGCGCGATCAGATGAGTCTATTCGCGCTGGACACTTTCGCTTACGAGTTTCCCGGTCGCGAGATCAAGATAGATTTTGAGATTACCGAATTCACTGCGATTTGCCCATTTTCTGACTTCCCTGACTTTGCAACTATCCGTCTCCAATACGTCCCCAACCAACGCTGTGTAGAATTGAAAAGTCTGAAGTTGTACATCAATTCATTCAGGGAAGTGAAGATCTTTCATGAACATGTCATCAACATCATCCTTGAGGATTTTGTTCAGGCATGCGATCCCTTGAGCGCAGAAATCGAAGGCGACTTCCATGTTCGCGGAAACATCAAAACGATCGTACGAGCGAGTTACCGAAAGCAGTTAGCAGTAAGCAGTAAGCAGTGAGCAGTTGAGGACCTGCGCTACCGAATCAAGATGATTAACCACATGAGTGAGTCGATCAGCGGCGATTGAAGTATGACGAGAATAATGACTACCGAGATACCAAGACTTTCTGCTTACCGCTTACTGCTTACTGCTTACTTTTAAGTCCCATGTCTTTCACCACCATCTTCATAATCGCTGGCGTAATTCTGCTGCTCATCCTTTTTGTAATTGCGAAGCTGGCGATTCGCTGGGCCATCAGGGTAGCTCTGGTCGGGGCGATCATCGCGTCGTTATTAGGCGCCGCCGGCTTCTGGTGGTGGAGCAATCAGCTCGCAGGCAAACCAACACAAACCCGTCAACCAGCGACGCCCGGCAGACGATCTGCCAATCGTTAGCCCGCAGAGTCATGGGGAAAAGCGATATTGACGACGCTGCCGATCCGCTCGATCTCGTGCTTCCTGATCCGCGCGGCATCTCAGGCCTCTGGCGCCGGTACCGGCGCCTGCCGCGCAACGTGTTCGCTATCAGTCTGGTTAGCCTGCTGAATGATGCCTCCAGCGAAATCGTCTACCCACTGTTGCCTGTCTTTCTTTCACTGACCCTGGGTGCTTCTCCCGGAATCGTTGGCTTGATTGAAGGAGCCGCCGAATCGATATCGAGTTTACTTAAGCTGTTTGCCGGCCACTTCAGCGATCGTCGCGGTAAACGAAAAGGCTTCGTCGTCTTCGGATATGCGCTTTCCAGTTTTACCAGGCCGCTGCTTGCGTTTGCAGGTAGTTGGACCCAGGTGCTGGGATTGCGAATCGCCGATCGTGTGGGCAAAGGGATCCGCAGCTCGCCACGCGATGCCATGATTGCAGACAACGTGCGGGTCGAAGAGCGTGGCATCGCTTTCGGTTTTCATCGCGCCATGGATCATACCGGCGCTGTGATTGGTCCTTTGATTGGCTACCTCGTTCTCTTTTACTTTGCCACGAACGAAATAGCGCCGACCGCCGACGACTTTACCAATATTTTTTTGGTGGCGTCGATTCCGGCGTTGGCAGCTGTCTTTGTTGCTGCCATGTTCGTGCGAGAGCCTGCTCAACCCGCCGGCCGCGGTCAGACAGGAACAGCACCGCCGCTAAGATTTTCATTGCGAGGTTTTGATAACAACTTCAAGCGTTTTCTCTTAATCCTCGCGCTGTTTACCTTGTCAAACTCTTCGGATTTCTTTCTTATACTGCGGGCGCAAACGGCCGGTGTATCCGCTCCTAACACGCTTTTGCTGTGGGCAGCATTTCACATCGTCAAAGTCTTAAGCTCCATCTTCGGTGGCGACCTTTCTGATCGCCTTGGGCGCCGTCGGTTAATTGTCTCGGGTTGGATTCTTTACGCGGCCGTGTATGCGGGCTTTGCATTTGTTTCCAATGAAGTTTCGGTATGGGTACTGTTTATGATCTATGGAATCTATTTCGGGCTCTCCGAAGGCGCCGAGAAGGCCCTGGTAGCTGATCTGGTCAGACGCGAACAGCGCGGCACGGCTTATGGCATGTACAATCTTGCGTTTGGAATAACGGTACTTCCGGCTTCGCTAATGATGGGTACATTGTGGAATTGGCGCGGCCCGCAAACCGCTTTTCTCGTAAGCGCTGTACTCGGCGTCTCAGCAGCGCTATTGCTTCTGACGCTGGTGAAGACCCGACCAGCGGCCGAAACGAGCTAAGACCCTTCGCAATCAATCACGCGCAAAAGAGCGGGGGCAAGCCCGCCTTCCCAACCCCGAGCCTGATCACAGGCTAGGTTGTGATTGCCGCTCGAAAGGCTTTCAGCGTGAAACCAACGGCGCAAGTCCAAGAGTCTCGAGGTCGCAAGGCGGGCTTGCCCCAGCTCTTAGTTGGCGCAATCTGTTAATTGACACCGCCGCAAGCTCAAGGTATACACCGCGTAGCACTCGTCTCCTCGCCTCGTAAGGTAATCCTGCTATCAGGCCTTATTAGGTTGCGCCGGCGGCGTTTTCAATAAAACTATGAACTCCTAATCAATCGGATCGCCCCCAGGCAAGTCCGGAGGCATAAGCTCAATGGCTTTCACTCACGACATCTTCATCAGTTACGGCCACCTTGACGACCTGAATCCTTTCGGCGAGGACAGAGGTTGGGTGGATTTGCTTCACGAGCGCCTGTCGGTGTTGGTGGGACAAGCGCTCGGTTACGAGCCAAACATCTGGCGCGACGGTCATAACCTCCAGGGTAATGATGAACTTAGCGGGGCCATCGGCGAAGGCGTCACCAGCTCGCTGCTGCTCGTTCCCATTATCACTCCGCGTTACGTGCAGTCTGATTGGTGCAACCGCGAGATGGAAGCGTTCCACGCGGGAGAATCACCGGCGACTAATGCAGCGCCCGGTTTCCGCTCGCGCGTGTTTAAGGTTGTAAAGACTCCGCTGCCCGACCACCTGAAGAATTTGGAGCCTACGCATATCAGAAATTTGATTGGCTATCAGTTTTATGCGGAAGAACCGACCAGCCGCGTGCTGACGGAGTTTAGTCCGGATCCGAGTGATAAGAACTACTGGCGTACGCTCAACCGGCTGGTAGCCGACATCACAAGAACTCTTATTGAGCTAAAGCATTCGCACGGGAAACAAAACGATCCAGAGCAGCTGCCATCGGAGAATAAACCCTATGAGTCCGCGCCGGCATTGGCCCACGAGGAGACGGGTTCATCGTCTGAGGTGAAAGCCAACGGGACGGGCAAGCCATCGTCGGCAAAGTTTGTTTATCTTGCTGAGACTACTTCTGATCTCACCAATGAGCGCGAGCTGGTGCGTGACGAATTGCGTCAGCGTGGCCACGGCGTTCTGCCTGAGCAGAAACTTCCGCTGGAAGAAGTAGCGGTCACGGAGGGTGTCATACGTCGTGACCTCGCGCGCTGCGCGCTTTCCGTTCATCTAATTGGCGCCCGCTACGGTTCGACGCCGGAAGATGATGCTCGTTCGATAGTTCGCATCCAGGATCAATTGGCCGCCGAGCACGGTGGAAAGAGCGCCGCTTTTCTGCGTCTACTCTGGATACCGCCGGAGCTAACGACCGACGCTCTGCCCATCAAAGATGAGCGCCAGCGATCTTTTGTCTCTGAACTCCACAACAGAATAACCGCCGGCGCAGAGCTTCTGCAGACAAGCGTTGAAGATTTGAAGACGCGTATTGTTGAAAAACTCAATCCAACTACGAAGTCAATCAGCCGCGCCGCTGACCGTTCAAAGCTCAAGCAGGTCTACCTCATCTGTGAAAGCCGCGACCGCAGCCTGGTGCGGCCGATCAAAGAATATCTATTCAAACAAAACCTGGAAGTCATCACCTGGCTTGACCAGGGCGGCACGGACACGCTGATGGACTACCATCGCCGGAATCTCAGGGAGTGTGACGCCGCGCTCGTCTATTTCGGCAGTGGCGATGAGCCCTGGGTACGAAAGAACCTCGAGGATCTGGAAAAAGCATATGGCTATGGGCGAGATGAGGACTGGCTCGCCAATGCAGTTTATGTCGGCGCGCCTCCTTCGGATCAGAAAGAAGATTTTCTTACTCACCTGGTGCCCTTTGTCATACGCAATTTCAACTCATTCGATCCTAATGACCTGCGCGACTTCGTAAGTGCAGTGCAAGCGGCGGACGGAGGTCGATGATGTCTCTAACCACTGAGTCAAAAAAAATCAACAACCCGTTTCCCGGTCTGCGTCCGTTTGAGACAGACGAATACCGGCTCTTCTTTGGACGGGAAGGACAGGCAAGCGCGCTCATCTCACGTCTGGAACGGTCCCATTTCCTCGCGATCGTAGGCACTTCCGGCAGCGGGAAATCTTCACTTGTTCGCGCAGGACTACTGCCCGCTTTGCGTGGCGGACTGATGGCCGGCGCCGGCTCAGGCTGGCGCATTGCGATCATGCGTCCCGGCAGCGATCCGATCGGCAATCTGGCGGCGGCCCTTGCGGACAAAGAGGTGTTGTCAGAAGCCGGCGGAGGTTTGGCCCCGGCGGAAGCACTCGCGGTAATCGAAGCGACGCTGCGGCGCGGCTCTCTCGGCCTCGTCGATGCGGCGCGGCAAGCGCGGCTAGCCGGGCATGACAAGCTTCTGGTCGTTGTGGACCAGTTTGAAGAATTGTTTCGCTTCCGCGCGGCCCGTCCTGCGTCCAGCAGCGGAGATGATGCTTCCGCGTTCGTCAAGCTGCTTCTTGAGGCCGCACAGCAGCGCGAGCTCCAGATTTACATTGTGCCGACTATGCGCTCGGATTTCCTCGGCGATTGCGCGCAGTTTCAGGGTCTGCCGGAAGCAATCAACGATGGTCAGTATTTAATACCGCGCATGACGCGCGATGAGCGTCACTTCGCAATTACGGGACCCGTTGGTGTAACGCGCGGCAAGATTAGCGAGCCGCTGGTAAACCGTCTGATGAACGACGTGGGCGATAATCCGGATCAGTTGCCAATTCTTCAACACGCGTTAATGCGCACCTGGGATTACTGGGCCAGGCACCGTCGCAACGGCGAGCCAATCGGAATTGAACACTATGAAGCAGTCGGCACTATGTCCGACGCCCTTTCGCATCATGCTGATGAAGCCTTTAACCAACTGCCAGACGAGCGCAGCCGGCTGGTTGCCGA
Organism: Pyrinomonadaceae bacterium; assembly: GCA_035526805.1. GTDB lineage: Bacteria > Acidobacteriota > Blastocatellia > Pyrinomonadales > Pyrinomonadaceae > PSRF01. The sequence goes on from DATLBQ010000395.1 coordinate 26,793, forward strand.
GAAACTGTTCAAAGCGCTGACGGAACGTGGGGCGGATAATCGTGAGATTCGTCGTCCTACTTGTCTGAAGGATATTTGCGCGATTGCCGAGGCTAAGGCCGAAGAAGTAATAGCGGTTGTTGATGTCTTTCGTGGTGGTGGACGTTCGTTCCTCATGCCGCCCGCCGGGGTCGCGCTAAAACCTGATACGGTCATCGATATTTCGCACGAGAGTCTAATTCGCAATTGGTTGCGGCTGAAAGACTGGGTCAATGAGGAAGCTCAATCGGCGCGCATATACCGGCGTCTGGCCGAAGCCGCGTCGCTCCATCGCGAAGGGAGCGAAGGCTTACTGCAGGATCCGGGTCTACAGATCGCGCTTGATTGGCGGCAGAAGGCCAACCCTAACGCTGCCTGGGCCAGGCGTTATCATCCAGAGTTTGAACAATCACTCCGCTATCTCGATGACAGCCGCGCTGCGCGAGACGCAGCGGTGGCTGAGCGCGAGCGTCAACGAGACGAGCAGATCGCGCGCGAGCGCCGCGAGCTCGAACAGGCGCAGCTCTACGCCGAGCAACAACACCGCGCCGCGCGCCGGCTTCGTTACCTGAGTATTGGAATGGCCGTTATGTTTGTGCTGGCGTTAGCGACCGCAGTCATCGCTTTCTCCGCGCGCAGACACGCCCGGCAAAGCGAGCGCGAGGCGTTGGTTCTTAGAGACGATGCTGTCAAGCAGCAGACGGTAATCGCTTCGCTGCTGGAGCGCGAGAAGGGTGAAAAGCAGAAAGCCCGCGAAGCGGAGGACGCGGCCAAAAAGCAGGCCGCAATCGCGGATGTGGAGAAGAAAAAGGCCGTGCTCGCGGGTCAGGCAGCGGTAGTGGCCCTGGCCCAGGCGCAACAGCAAACGAAGGTTGCAAAGGCGGAGAAAATCAAAGCCGACGAGCAACGCGTGATAGCCGAGCAGGAGGTGAAAAAGAATAAGCGTGCCAGAGAAGCGAACGATTTCTTCCGCGATGGGGTCGCCTACGCGCAGAGGGGCGATTACGGTAACGCCGGCATATTACTCACACAGGCAATTGAAGGCTACGAAGATCCCCTGGTTAGCAACAAAGAGGCAGTGGCTGACGCGGAGACGCAGGGCGGCAACTTCATATTCGATATTGCTTACGCGAAGTTCATTCAGGAAAACGGAAATCTGGATGAACCGGCCATGCACGATGTGCAATTTTTTAAGACTAGTTTTGATCGTGCTGCCAGTATTTACGCGGAAGCCCCAGTCAATTCACCGCAGAAAGCCGCGGCAGCCCTGTTCACGCTTGGCACTATGCTTTTGAAGCTCACCAAAGACGAACCCGGGGGTGATGGTCGCAACCGCGCCGCACTTGCTGAACTAATTGAAGCGAGCAGCCTTGATCGACCCGTTCCGAAGTTAGGCTTCTTCTCGGATCGTGCTGGTGGAAAACTCCCCCAACAGTCAGATCTTAGCCGCAAACGAAAAGCAGAGATTGAAGAGCAAGCGGTTGAGCGTTATCAAAAGGCGCTCGAGTACTACCGTAAGGCCGGCAATTACGAGGGAGAAACCAAAACTGCATTTCAACTTGGCGACTTCTACATGAAGAAGGCGAATACTATCGCTTCAGGTCATGGGGACTTAAGCCTAATCTCTCCGAGCCGGCAGAAAGCAATTCATTACTTTGAGCAGTTGATGAGTCCGAATGCCACGGGCCCCGATCCTTCACGCGTTCGTCTGCTGGTTTGGCTCGGCGGCCTCCACCAGCAACTGGGCAACCAGCCGGCCGCTGATCGTTATTTTGGTCGCGCGATCGAAACTTATCAACGCGATGCTTCCTGGGCCAAAGGCGGTCTCGCCGAAATTGCCTCGATTGCCGAAGAGGTGGGCCAGACAGACGTCGCCGCTTTGTATTACGCCAAGGCTGTAGCTGCTTTTGAAGCAGAGGGCAACCTGCCACTGCAGGCCAAAGCGCTTTATAGCCTCGGCCGGGTACACGAAAAACTGCAGGATCCAGGTGCGTTCGATAAAGCCATTCAATATTACCGGCAAGCCGTCAGGACTACCGCGCGCGCGATGGAGGCCAACAAAGAGGCCACCGGTGAACTTGACGAACTACTGCGGATCGGCGCACTTGCGGAATCTATTGGCGACTATCAATTAGCTCTCCAGGCTTATGAGATGACGATAACTTCGGTGGGAGATTCGCAAGCAGATTGGCGCTTGTTGCGCGCCGCTCGCGCGCATAGTGAAATTGGTTCCGTCTTCGCAGAAACTAATAAGCCAATGCAGGCGTTGGAGTCTTACAAGCGTTCGCAGGAGATTTATACGGGCCTGCTGAAGGACTCAGACGCTGAAACGAAGAATGAGGCCAAGATAGAAATGCAACGCCTGCGGAAGATCATTACCGCGCTGCTGCAAACTGTGCCAACGAAATAGCGTTGACATATGGATCCAAAGCGAGCGAGTTTGCCTGGAACGTGCAGTAATTGTTAGGGTTCAATTCAACTCGCAAACAAACGGGAAGCTGCGTTGAACTCTGAATAAGAGTAGTTAGTTAATGAATACAGATTTCCGGGTAATCAAGACTGAAGCAGAATTGCGCCAGACTGTCGAGTCGCTGTCGCGTCACCAGGCGATCGGTCTCGACACTGAAACCACTGAGCTCGATCCATATTACGGTCGCCTGCGTCTCATCCAGCTCGCGACGCCTTACGGTGTACATGTAATTGATCTCGACGCCTTTCATAACGGCGACTTAAAGAAAGCTGACTCACTCGCGTCCTTGCGCGGTCTGCTCGCCGCTCCTCGTCCGATCAAAATTCTTCATAACGCAAAGTTTGACGCGAAATTCATCAAGCACACTCTGGGAACAGACCTCGGCGGCATTTTCGATACGCTGCTTGCCAGCCAGTTGATTGGCGCCGGCGACATCGAAGAGCGCCACGGACTGGAAGCAGTATCGGAGCGTTATTTGAATGAGTTGGTAGATAAGACTGAAAGGCTTAGCAACTGGAACTTCGAGTTGTCGGAAGCCCAACTCGAATATGCCGCCCGGGACGCCGCGGTGTTGTTGCCGTTGCGCGAGAAACTGATCGAGCGCTTACGATCCGATTCACTTATCGACTGCGCGCGGCTTGAATTCGATTGCATCATGGCGGTCGCCGACATGGAGCTGGCCGGCTTCTATATGCACAAAGACCGTTGGCTGGAACAATTGGCAATCGTTGAAAAGAGACGAACACAACTCGCTGAAGAATTACAGTCAGTGCTGGCGGAAGAGTCGTCTCAGGGATCGCTCTTTGGCGGACCGCAGCGAGACGACATCAATCTGGATTCACACCAGCAGTTAACCAAAGCTTTGGAGCGCCTCGGCATTACTGTTCCAGATTCGACTCGCAATTGGAAACTTCAGCCGCTAGCGGCTGAGTATCCGATAGTCGCGACGCTGCTGGAATATCGCACGGTGCAAAAGGCCCTGACGAGTTACGGGCAAAACATGATCGAGTTGATTAATCCTACGACGCACCGGCTGCATGCTGACTTCCGCCAGATTGGCGCGCCGACCGGCAGGTTTTCCTGCACGAATCCAAATATTCAGCAGGTGCCGCATGCCGTTGAATATCGCCGCTGCTTTTCCGGTCATCCGGAAGGCCGGAAACTGATCATCGCCGATTACTCGCAAATCGAGTTGCGCATTCTGGCGGAGTTTTCCGGCGATCAGGGTTTTATCAATGCCTTCCAATCAGGTGCAGATCTTCATCGCGTCACAGCTGCGGAAGTCTTTAATGTCCCCGTAGACCAGGTGACACGCGAGCAGCGCGATTTTGCCAAGCGTCTGAACTTTGGAGTGGTTTATGGCATCGGCGCGCAACGCTTCTCGATCATGACCGGTTCAAGTGTCACTGAGGCGGAGAATATCTTGCGGAAATACTTCGCCACTTATCGCGGACTTGATACCTATCTGCACGAAGCCGCTAACCGCGCGGTGCGTGAGCGTCAGGCGCGAACTGGATCGGGCCGCCTGGTTAGGTTTCGCTATGACGAACAAGACCGCCAACAGATTTCGATGACCAAGAGAAACGGCAAGAACACGCCGATTCAGGGTACCAGTGCAGACATACTGAAGCGCGCGCTGCGACTGCTAAGAGATGAGTTGCGCGGGACAAACGCACAGATCGTCAACATCATTCATGATGAAGTTGTGGTCGAAGCCGATGCAGACGAAGCAAAAGAAGTTGCGCAAAAGGTCGAACGCGCGATGTGCGCTGCGGGCGAAGAGTATGTGAAAACCGTTCCCGTGAAAGTAGAAACGGAAATCGCCGACGAATGGGTGAAGTAGTTTTGGAGTGGGTCAGCGCTTTTGTCCCTGGCGGCTTGACGCCACGCTTCTTGATGGTCTTCAACCGTAACCAGGTCGCGACAGGTCGCGACCGACCAAAGCGCTGACAGGTCAGCGCACTCCAAATTGTTTGCGCCGCCAAAAGAAGTACACCGGGATTCCGGTCAAGACCAGAACATAGCCAATCCCCGAAGTCGACGGCGCGAGATAAGCGAGATCCAAAACAATAAGGAGCGCCATCACGATATAGATAAAGGGTACGACCGGGTAACCCCACGTTCGGTACGGCCTTTCAACCTCCGGGGCTTTACGCCGCATCACAATCACGGCGCCAACCATCAACGCATAAAAGATCAGGTCAGCAGAAATAATATATTCAAGCAGTTGTGTGTAGACGTTACCGTAAGTCACTGCACCGGTCTGCGGATTTGTAGTGACCGTTCTCGGCAAAGTTAGAAACGCGGCCCACAGTCCCTGCAGAATAAGTGCGAGCGCCGGCACATGGCGACGATTCAACCTGCCCACACCCTGGAAAAAAAGATTGTCGCACGCCATGGCGTAGTAGACGCGAGCGCCGGCGAGAATCAAACCGTTGTTGCAGCCAAAAGTCGAAATCATAATGGCAATGGCCATTAGTATTGTTCCGCGCGGACCGAACACGGCTTGCATTACCGCGGTGGCAACACGATTCTGGGGTGCGTTTTGAATTCCGCTTAGCGGCAGGGTGACGATATAAGCGAGATTGGCAAGTAGGTAGAGGGCGACCACCGAGAAGCAGCCGATTAACAATGCTCGCGGTAAATTGCGCCCCGGATCCCGTACCTCGCCGCCGGTGAAAGTCACGTTATTCCAGGCTGATTGAGCGAATAGCGGACCCACCATCGCCCGCCCCAGCAACATGACGAGCGCCAGGGCCATCAGCGCGCCACCCGCATTCACCGGGTCAAAGCCAAGTTGCCCGCTGGTCGGCTGCCAGCCGTTGCGGGCCGGGTTCCACCAGTCTGACGTATAGGCTGCACTACCGTGGTTCCAGCCAAGCGTGAGTCCGATCACAATCAAGCCCATGAGCGCTGCAGTTTTAGTAAATGTGAAGGTGTTTTGAATGAGCTTGCCGGTTTTCAAGCCGCGCGTGTTTGTGGCGGTAAGGAAAAGAATCATCACTACAGCCAGGAGTTGCTGCGTTGAAAGACTGATTGCGTATCCACCAAAGCCGCGAGGCGCGATCAAGTAGTCGTCTGCAGACACAACGTCGGTAAGAACACCGGTGAAGTTTGCGAAGGCTACGGCGACGGCCGCAATCGTGCCGGTTTGGATGATGAGGAATAAAGACCAGCCGAATAGGAACCCGATCGATGGGCCATAGGCTTCCCGCAGGAAGACATATTGGCCGCCGGCTCGCGGCCACATCGCCGCTAACTCAGCACAGCATAAAGCGCCGGTGATAGTGAGTACGCCGGCAAGCGCCCATGCCACCAACAACCAACCGGGCGCGCCGACAAGTCTCGAAGATTCTGCCGAGGTGATGAAGATTCCTGACCCAATCATCGAGCCGACAACGATCATGCTGGCGTCAAGTAGTCCCAAACCTCGAACGAGTTTCGGTGAAGAATTGTTCCTCTCGTCAATCATCAATGCATGTGCATATAGTTACAGGTGAGATCGAATGTCAAGAAAAATGCTCAAGAATCAATGAAGAGAAAACCGAAAACGATCTGTAAGATCACTTCAATTACAACTCAGCGGATAAGAGATCTTCGCCGGTTACAAAAAGGTGTTGCAAGAAGCCTGGCTATAGCTCACAGTGACCAATCATTGGCTTGAGCTTGTGGCATTGACACTTTTATTGGAATCATGACCGCAAGTTGAATGTCGAAGTTCCGAGAAAGGCCGCCTCACAATGAAGAAACTCAAATATGATGTCATCGGATATTGGTCGGAAGTAAAACTGGATATTATCCGCGAATATGCAACGGCCTACTCGAAAATAGTCAGCGCTCAGCCATCGATCAAGAAGCATCTCTACATCGACGCCTTCGCTGGAGCAGGTCATCACATTTCCAAAACTACCGGAGACTTTGTGAAGGGTAGCCCTTTGAACGCTCTGCTCGTTCAACCGCCCTTCTCCGAATTTCATCTTATTGATGTCGATGGCGACAAGACGAATGAGCTTCGTCGAGTGGTTGGACCGCGGACTGACGTAAAGATTTATGGTGAGGATGCCAACACCGTCTTACTCAAGAAGGTGTTTCCGAGTTGCCGCTATGAGGACTACTGCCGCGGTCTTTGCCTCCTCGATCCTTACGCTCTAACCGTCGATTGGAGGGTAATCGCCGCGGCGGGAAAGATGAAGTCTATCGAGATATTTTTTAATTTCATGATTATGGATGCCAACATGAATGTGCTTCTTCGGAATCCCGATCACGTTTCAGAGGAGCAGGCGGCCCGATTGGAAAAGACTTGGGGCGACCGATCCTGGCGCAGTGTCGCATATCAAAGGGACCAAGGTCTGTTTGAAGATATGGAAAAGAAGACTGATAACAAAACTGTAGCCGAGGCCTTCAGGAAACGACTTAAGGATGTTGCTGGATTCAATTACGTACCTGAGCCAATGCCTATGCGAAATGATCAAGGCGCGACCGTGTATTACTTGTACTTTGCATCACCGAATAAGACCGGAGCTCGGATTGTGAGTGACATCTTCAAAAAGTACCGGGAAAAAGGGGTGAGATGATGGGGCAAAAGTCATCTATCGAGTGGACTGAGTCAACGTGGAATCCACTGAGTGGTTGTACGAAGATTAGTCCCGGTTGCAAGCATTGTTATGCCGAGCGAATGGCGCGACGGCTGCAAGCAATGGGCCAACCCAACTATATCAACGGCTTTGCTCTAACCCTACATGAAGAGGCTTTGGAGCTCCCACTGCGTTGGAGGAAGCCCCAGACGATCTTCGTTAACTCTATGAGCGACATGTTTCATGTAAGAGTACCGCGTCAATTCATTCTTAGAGCTTTTGATGTGATGCAAAGAGCCTATTGGCATCGGTTTCAGGTACTAACAAAGCGTGCAGAAAGACTTGCGATTCTAAGCGAGCAATTACCTTGGGCCGACAATATTTGGATGGGTGTTAGCGTTGAAAGCGAGCAGCAAGTTCATCGTATTGAAAGTCTTCGGGAGACACAAGCTGCAGTCAAATTCCTCTCGCTTGAGCCGTTAATCGGTCCGCTCGATCATCTGCGCCTTGATGGAATTGATTGGGTGATCGTCGGTGGGGAATCGGGACCCGGGGCTCGTCCAATGAGCGCCGAATGGGTTGCATCCATTCGCGACCAATGCGTTAGGGCGGACGTACCGTTCTTCTTCAAACAGTGGGGTGGTGTTAGGAAAAAGCAGTTTGGAAGAACGCTTGAAGGACGAACATGGGATCAGATGCCAAAGCATCAACCAATAAAAACCCCTGCTTGACACTCCGCGCAACGCTCCCATAGTCTTTCCCGTTTACATCTTGAAGGATTTCCATTCATAGAGCATTAGAGAAACAAGGAATCGAATGGTCAAAGAACAGATAATTTCTTCAATAAGCGCAAAGCGCGCCCACGTCGGTGTAGTAGGCCTGGGTTATGTCGGGTTGCCGCTGCTAGCCGAGTTTGCGCGCAATGGCTTCCAGGCAACCGGGTTTGAAGTTGACGAAAACAAAGCTGCGCAAATCAATGCGGGTGATTCATACATCGGTGACGTTGCTTCAGCGGTGGTGAAAGAGCTGGTGGAAAACAAGCGCCTGCGTGCCACCACCGACTTCGATCATTTGAGAGAATGCGATGCCGTAATCATCTGCGTTCCCACCCCGCTCAGGAAAACAAAAGAGCCGGACGTTTCCTACATCCTCGCTGCGGCTGAAGAGATTAAGAAGCGTCTGCATCAGGGACAGTTGATCATCCTCGAGTCAACTACTTATCCGGGCACAACTGACGAAGTATTACTGCCAATGCTTGAGCAGACGGGACTTCAACTCGACAAGGATTTCCTGTTGGCCTTTTCACCGGAACGAGTGGACCCCGGTAATCCTGAATTCCAGACGCACAATATTCCGAAGGTGGTAGGCGGCGTTACGCCCGATTCCACTGAAGCTGCCGCGCATCTTTATTCCCAAATCGTAAAAGACGTTCACGCTGTTAGTTCAGCGCGCGTAGCCGAAACCGCGAAGCTGCTGGAAAACACATTTCGCGCAGTGAACATAGGAATGGCAAATGAGATGGCGCGGCTTTGTTATGCGCTGAACATCGATACCTGGGAGGTCATTCGTGCGGCTGCCACCAAGCCCTTTGGGTTCATGCCGTTCTATCCGGGACCAGGAATCGGCGGCCATTGCATACCGCTCGATCCTCATTATCTGTCATGGAAGGCGCGCCAACACGGCTTCGATTCCCGCTTCATAGGCCTGGCCGAAGAAGTGAATTCACGCATGCCCGAACACGTGGTGCAGTTAATTGCGGACGGCCTGAACGATGAACGCAAAGCCATGAAGGGTTCGCGTATTTTGCTGCTGGGCGTGGCGTATAAGAAAGATATTGACGACGTGCGTGAAAGCCCGGCGTTATCAATTATCGACCGTCTGCGCGCGAAAGGCGCAGAGGTGCGCTACCACGATCGCTTTGTCCACGAGATCCACTTTGACGATGCACACACAGAAGGTGGCGGAGAGCCGCTAAGTTCAGTGACATTGACTGATGAAGAGCTACGCGCAAACGATTGCGTGGTTATTGTCACAGACCATAGCGAGACGGACTACAAACGTGTCTGTCGTCTTAGTTCGCTAATCGTCGATACACGTAACGCGCTCAACGGGGATGTGCGGCGTGACAGCAGCGCCCGGATCATCCGGTTGTAAGTCCAAGGTCCCAAGTCTAGAGTCGGTCAAGCAGTTTAGAGTTCAACCTTCAGGTTGTGTTTTCTAATCCACGCAAGCTAAAGCTTGAACTCTAAACTCCTTGAACGCCGGCAGACGTTGGACATTGGGAATTGGACTTTATTGAATGCTTAAAGTAATTAACGTCGTCGGCGCCCGCCCTAATTTCATGAAGGTAGCTCCGATCGTAGAAGCAATGAAGCGGCGCGAACGAGAGTTCACGCCGCTTGTCGTTCATACGGGCCAACACTACGATGCCGCGATGTCCGACGCGTTCTTGAGCGATCTCGATTTGCCGCAGCCGGACGTCTACCTCGGAGTAGGTTCCGGCTCGCATGCCGCGCAGACCGCGGCCGTCATGAAGCAATTTGAACCTGTTGTGCTTGAGGAAAAGCCTGACTGGGTGTTGGTTGTCGGCGATGTTAATTCCACCCTGGCGTGCGCGCTTGTTTGCGTGAAGCTGGGTGTGAAAGTCGCACATGTAGAGGCGGGGCTGCGGAGCGGCGACCGTACCATGCCCGAAGAAATCAATCGTTTGCTGACGGATCAGATTGCAGACTTACTCTTCACTCCGTCCGCTGATGCCGACGACAACTTGCTTGCCGAGGGAATCCCCGTTGAACGAATCCGGCTGGTCGGCAATGTGATGATCGACTCGCTATTCAAACACCTGGAGTGCTCGCGGAAGTCTCGGATCAAAGATGTCCTTGACTTGACTGACAAGCCTTATGCGGCGTTGACTCTACATCGCCCTTCGAATGTTGACAACCCGGTAACATTTGGAAGAATTCTTGCGGCGCTGGAGACCATCAGCGCAGAGCTGCCGCTGGTTTTTCCAGTGCATCCCCGCACTAGAAAAACTATTGCCGAACTTGGCTTCGGCGAGCGATTGGAGAAAATTGGCGGACTACGATTGGTGGATCCGCTCGGGTACGTGGATTTTCTAAGTTTATACAGTGGCGCACGGCTGGTCCTGACAGATTCCGGAGGCATTCAGGAAGAGACCAGCGTGCTTGGCATTCCCTGTCTTACGTTGCGGGAAAATACCGAGCGACCGATAACGGTAACGATGGGAACAAACACTGTCGTGGGCACCGACACGGACAAGATCGTTGCTGCCGCGTTTGCCGCGCTGCAACAGACAGTCAAGCCTATCGTCAGTATTCCACTGTGGGACGGGCACACGGCAGAGCGTATTCTCGCCGCCCTCGGTTAACGTACTCGTTTTGCAGGTTTTCGAACGTGCGAGGTGATCCATCGCCGGCAAAATTCTCGAGAAGGCCATTGGTGGTCTTGTTAGCGGGCGAATAAGCTTCGGGCAAGGAACGCTTGAGGCTTTTCGCCGTGGTCGGGCCGCCGTCAGATCGCGCCGGGAACGTGCGATGCTCGACGAGCTTTCCTCGCAGAGCGCGCGGCTGCGAGCAGAATTCCAACTCTCACCACCCGATCTACGGAAGCACTTTCGCGAACGCAGCAGGCCTTCATTCTTACCGGGATTTGAACCGGAAACCTCTACATCTGCCCTACACCGAGATCTGTTTCCGCGTGAAACTGAACAGCTGATCGAATGCGCCTGGACCATCACGAGCAAACATCACTGGGCGTTATTGGGTTTTCCGGAAAAAGAGTTCGGGCGCCCGATCGACTGGCATCGTGATCCGCTCTCCGGGAGAGTTTGGCCACTCGACTATCATGCTGACATCCCCTTATGGCACAACGACGGCTCAGACGTTCGCGTCTTATGGGAACTGAATCGGCTCGGACACCTCGTCACCCTCGCACGTGCCTACGCGCTCACGAATGAAGACCAGTTTGCAGTGGAATTTTTTGAGCAAGTTGAAAGCTGGCGCGATCAAAACCCCGTGGGTCGTGGCGCAAATTGGTCATGCGCGATGGAAGTTGCTCTGCGCACAATAAATTTACTCGCGGCCTTCTCGCTTTTTCGAAACTCACCAATACTCACCGAAGAGCGACTGCTGATGTTGCTGACAATGTTTGATCAGCATGGCGCTCACATTCGACGCAACCTTGAGTTCTCGCATCTGGCCACCAGCAATCATTATTTGTCGGACGTCGCCGGCTTGTTATGGCTGGGCATCATGTTGCCGGAACTGGAAGCGGCCGAAGAATGGCGAGCCTGGGCGTTGAAAGAACTACTCCGCGAGCTGGATAAACAAATTCTGCCCGACGGCGCTCACTACGAAGCCTCGACTGGTTATCATCGATTTGTGCTGGAGGTGTTTCTTTACTCGTTCATTCTTTATAAGGCGAATGACTTACTGGTTGCAGACAAATATTGGCACAAGCTTCATCAGATGCTCAACTATTTGCGCGCAATCATGCGACCCGATGGCTTTGCGCCGCTCATCGGGGATACGGATGGCGGCCGAGTCTTGCCAATCGTCTGCCGCGATGCGAATGATCACGCGTACCTGCTGACGATCGGCGCAGTGGTATTCAATGACAAGCAACTTCAGCCGGCAGGGATGGGAGCAACTCCGGAGCTGTTGTGGGTTTTAGGCGCCGCCGGATTGCGAGATCATGAGCTGATCGGCCCCTCTGATCTTCACGGAGGTCAATCGCAAGCGTTTCCCCAGGCCGGCACATACGTGCTGCGGCATGAAGACCTATTTCTGCTGTTCAATGCAAACGGGGCGAAGAAGGATAGACCAACTTCACACCTGCATAATGATTTGTTAAGCGTAGAAATCTCCGCCTTCGGACGAGCGTTCATAGTCGATCCGGGATCATTTGTGTATACGGCTGACCTGCACGAGCGTCATCTCTTTCGGTCAACTGCTTACCATTCGACGATTCAGGTGGATGATATGGAGCAGCGGCCAATAAGTGAGAATGCCCCGTTCGTTATGGGAGGGGAGGTGGTTGCTCGCGTTTTGTCCTGGGAAAGCACGCCCGATCGCGATCGTGCGGTTGCTGGACATACGGGCTACGAACGTTTGACAGAGCCAGTCACACACCGCCGTGCGATCACTTTCGATAAGCCGAACCGTTGGTGGTTGATCGAAGACGAATTGATTGGAAAAGGCGAACACAAAATTGCAGTGCGTTTCCATTTTGATGCCGGACTGGATGTAAGACCTCTTGACAGCAATAATGTCATAGCCTTTGACATCAAGAGTGGCGCTCGTTTGCTCGTGCTTCTTCTTGATCTCGATCAACCCGTTGAGCTGGAAGCGCAGTTCACGTCGCGGCAATATGGTTCCAAAACGGAATCTTTGACAGCTTGCTGGACAGTGAAGACCGCTATGCCGCGGAAACTTCGCTGGGCGATTATACCGGTGCGCGCCGGCGACGACCATCAGGAGCGAATGAAGATTGTCCAACACTCAAGCAGTTCAGAGTTCAAGCTTTAGCTTGCGGATCTGCGAGGACAAACTAAAGTTTGAACTCGGAACTGCTTTAGCGATTCCCAATCTTCTTCTGAATTCTGACTTCTGTCTTCTGTCTTATGTGTGGCATCTGCGGAATCTGGGAGTATGGCGCAATTGACGGGCGCATCGATTTGGCTTTGGTGTCTTCGATGCGCGACGAGATGCTTCACCGCGGGCCGGATGACGCAGGTGCTTTGGTTTTCGATCAAGCTCGCGGCGGTATCGGCTTTCGTCGCCTCTCGATTATCGATCTCTCACCGGCCGGCAATCAGCCAATGCATGGTTGCACGGATCGCGTGTGGCTGGTTTTCAACGGTGAAATCTACAATCACAAATCGCTTCGCGAAGGACTCGAGCAACGCGGCCACGTCTACCGTTCACTGACAGACTCGGAGACTATTCTTCACCTTTACGAAGAGCGGGGCCTCGATTTTGTTAACGATGTCGAAGGCGACTTTGCCATCGCGCTTTGGGACGCAGAGCGTAATCAACTTGTGCTCGTGCGCGATCGCGTCGGCGTTAAGCCGCTTTACTACTATCACAAAGATGGCCGTTTGATCTTTGCTTCCGAGATCAAGGCAATTCTGAAACACCCGCAAGTCACTGCCGAGATCGATGAGGAGTTGCTCTATCATTACCTGACCTTCCTGACCACTCCCGCGCCACGCACGCTCTTTCGCAACATTCAAAAACTGCCGGCCGGATACATGCTGGTCATCAAGCGCGATGGCACGACCGAACTGAAACAGTATTGGGACCCTCTGCCCGATCGCGCGTCGCCTCAGCGCAGTGAGGAAGAACATCAAACAGAAATCCTTCGGCTGCTGCGCGAGTCCATCCGGAAACGAATGATGTCTGACGTGCCTTTCGGGGTGTTTCTTTCCGGTGGTGTAGATTCCTCGGCGAACGTGGCGTTGATGTCGGAACTGATGTCGCAACCGGTGCGAACGTACACGATTGGCTTTGAGGACAATGATGAACTCAATGAACTCGACAGCGCGCGTGCTCTGGCAAAGCGCTTCCGGACTGATCACCATGAAGTAATGATCGGCCGCGAGGACATGCGAAACTTCCTTCCTGATCTTATTTTTCATCAGGACGAGCCGCTCGCCGATCCGGTTTGCGTGCCGCTTTACTATGTTTCAAAACTGGCGCGCGAAACCGGCACCATCGTGGTGCAGGTTGGCGAAGGCGCTGATGAAATATTTGCCGGTTACGATTGGTTCAGGAAATACCTGCGCATCAACGAACTGTTCTGGCATCAGGCGGAGAAAGTGCCAATTTCATTGCGTCGTTCACTGGCGGCGATAGCTAAGCCGCTGGTGGATGCTTCATTTAATAAACGAACGGCAATCGAGCTGACGCGCCGGCTGGGCGCGGGCGAACCGCTCTTCTGGGGCGGGGCAATCGTTTTCGATGAAGAGT
>DATLBQ010000396.1:0-7933 GCA_035526805.1 Pyrinomonadaceae bacterium
AGCAGAACCTATAAGAAACTCCAGGATGTCGCACCGCTGCTGTCCCCGGGAGATCTTGTCGAAGTTGACGGGAATGCCACTTATCCGGGCGACCTCATTTTTACGCGAGCGGGCACGTCAGTGAACAAGATCACGATCCGCGGCATTCGCGTCAATGGACTCCGTCCCGTTATTTCCGGAGGTACCAACACCGTAGAGTTTCGGCTTTCGGATCACTACGTCTTTGAAAGTTTTGACGTCACCGGCGGTAGTTTCCGCGGTATTTACCATCACGCGCACGACATTACTATACGCGACACAGTGGTCCATGATTGTCCCGCCCACGGAATACTTGGAGCAGATACTGATTCGGGATCGCTCCTGATGGAATACGTCGAGGTCTATCACTGTGGTAATGGCACAGGCCAGCACCCGGTCTACATGGCGACCGACGAGATCGCGCATCCCGGCTCAGTTTTTCGCATGCAGTATTGCTACCTGCACGATCAGAACGGCGGCAATAACATCAAGAGTCGCGCCGAGCGAAATGAAATTTATTACAACTGGGTTTCCGGAGGCTTCTATGGCGAGATCGAGTTGATCGGTCCGGATCCGCATGGCAATCACGACGTCGACATCGATACGGCTCGCGAAGATTCCGATGTAGTTGGGAATGTGTTCCAGCACATCGCCACGCAGGGCACGCGCATGGCGCGAGTGGGCGGGGATGGCACCGGCTACACTAAAGGGCGCTATCGCTTCGTCAACAATACTTTCATCCTGCGGCAGGGACAGACCAGCCCCGGCATTGAGGTGTTCCAGGGCATCGAGAGTTTAGAAGTACATAACAATGTCTTCTTCCGCGTTGGCGGAGCACCGATTGATAAGGTCGTGTACGAGACGCGCGTGAAGTGGGTGGCGGGACGCGTTAGCACTGGCACAAACAACTGGGTGCCGACCGGTTCAGCACTTATCCCAACTGCCTGGACCGGAACACTAACGGGCACTAACCCCGGCTTCACCGACATCAATACGCTTAACTTACGGCCAATCGCGACAAGTCCACTTGTTAATGCCGGGAATGGAAATCCGCCAAGTCCCGCTGGGCACCCGTTTATTAATCCCTTGTTTCCTCCCGCTTTTGAGCCACCATTTCACACCGCACTCGCGGTTGGAACGGCGAGTCCACGACCGGTTTTTGGGGCGATCGATATCGGGGCATATGAGTACACGCCGTAAGCAAAAACGGCTGGGTCAATTAATCGTACGGAAGGTGACGCACAATTGAGATTGGCCTTTTCAACGCTTGGCTGCCCAAATTGGGAGCTTGAACAGATTGCTGAGGCGGCGCGCAGTTTAGGTTATGACGGCATAGAGCTGCGCGCTGTGGGCGGCGATCTCGATTTGCTTGGGCGCGATGAGTTCAAGCCGCAAGCGCTGGTAAGGACGCATCGTCGGCTTGTTGATCAGAATATCTCAGTGTGTTGTGTCGATACCTCCTGCACGTTCGATTCGCCTGACGCGGATGAGCGGTCCAAACAAGTAGAGTTGGCGGTAAGACACTCTGAGCTTGCTGCAGCTCTCAACGCGCCGCTCATTCGCGTTTTTCCCGACAAGGTGCAGGCGGGAATGACTCGCGCGGAAACGCGCAACAACATCGCCGCTTGCCTGCATAAAGTGGCTGAACGTGCTCCGCCGGAAGTGCGTGTTGGTTTGGAGACTCATGGTGACTTCGCCACCGGAGCTGCGACTGCAGAGATTGTCAAACTGGCAGCACATCCGAACGTCGCGGTGATCTGGGATGTCGCCAACTCCTTAGCTGCCGGAGACTCAATTGAAGATGCTGCCCGTGCCGTAAATCCCTATCTTGCTCACGTTCACTTGCGAGATGCGCATGCGGTCGACGGATCTGAGCATTGGCTGCCGGTGCTCGCTGGACGCGGCCAGGTTTCTTTCGCGGCGGCGGTCGGCGCTCTGCAAAGCCTGAACTACGACGGTTACATCAGTTTTGAATGGGAAAAATATTGGCACCCGGAGATCGAAGAACCGGAAGTCGCGCTTCCCGACTTTATGAGAGCCATGACGGTGTTGGGTCTGCGAACTGATTTATCATCAGAACCGGCAGGGCTTTGAATAAAAAGGCTTCCGTTGTATCAGAACCGGAAGCGGACCGGGGTCCCCGCGCGGGCAGCCCGCGTGGGGTGGTGGTAGCGACCGGCCAGAGAGGCAACTGTACGAGAGGACGCAAACATTGCCGTAATTTCAATTACGAGTTGAACACCTGGCCGGTCGCTACAGCACCCGGTTCTGATACGGCGCGCGGTCTATTAAATTAAGTCTGGGAACCGGGAAGAGAATATTTAGACCGTTGTCTTACAAGCAGTTCGGAAAGACGAATGTGGACAAAGCGCCCGTCAAGAATAGTTCCGTGACTCGGCCACACGCACTAGTCCTGGCCGGCGACGTGCTGTTCGCCCACTTCTTTCCCGAACCGGTGCGTGCTCGTCTCAGCGAGGTTGCAGACTGGTCTCGTCATTCCAACGGTGAAGACTCCGCGCGTTTGCGAGAACAGATCGCACAAGCTGACGTGCTCATGACGACATGGCATTCGCCTTTCCTGCGCGCGGATATGCTAGGCGCCTCGCCCAGAGTAAAGCTGATAGCCCATTGCGGCGGGGAAGTGAAATCACGAGTGGCGGAGGAGCTCTTTGATTACATCACGGTAACCAACGCCGCCGATCCCATGGCCGCAGGGGTTGCGGAGATGGCGTTGGCGCTTATGTTGAGTCTTGTGCGAAAGCTTCCAAAGTATGCAGCCGAAATGCGCGCTGGAGTTATCAGAACAAATGAGGACGCGAGTGAAGGTGAAACCGTGCGCGGGAGAAAAGTGGGAATTGTGGGTTTTGGTCGTATCGGGAAGGCCTTCGCCAGTCTTATACAACCCCTGGGTGCCGAAATCCTTGTCGCTGATCCCCACTGTTCCGGAGAGATCGTGTCGAGCCATGCAGCAACTTTAACGGAGTTAGATGAACTTGTTGGTTCATGCTCGGTTGTAATCCTGGCAGCCGCTTTGACGCCGGAAACACGAAATCTTTTCGACGCTAAACGACTGGCGCTGCTGCCTGACGGCGCTTATTTGATCAATGTCGCACGAGGCGGACTCATTGAGATCGATTCACTCTTAACTGAATTGCGCTCGGGCAGAATAACAGCCGCGCTCGACGTCACAGACCCGTTAGAGCCACTGCCAACTGATCATGGGCTACGCCGTCTCCCAAACGTGCTGTTGACACCGCATATTGCCGCCGGAGGTATCGAAATGCGTCGGGCCATCGGGGCTATCGCTGTCGAAGAAGTAGTGCGGTTTTCGAAAGGTGAACCACCTCTGAATTTGGTTACGCGCGAAATGCTTGCGACGATGACCTGACCAGATCCTGTTTGCGAATTGGCCCGGGCTTTTTTTGGACGAATATCTTGACTACGACTTCCATCATTGCCGCCCATCAACTTATCCGCGTTAAGAGCGTCGCGCTGCATCGTGTGCGCATACCATTGGTTGAGCCTTTTCGCATCAGCAATGGCGTGGTCGCCGAGAAGGATGCAATCCTGGTTGAAGTAACTACTGCCGGGGGAGTCGTTGGCTGGGGAGAGGCATCGCCTATGTCAGGCTCCTTCTACTCAGCTGACACACCGGAACGTGCATGGGAAGTTCTCAGCCAGCAATTCGTTCCGGAACTATTCGAAGCCGGCGAGCTTGAAGCTCCAAGTTTTTTTGAAGTGCTGCGCAAGTCTGCGGGCGAGCCTTTTGCCAAAGCGGGATTGGAAGGCGCGTTGTGGGACGCTTATTCGCAAACGGTCGGCCTTCCGCTGTGCGAACTTCTCGGCGCGCATTCGCGAGCTATTCCATCAGGTGTGGCAATTGGTATTTACGACCACACCGATGCACTGCTCGAGCGAGTCGACCGTTACCTGGCCCAGGGCTATCAACGAGTGAAGTTGAAGATCCAACCAGGCTGGGACATTGAGCCGGTGGCCTCAGTGCGCGCACGGTTTCCCGATGTGCCGCTAATGGTTGACGCCAACGCCTCGTACTCAATGGCCGATCAGAAAATGTTTCAAGAGCTTGACACGTTTGGATTGATGATGATTGAACAGCCGTTCGCGCGTGGGGCGCACGACGAAGCTGCTCAGCTGCAGCGAATTCTGCGTACTCCGTTGTGCGCTGACGAATCAGCCGAATCGCTGGAGGCGCTGGTCTCTCTGATTGAAAAGCGCGCCGCTCGCATCGTCAACATAAAAATCCAAAGAGTTGGAGGATTGAGTGAAGCGTGTTTAATGCTGGAACAGGCTCGCGTCGCCGGGCTCAAATGTTGGGTAGGTACTATGCCGGAGCTCGGTGTGGCTTCCGCTCAGGGACTTCATCTGGCTGCGCACGCCGGATTCACCTACCCCACAGACATCGAAGCGTCAGCGCGCTGGTACGTTGACGACGTGATCGAGCCGCCCATCGAGATCGATCACCACGGCCTGATTCGGCTGCCAGCTGGTTCAGGCGTGGGCTTCAGTGTGTCGCGCGAGAAAGTGGAGAAGTATCGGACTGCTGTCGAGAAGTTCGCGGCTTAAAGTTTCGGTACTAATGCAGTTTGAATGTGACCCAGAGCAAACTGCACGTACGAGGTTCTCGCGAACTCGGAATCGGGGGGACAAACTATCTTATGAAAGCTATCTTCAGCAGCATCCAACTCCGGCTAATTGGTGTCGGCATAATATTTCTTGCAAGCACTTTGTTAAGCGGTCTGCCGGCGCAAGCGCAAACCTCTAAAGACGTGCCGCGCGTTTGGGAAGCGCCGCTGATGATCCCCACCTACGAATTAGGTGCACCCAACCCTTATCCGGCACTGCTCGATTGGCAACGACGGAAGTGGCGACCAGTTTATCCTTATCCGTTTCTCGATGCCTTGAACACCAAGCGCACAGAGAAAAGTCATAAGGCGGTGTACCTGGAGAACGAATACTTGCGCGTTACCGTCCTTCCGGAGTTGGGCGGACACGTCTACCAGATATTCGACAAGACACTCAACCGCCATATTCTCTACTCAAATCCTGTCATGAAATATGCAATGGTGGCATTGCGGGGCGCCTGGGTCTCTGGGGGAATCGAGTGGAATTTTCCGGATGGACACACGCTGACAACGGTTGCGCCGATTGATTACGTGACTCGCACGGAACCAGACGGCAGCGCGGCGGTTGCAGTCGGCGATACCGAGCGCGTGCAGGGAATGCAGTGGCAAGTCATCATTCGGCTTCGTCCCGGCAGCAGAGTGGTAGAGACGGAAGTCACACTCAACAATCGCCGTCCTGTTCCCGGTCGTTACTGGTACTGGTCAACTGCCGGCGCGCCCGCCACCTCTGACATGCGTTTTATTTATCCGATGCGCGAGGCTTATCCGCATGCGTTCTGGCCTGTTTTCTCCTTTCCGAAAGAGAAGGGAGTTGACCTTAGCAAGTTTAGCCAGGTTCCCAACTTCCTCTCGCTTTTCGCCCGCGACTCTAAGCGCGATTTCTTCGGCGTCTATTACGAACAATCTGATTGGGGTGTGGTCCATGTTGCCGATCATCGTGAGCTGCCAGGTAAGAAGACCTGGACCTGGGGAACAGACGATAACGGCGACGTCTGGATAGACAAGCTAACCGATGGCGGCGGCCAGTACGTCGAGTTTCAAGGCGGTCGTTTCGAAACGCAGATGGAACACCAATTCATTGCGCCGCATCGCGTTGAACATTTCTTCGAATACTGGTTTGCAGTGAATCGGCTGGGGGGCGGCTGGGACGAAGCGACGCGCGATGCGGCTTTGCGCGTCAACGTGCAGGGTAATCGTGCCGTCGTTACCGCAAATGCCAACGCACGTTTCAGTGACGTTGAGTTTGCCGTTGAGAGCAACGGCGCGCGTCTGCGCAGCGATCGCATCGATTTCGATCCGGCAAAAACTTTCTCAGCCACGATCGAGTTGCCATCCAAAGCGATAGGTCAGCCTTTGAGTGTCAGTTTCAAAACTAAAGAGGGCCGCACTCTGATTCACTACCGTACCGACACCCCGATCGACGCTAATCCGGATTTCAAAGCGGCAACGCGCCCCATTCCCGACCCGAAGATCGCGGCGAGTGCTGAGCAAAGTTATATCGAGGGGATTGCTTTCGATAAGAAGAGCAAGGAACGCGAATCGCGCGCGGCGTATGAGGAGTCGCTCAAACGCGATCCGGGGTTTGCCCCGGCACATATTGCCCTCGGCCTTTCTTATTACCGCAGCGGCGAGTATGGAAAAGCCGCCGATCATCTTGAACAAGCGCTGCGGCGTAACAAAGATGCCGGTGACGCCCATTACTACCTTGCCCTGGTCAGACGCGCGCAGGGACGGACGTCTGAGGCGGCAGACCATCTAATTTGGACGGTGCGCTCGGGTCATCGCGAATCGGTTTCACGATATGTGCTCGGCGAGATGGGACTGGCAGAAGGACGCACGCCGGAAGCAATTGAACATCTTTCACAGGCGGTCATGCTCGACCCCAGGGATCTTAAGTCGCGCACGGTACTGGCGCTTGCTGAACGCTTAGATGGAAAACTCGAAGCAGCACAAGCGCGTATCGATTCGATTGCACAGGAGTTGCCGATTGATTACCTAGCGCTGCATGAACAATACGAAATCAGCAAGGCGGCCAGTCACGAGGTCAGGGCCACAACTGCATGGAAACAACTTTGGCACCTGCTTTCACGGGAACCCGACGCCGTACTCGAAGTTGTATTTGATTATACGGGCGTGGGACGACGTCCGGAGGCCCGGCGGCTTCTCGAAGAGGCGATCAAGCGAGCGCAGGAACAAACAGCAACCGCGGAGTCGAAACGAGTTTTCCCGATGCTTTATTACACTCTCGGCTATTTGAACGAGCAGGAGGGTGATCGCGAGCAAGCGCGCACTTATTACCAACTGGGCGCGAAAGGCGATCCGGCTCTAGTCTTCCCGCATAGGGTGGAAGAAATTGATGTCTTGCGTGCCGCTGTTGCGTCTAACCCAAACGACGGCCGCGCGTTTTACTATCTCGGAAATGTGCTCGCTTCCAAAAATCGCGATCAGGAAGCATTAACGGCTTGGCGCCAGGCCGTGAAACTCGATCCTTCAAATGTAATCGCTCAGCGTAATTTAGGTCGTGCGCTGTGGTTGGCGGCCCAGAATAAGGCAGAGGCGGCACGGCAGTATGAGCGCGCCATCGCCATTGCTCCCGATGATTTTCACCTCTATGTGGAATTCGACAAACTGCTTACGGAAATGGGCAATACGGATCGGCGAGTGAACTTGTTGGAGGCCGCGCCTGTAACTGTTCGAGCGCAATCGGCGGCCGTTCAATCGCTTGCCTCAGCATACATAGATGCCGGCAGGTTCGCTGACGCTGAGGTGTTACTTGCGAGAACGACATTCACTTCCGGCGAAGGCGAGGATGCTGCCCTGGCACTTTATCGTAAAGCTCATTTGGGGCTGGCGCGGAGGTACCGTCAATCAGGAGATCATCAGAAAGCAGCAGCAGAATATGCTGCGGCCACTGAGTATCCGCGTAACTTTGGTGTCGGACGTCCGGCGATGCAGTCGCAAGCGCGGGAGTATGTAGCTGCGGCTCGCGAATACGAAGCCGCGGGTCAACGCGACGAAGCCGAACGTTGGTGGCAACGCGCTGCCTCCGAGGAACTCAACCCTCCCTCCCAGCCCGAAGAGCCGTGGTCCGAACATTATTTCTACAAGGCCGTCGCTCTCGAACATACCGGCCGCCTCCCGCAGGCGCGCGCACTCTACGAGCGACTCGCGCGACTTAACGATGAACAGCGAATGCTCGAATCCGAACCGTGGCCGCCGGCGGGCGCAATTCGATTCGTGCTTGCAGGCTCCGGGTTAAAAGCGCTCGGTCG
>DATLBQ010000397.1:0-5797 GCA_035526805.1 Pyrinomonadaceae bacterium
CAGGTACTGATTGCGGCACTCCTGTTCAGCGCTGGACCGCGAAAGGTGAACGCGCCGGAATCGCATTCGAGGTTGTTGCAAATTGTACGATTGCTGCCGGTGCGCATAGCGCTGGTCGCCGTGCTCGTTTTAGGAGTTGCATTCGGGACGCTATGGCTCGGTGGCGATCAGTTGGCAACGCGCATAGAGCAATCGCGCCACGAGCTGAATGCCGACACTGCTGAAGCACGGCTGGGCGTCAGCAGAAACGAAATTTGGAAAGCGACCTGGAACATGTTTGTGGCCCACCCCATCGTCGGGGTGGGAATGAACGGCTACTGGGCAGCCATACCGGCTTATCACGACGCGTCGGGGAGCATGACGCCGCAAGAGGCTCACAACGACTATCTCGAGCTGCTTGCAAGCGGCGGCTTGGTGGCGGTCGTGCTTGCGGGTTGGTTTGCGCTCGTCGTACTCAGACGTATGCGCGAAAATCTCGCTTCGCCAAATCGTTTCCGCCGGGCTGCCTGCTTTGGAGCGACGATCGGAATTACGGGTGTAGCGGTTCATAGCCTGGTGGATTTTGGTTTGCACACCATCGTCAACGCGCTGGTATTTACAACCTTGATAGTTATTGCCACGTCCCAGCCGGGCTGGGAAAACGAGCGCACGAGAGTCTATGGGTAAGTGGATCCGTTTCAATCGCGCGTTGGCAACGCTCTTAAGCTTGTCCCTTTGCGCGGCGATGGTAAGTGCACTCGCGCCGCAGAGTGTCTCGGGCGGTGCCAGTGCCTTTCAAGGACAGGACATCATGGGAGGCGCGGCGATTGTTTTTAAGCGGCCGCAGCGCGTGCGAGATATCCTTGGTGGGGCAGCACTGTTGGTGGTCAAGCGTTCTCCCAGGCCACCGGCCAGGCCAGTGGAAGTTGCCAGAAACAATCCCTCAGATCGTCGTCGTCCGCGACCACCGAGGCCAGGCGAAACTCCCACTCCCGCCGAGCCACGATTGACTGACGCCGACAAGGGCGAGGCATTCAAGAATCAGGGAAATACCTACTACGATCTCGGCGACTTTCCGAAAGCCATCGAAGCTTATCTCAACGCCCTGAAACACACGCCGAAAGACGCGGTGATTTACAACAACCTGGGCGCCGCATATTTCAGCAGTGGCAAGAATACTCAAGCTGCCGACGCGTTCAAGAAGTCGCTGGAGTTAAAGCCAAACGATGCGGATGCGTCTTTCAATCTGGGAATTGCGTATACCTCGATCGAGAAGTATGACGATGCCGTAAACTCCTTCAAGGAAGCGGTGCGGGTTAAACCGGACTGGGGTGAAGCTTACAACGCTTTGGGCGATAGTTACCTGAGTCTTAACCGTTATGCGGAAGCTGCAAAAGCGTATGAGCAGGCCGTGCGAATCCAGCCCGACAATGCCGCCGCCTTCAGTAATGTCGGCTTCGCTTATGACAAGCTCGGAATGCTGCCACAATCGATCGAGGCCCTGCAGAAGACAGTTAAGCTCAAACCGGATGATGCGGTGGCTTATAACAATCTCGGCGCCAGTCTGTATAAGGCAGGACGGTATCCGGAAGCGATAAGCGCATTCACAAACTCCATCAACCTCAAACCGGGAGACCCGGAAGCGCTCAACAATTTGGGCGCGGCCTATTACATAACGGAACAGTATGCCAAAGCGCTGGAGATTTTTCTGAAAGCAGCCAGCGCCAAACCTGATTTTGCTGATGCTCAATATAATCTCGGCAATGCTTACTACATGTCCGGCAAATACCCGGAGGCCACCAGAGCCTATCGCGAAGCGATTCGCCTGAAGCCGGAGTACGCAGAAGCACGCACCAATTTGGGCAGCTTGTTAATAGCGCTAAACGAGCATGCGGCCGCTGTTATTGAGCTTCAGCAAGCGATCCGCCTGAAGCCGGACAATCCGGTGTCACACAATAATCTTGGATACGCATACGCGCAGATCGCCGCGGGCAGTGATAAAGCCGCGGCGGCGGAGTACTACCAAAAGGCAATCGCCGCTTATAAGGAAGCTATTCGCCTCAAGCCCGACTACGCGAAGGCCCTTAATAATCTTGGTTCTGTCTATAACAAACTTGGAAGCTATCCTGAGGCAATCGAGGCTCTGAAGAACGCGACCACTCTGAAACCAGATTTTCCCGAGGCCCAGTACAATCTGGGAACCGCTTACTACAACCGTAGCCAGTTCAATGAGGCTGTTGCTGCGTTACAAAAGGCGGTGAGGTTGAAGCCGGATTTTGCTGATGCCTACAACAGTCTTGGTTCCGCGCTTTATCAGGCACAGCAACTCGATCAGGCCGTTGACGCTTACAAGAAAGCGCTTTCATTCAAACCGGAAAACGCTGAGACTCATAATAATCTCGGCAAGGTCTACTATCGAGCGAAGCGCAATCAGGAGGCAGCCGCTTCGTTCAAAACGGCGATCGCGTTAAGACCCAATTTTGGGGAGGCACACTTCAACCTTGCGGTTGCTTACGTGGCGCTCGGTGATAAAAAGCGAGTGCTGGACCAATACAAGATTCTGAAAACGATCGATCCCGGGTTAGCAGAGAAGTTTGCCTCCACGTTCCTGAAGCCGAATTAACTCGTTGCGGTACACGCTCGGAAGAGTTCGTTTCCAATAATTCTTGAGAAACGCACCGAGTTTGATAGAAAACCATTGACCTTCCTGCAGAAGCAAAGTAAACTTCGGGCCGCTACGGGCTCTAAGTCTGAGGTTCTGCGCGACAATTCGAAGGGACATCAAAAATTATGACCAAACAACGTCGATATGGCTACAGAGCAACTGCTGGGTTCCTTACTCTTGCTCTGCTTCAGGTATGCATTCAATTGAGTATTGCTGCACCGACGGTAGTGCCACAACAATTCATCGCGCGATTGACCACAACCGGCAACCAGCCAATCACCGTTAACAACGCCAGTGCGGCGAGCGGCGCCACGCTGCTTACCGGCGCTACTATTGAAACGCCGGCTGACGTCAGCGCTACCATTGACTTAGGCGCGCTGGGCACCATTGAGATTCAACCAAATTCATCTGTGCAACTCGATTTTGACGATGACGGCAACGTTCGCGTCAAGGTACTGCGCGGCTGCGTCGTGATGAATAAGAAGGGCAACGGCGTAGGTGAGATTTATACCGCCGAGGGTGCGTCGGAAAAAACCAATAACAATCGCTCCGGATTGGGTTTCTGCTTCCTGAATGGTGGGCTAAATCCGATTGGTCAGACTACTGCGACTGCGGCCACTGCGGGTGGCGCAGCTGGAGAAGGCCTTAGCACCGAAGTGCTGGTAGCTATTCTGGCCGGCGGAGGCGCGCTTGCCGGCGGTTTGATTTGGGCGCTTTCGGGCGATGGTGGTAATCCCAGCCCAAGCTAAACATTGAAAGCATTTTTTGACTCTGAAAAGCGTGCCCTCCGAAAGGAGCGGCACGCTTTTGTTTGAGTAACCCTCCTTCGCATTTCCGCGGCCCGTCTGTGCTTTGAATACGTCAAACTCAAATTATCCTTCGCCTCGGTCTCGCTACTTGCGGCTCGCCGCCGTGGTGGTAGCCGTGGGCTGTAGTCTCTTCGCCATGCGCACAGCGATAGCCTATGGCGTTTCGCAGCTTCTGGTAACGTATGCCCTCACTACCGGGAATGCCGCAGCGGCGAAGAAGGCGATCCAAGTTTCACCCAAAGATGCAGAAGCTCATCTGGCCGGCGCCGGTATCCTGAGTTTGTCTCGTGCTCCTGAGCAATCATTAATCGAACTGGAACAGGCGGTCGCCTTGCGACCTGCAGACTACCGGCTTTGGTTAGAGCTCGGCCTTGTGCGCGACCAGATCGGAGACACGCGAGGTGCTTTGAGGGCCTTCGATGAAGCAATTGCGCGCGCGCCACATTATTCGCAGCCGCGCTGGAACCGCGGTAACGTGCTGTTGAGAAGTAAACAATACGAGGCAGGCTTCAAGGATTTGAACCAGGCCGCGAAAAGCAATCCTAAATTGATTCCAAATCTGCTGGATCTCGCGTGGGGTTTATCGCGCAGCGATGTTGCGTTGACTGAACAGCTGGTCGAGCTCAACGGCGACAAAATGCGAATAGCGTTCGCAAAGCTTCTCGCTCGTCACGGAAGGGCGCCGGAAGCAGTAGCGCAGTTTGTGCAGGCGCATGATGTCTCTGATTCAATAAAAGGTGAGCTAATCGACCAACTCTCGGCCAAGGGTGCCTTCAAAGAAGCATTCGTAATCTGGAAAACTCTTCATGGGCCTCAGGCAGAAGCGCCACGAGCAGGACCTTCTATCTACGACGGCGGATTCGAAGGACCGTTAGCCTTTGGTGAACGTGGCTTCGGATGGAGAATACCGCGCGCCTTACAGGCGACGACAATCTCTCTGGATTCCAGCCAACCTCATACTGGGGCGAAGTGCCTGAGAATCGATCTTAATGGCAATGCAAACGCTGGTTGGTTATCGCAGCTCATCCTGCTCGAACCGTCCACCCGCTACCGGATTAATTTCGCCAGCCGATCGCAGGACGTCGTTTCGGGAGGACTGCCTTTCGTTGTAGTCACGGATGCTTCAGAAGGCGGGAAGCAAATAGGGCAGTCTCCGCCGCTCGCGAAAGGCACTAGTGATTGGCACGTCTACAGTATTGATTTTACGACTACTGAAAAAACCAGCGGCATCCTGCTGAGTGTTCAAAGAGAAAACTGCACTACATCCCCTTGTCCAATCTTCGGATCACTATCACTCGACAGTTTCTCTGTGGAGCAATTGCAATAACCGATTTGTCTTGGCGTCGCAACAAATTAAATGAAGCTGCGATCAAACGCCTCTTCGCCGCGTAGCGTCGGCATGAATTTAGCCCGGCGTTTCAACGCCGGGCTCAGGTCATGGCGGTTCCCGTCGCGTAGCGACGATTGAATTCGGATCCACTTTTTCAGCCGTCGCTACGCGACGCGGCCTGCGTTGTCGATCTTCCCTGCCTTGAAAGGCCGGGCTAAATTCATACCGACGCTACCCGTCGAAAGTACTTAACGGACATTCACGAACCGTCCGCACCCTACAAGAACAAATATGTCCGAATCGAAGCTGCCAAAGCTCAAGTTTACTTCTATGCGAATGAAAAAGGTGGATGGCTTTGAATGGGCGGCGGGCTTCTCTTTAAAGTCTTACGGTGTGCGGATTGGTATTCGCTCAAACGATCCGGCTGCGCTTGATCGTGTTTGCAGACACCTCCCCAGCGAGTGGACGAACGTTACCTCTCCGGTGGTCGATCGCGTCTATTCGATATTGATCGGCGCTGGAGGGTCGCGAGTGAACGCTCGGCGCTTGAACCTTCTTTATGGGGATCACGAACGCCTGGCGCGCTCGTTTGATTTGGATCTATTGTTTGAAACCTTTGAGTCTGATCTCCGGCTGTTCGTAGCGGAGCTGGCAACCCATCGGGTGTTCGTGCACGCGGGCGTGGTGGGATGGAAAGGGCAAGCGATTGTGATTCCCGGCCGCAGCTACAGCGGAAAATCGACGTTGGTGGCTGAACTTGTCCGGGCCGGCGCCACCTATTATTCCGACGAGTATGCGGTTTTGGATTCGCGCGGCCGAGTCCATCCCTTCTCGAAGCCGCTCGAGCTTCGTGACGAAGGCGACTTTACGCAAAGAAAGGTAACCGTGGCCGAGCTGGGAGGTCATTCGGGAAGGAAGCCACTCCCGGTTGGATTGGTTTTGATGACCAGATTCCGCAGCGGCGCCCGATGGCGCCCGCGCAAGCTTACGCCAGGCAAAGGCGTGTTGGAGATG
>DATLBQ010000398.1:0-7942 GCA_035526805.1 Pyrinomonadaceae bacterium
AGGATCCAGGAAGACTGTGCCCATGTTTTTGTTTATTTTTTGTAGTTCCATTTCGGAAATCATGCTCGTCCTCCTTGCATGCGCGAGAGCTTGTCAACTTTTTTTGAGCTCTTTCTGACGCGGCCACTATTGGCCGACTTCGATAATGCAAGGAACGATCCGCTACCAGCATTGATGCGCCGGCTGGGCGCTCCGTTCGCCTTTTCTAAGCGATCGTAAGACAACGACGCCGGAATGACGGATGCTATATATACGACACGGCCGCAAATGTCATCACAAAATATTGGGTAGAGAGTGAAATTTGAACTGGTATTTGTAAAAATTTCGTCGCTGGCAGCCTGACAATTCCTGTCAGAACAATGCTGCCAATAAATGGTCGAGGTAATAAGTAAGGTAAGGAGCGAAGTATGGACTGCACCTTTTAGCGTGGAAAACTACCAAAAGGTCTTACTCGAAAATTATTCGCACCATAAGTCTTGCGGCTGTGTCCCGGACGGTGGATCAATCGTAATATTCCAGACCCAAGTGTGTGATCAAATCTTCACCGCGTAAATAACGCAAGGTGTTTTTGAGTTTCATCAATTGGATGAAAACATCGTGCTCCGGATAAAGACCTGGAGCCGTCTGCGGTGACTTGAAGTAAAAGGAAAGCCACTCCTGAATCCCCTTCATACCGGCCCGCTGAGCGAGGTCGAGAAACAAGGCGAGGTCGAGAACGATCGGCGCCGCCAGAATGGAATCCCGGCAAAGAAAATCGATCTTGATTTGCATGGGATAGCCGAGCCAGCCGAAGATATCGATGTTGTCCCAGCCTTCTTTGTTGTCGCCGCGCGGCGGGTAGTAATTGATACGCACGACATGAGAAAAGTCTTTATACAGCGTCGGATAAACTTCGGGCTGAAGAATGTATTCCAGCACAGATAACTTCGACTCTTCTTTGGTCTTGAACGACTCGGGATCGTCTAACACTTCGCCATCGCGGTTTCCGAGGATGTTAGTTGAGTACCAGCCGTTTAGGCCGAGCATCCTTGCTTTCAAGCCGGGCGCGATAATGGTCTTCATCAGTGTTTGGCCGGTCTTAAAGTCTTTGCCGCAAACCGCTAGGTTGTTTTCTTCAGCAAGAGTACGCAATGCCGGAATATCAACGGTCAGATTAGGGGCGCCGTTGGCAAACGGAATCCCCGACTTAAGTGCGGCATAGGCATAGATCATTGAGGGCGCGATCGAGCGATGATTCTCGCGCATAGCCTTTTCAAAAGATTCCAGTGTTTTGTGAACGGCATGTGGTTTGAGAAATATTTCGGTTGACGCAGCCCAAATCATCACCAGCCGCGAACAGCGGTTCTTCCGCTTCCATTCCGCTATCTCCTCAATTAGCTGTTGTGCCAGCTTGAACTTATTTGGGCCAGTCTTAACGTTGGTACCATTAAGCCGTTTTACGTAATTCTGATCGAAGACGGCCTTCATCGGTTTGATCTTTTGCAACGGCACTCGCAACTGTTTCAGCAAATCCTTCTCGAGTACGCCGGCATGCATCGCGGCTTCATAAGCCGAGTCTTCAAAGATGTCCCACGCGCCGAAGACCAGGTCTTCGAGTTTTGCCAACGGCAAAAAGTCTTTGATTAATGGCACGCGATTTTCAGTCCGCTTGCCGAGTCGAATGGTACCCATCTGCGTCAAACTACCAATGGGTAGCCCAATACCTTTCTTCACAGCCTCCACTCCCGCAATGAAAGTGGTGCTAACCGCGCCGAGGCCAACCAGCAGCACTCCAAGTCTGCCTTTAGGCTCAATAATCTCGGCGTCTTTTCTAACTGGCATTCTCTAGTCTCCTATCCAACGAGTTGTGCAGCGAATCATACAGATGCGCGTCGCTGCTGTCATCTGGAGCGATTTTAGTGTTGGTTAAGGTTGCAGGCTGCATTTAGCTGACGATAAATTCAAGCCGTCGGACAACCCGCGCACCCTACCGGCGATGGTGCACGAGCGATGCTGGATCATTTGTGATCAATGCCTTAATACCCAGTGAGCGAGCAATCCCAATCCAGGCAGGGTCAGCAACCGTCCATACGACGATCTCCAACCCTGCTTGGCTGGCTTTGTCGATCGCTCGAGCGCTTGCAAGGCTATGGTGAAGCGCGATCTCATCAGCGCCAACGTCACAAGCGGTATTGATCATCCGTAGTCTGCGAACACTCGAAATCGGCTGCGACAGTTTTGGTTCAAACAGTGCTGCGGTACGAATTCCCGCGTCGATTTTCTTAACTGCCGCGATCGCAGGTAGGTCGAAACTTTCAATTACTACTCGTTCCGCCAGTCCAGAGTCGCGCGCTAGCCGTACTACGGCTTCCGCCAATACGGGCCCGTCGTTCTTATCACATTTCATTTCGATGTAAAGGAAACCATCATTCTCACGGAAAAGTTCACACACTTGCTCCAGCAACGGCAGCTTTTCGGCAATGGACGATGACGCGCTTCGTGTTCTACGCGCAAACCAACCGCCGACGTCGATCTGCTGCAACTCTTTCGCAGTGAGTTCAGAGACGGCCCGCTGAATGAGACCGGTTCGTTTCAAGGTGGCGTCATGAATCACTACCGGAATGCGATCGCGCGCCAGCCGCACGTCGAACTCTATACCGTCTGCACCGTCGCTCATTGCGCGCGAGAATGCTGCCAGGGTGTTCTCGGGAGCGACTGCGGACGCTCCGCGATGGCCGAGGATGAGAGGACGCAATGACATGCTGGACGTAACGGACGCAAAACTTTCAGAGTTTTCGTTCGTCATTATGCATTTTTAATTGGTTGGAGAGGGAGTTTACGAGATGATCGATTTCATTTCTGTTGGCTAATACTGGCCAGGGAGTCGGGAGGGCTTGGCTTCTGGGTGACCTTGCGCAGTGTGATATCAAATGTGCCGTATCTCATCTTTATCCGCGCGCCAACCGGAACACGTCTGCGGTCGTCAGTAATCCAAATCGAGAATTGTCCGTCACCTGCTAGCAGCCGGCCAGGCCCAAAGACCTGCGGATCAACTCGAATTGTTTCGACTCGGCCAAGCACAGTCTTCTTACGTTTCCTCTCGACCACCTGCACGGGAACCTGATATACGACGCCCGAATCGCTGACCGATATGTTGAAGCTCCTACCAACTTCGAGTGGCTGGGTCCTCAAGTAGTAGATTGCAGACAATACGTCCTGGACTCGACCTGCAAACGTGGTTTCGGCCTTACGCGGTGGTCGGGCAGGATTGTTGGGATCGCGTTCCGTCCATACCATTTTCCCGTCGCTGTAAATCGTTTCACTAATACGCGCGCGCTTACCCTGCTCGTCTATTCTCTTAGTCTTTTGAAC
Organism: Pyrinomonadaceae bacterium; assembly: GCA_035526805.1. GTDB lineage: Bacteria > Acidobacteriota > Blastocatellia > Pyrinomonadales > Pyrinomonadaceae > PSRF01. Next base: position 3,352 of record DATLBQ010000398.1, read on the forward strand.
AGTAAAGGAGGCGGGTTCGACGATCGACTCGATCTGTTCCCGAAAGCGCAAATTGAAAAGTTTACTGAGGAAGCCCTTGCTGGAAATGTCCCCGGTGAATTTCAGTAGATAGGAACCGGCGCCTCGCCGCTGGTCAAGCGTGCCGTAGGAAATTTTTTGCAGCGCCGGCTGTTTACTGGCGGTGAAGCGAAAGTCAGCAATATCCACTTTCTTCAGCAGGGCGCGAGAAAATTCCGCGACGTAGACAAGCTCTTCCGTGGGTTCGAACGGATGCGGCTGAGCCTGATTAGAACTGGAAGCCGCCCCGCGCGAAGGCTCGCCTGTATTCTGCGCATTTACGATACCTGCATGCCAGAAACAAACGGCGACGGCAATACACGCGACGCTCAGCACAAGAGTTCGAGAGAAAAGATTTTTATTCTTCAGCTTCATTTCACGTAATACGCCTTGAATACCAGTAACCCCCACGCGATTAGCAAACCTAGAGCAGCTCTATACTCGCGATACCTCAAGTAAAGACGCTGATCAAATGGTCGCCCTGCCTGGCTGCTGCGATACGGTGTCGCACGCGGCACAAAAAGCGGTACTGCCCCAACGTATGCCTGAAAACTATCGCCAAACAGTTGTGCCAGCGTAGCGGATTCGACGCGCATTACCGGCAAATAGATGCCAAGAAACAGGGCGATAAATAGAACTGCCAACTCCCATCTACCCGAAGCGATGGTGAATCCCAGACCCATGATGAAGCTGCCGAGATAGAGGGGATTTCTTGTATGGGCATAAGGACCGGTCGTAGCCAGAGCGTCGTTCTTTCTGAGATGACCTGACGCCCAGCCACGAAGTAGCAGACCAATAATCGAGATGGGTGCGCCGACCGCGAGCGTCGCCGGACGTGGTTGCGCAAACAAAATAAACAGCGCGGCACACAGGAAACCGAGCGGTACTCGCCAACGTTGAATCCAGGTTCCGCCTCTACGCAATATTCGTGTGACTCCTCAGCACGAGTTGCTCTTTACTAACCACGAGGAAAAAGAGAATTTTAATTTTCATCACCAGAAAGAGTATGCCATCGTTTCGGAAGCGGAGTTGTCTATCTCGCCCGACACGGACACAAGGCCCTATCTAAACGGGGAGACCGCTGGCGCGGCCGCCTGCGATACTCCGAGTCTCTTTTCGACGGCGTTGAGCACTCGCGAAACCTCAATGTCCATGCAGATCCATTTGGAACACGCCCGACGATGGCAGTCCGTGCGGCAATCGATGTCAACCCGTTCCACACAAATGTCAGCGGGTCGCGGGCTGCCGTTGCGCCACCATTCTGTCGGACCAAATAGGCCGACAATCGGGGTGCCGGCCGCCACTGCCAGGTGCATCGGGCCCGTATCTGATCCGACATAAATCTGCGCCCGTTTGGCCAGTTCGTAAAAACCCTTCAGCGACATACTGACGGCGCGCGCTCTGCCGGAGTTACTGGACTGCAAGACAGTCTCAGCCAATGCGGCTTCTCCGGGTCCATAGGTCACTAATGAATGCAAACCATGATGCGTCCAAATTTCATCCGCGAGACGGCCAAATCGTTCCACGCTCCAAAGCTTTGTCGGCCAGGTGCAGCCCGGGTTCAATATTGCGAATCTGCCGCCGACCAGTAACTCAGCACTACGGGCCTCCGCCTCATGCGACGAATTGGTATTTATTGGAAACTCGAAATCATCCGCGTCGTCAGAAACGGAAATCTCCAACGCACCAGCCACCAGAGATAAATTTTTTCGGATAATATTCAAATCTTCGGATGGGGTAATCGACTTTGATAACAGGAAACGGCTGGCTGGCTCGCGAAGAAAAGTTTTTGAGAAGCCGAAAACACGACGCGCGCCCGAAAGGCGCGCGATTGAGGCGGACTTAAGCAGTCCCTGAAAATCTAATGCTAAATCGAAGGCTGAGGCGCGAAGCTGACGTAACTGCTGGCGCGGTGCCCGCAGCGTCTCCCCAGACACCAACCCGCGCCTCAAGGCCTTCGTGTCGACTTCGATGAGGCGATCTAAAATGGGGTTGTCTCTTAAAATTTCTGCTGAACGACGTTCTACCACCCAGGAGATTTCCGCATCGGGCAGCGCTTTCCGGATCGCTGCCAGCGAAGGCAGCGTGTGCACGACATCACCGATGCTGCCAAGTTTTACAATCAGAATGCGCATAGTGGGACAGACTTCCCAGTCTGTCTTAAAAAACCGACAGGCAGGAATGCCTGTCATACTCAAAACTTCGGATTAACCATCTCGTTGAATGAACTTCTCGGATAGCCAACAATGGCAGCCGACCAAAATAAGATCGTACCACATCGTGCTCGAGACCCAATCTGGCGCTGCTAAGGAGCCTGTTGAATCGTTGATGCTGCGCTCGGCAGCGTCTTGATGAATATCGCGCGCACACCTTCGAGTAAATTCTCCGCCACTAAATCCGGCTGCTCAGTCCAGCTCGCGCGTTGGTTTTCCCATTCGCCACGCCCGTAACCACTCATAACCAACATTGACTTCACGCCGGCGTTGCGGGCGAGTTCAACATCGCTATAGCGGTCGCCAATCATCCAACTCCGACCGAGGTCAATATTAAAGTCTTCGGCTGCGCGCGTGATCAAACCCGGTTTCGGCTTGCGGCAGTCGCAATCGAAGCGATACGGCGGCTCACCAACGGAAGGATGATGCGCGCAGTAGTAGATCGCATCAATTCGGCCCCCGGCCTCGTCAACCTGTTTCCGCATGTCTGCGTGGACAGTTTCAATCATCTGCTCGGTAAAATATCCGCGCGCCACCCCTGCTTGATTAGTAATTACAATCGCCAGCCACCCATTCTCGTTCAGTTGTTTGATCGCAGCAGCCGCAAAAGCAAACAAGCGAAACCGCGAAGGGTGGTTGATGTAACCCACCTCTTCCGAAATGGTGCCGTCGCGGTCCATGAACACTGCTCGCCGCTTCATTTCATTTGTCCGACAAACTTCGGTTTGTCGTCGCTGCGGGATAATGGTTGCGAAAGCTGACAGTCGACAAACCGAAGTTTGCCGGACAACATCGTGCGCGCGCGGTTGAACACTTGGTCCGGCGTTATTGCTGTCATGCAGCGATGATCAATAGGACAGTCGCGCAACATGCACGGTGCGCAGTCAGGCGGCTGGCGCACAATCTCGGCAAATGGTGAAAACGGACGCGTGGTTAACGGATTAGTAGGGCCGAAGATCACAAGCGTTGGTCGACCCAAAGCGGAGGCAATGTGCGCCGGCCCGGTATCATTAGTCACTAACAGATCTACCAGGCTGAGGATCGCGACGAGCTCCGCAAGGTCAGTATGTCCAGTGAGCACTGTAGCTTGATTGCGCATTTTCCGTGCGACCTCAAGAGACACTTCCGTTTCCGCTGCCGCACCGATTAACAAGACCTGCGCGCCTAATTCTTCGATGAGTCGATCGGCAAGCGCTGCATATCGTTCGGCCGGCCAACGCTTCGCGCGGCTATTAACTGAGCCGGGGCAAAGCGCCACGAGCGCGCGCGCCTCGCCGATTACTCCAAAACGGCGCAGCGAGTCGCGCCCGGCCATCTGACGACCTGCTGACACCTCGAGCGAACCATCAGGTTGGGTATTCAGAAAGCTTTGCTCGTGTTTCGTTAGCCACTCGAGTTCGGCAACTATTCTTAGGTAGTAAAATACTTCGTGCTTCGAAGTTCGCCATTCCGGCAGCTGCAGAGGATGAGTAAGCAAAGGCTGCCGGCCCTCGGTTGCGTACCCCATGCGTAGGGGCACGCGTGCGAGCGACGCGACTAAAGCAGTCTCAAGTGAATTAGGAAGTAGTATCGCCAAATCAAAGTTGCCCTGGCGCCACTGGCGCACCTGGCTGACCACCGAGCGCAAGCCGCTGCCTTCGTGGACCTGCAAAGCATCGATCCACTCCGCATCCGCAAAGAGGCCTTTGGCCCAGGCGCGTGTAGCGAGCGTGATATGGGCTTTCGGGAACAGACGCCGAAGCTGCCGTAGCGCGGGGATAGTCATCACCGCGTCGCCCACCCAGTTGGCTCCGCGTACGACTATTCGGTCTATCGGCTTTGATTTTGATTCAGGCATTTTGCCAATCTTCTATTAGAAGATTTTCCTTAGATTATTTTTCATTTCTCATGTGCTATTTCGACACGGGGCGCTCATACGATGACAGAATTAAAAAAAAATCCGCTCGTGCAGCTCTTCCGGTTCAGCAATCGTTTTAGAGCAAGCTGCGTATTCCTTCCTCGATTCCGATCTGCGGTTGCCAGCCTAGTTGCTCGTTAATGCGCCTCAGATCAGAAACGTAGTTTACCGGTACCGGCGCCGGTAAGGTCTCGTCATCAACGAGGTTCGGCTTAAGCTGAATCAACTCGCCCACTTTTGAAACAATATCGAGCAACGACGCGGAATTTTGCTGGCCTCCACCAAGATTATACAGACCATAGACATGCGACGAGTCTATAAAAGCCCGACAAGCTCGCGAGAAGTCGTCCACGTGCAATATGTCACGAACAGGACGACCGCCCAAAGGAAGGCGAATCGGCCACCCGCGTTTGACTGATTCCAC
>DATLBQ010000399.1:0-3774 GCA_035526805.1 Pyrinomonadaceae bacterium
ACGCCGCCGATCCCCAAACCTGCAAGAAAACGCATGGCACTAAAAGTATAAGGATCATGGGTAAGGCCTGCGGCGGCGGTGAATATACTGAATAATGCAATGCAAATTGCAATGGCCTTGCGCCGCCCGATTTTGTCGGCGATCGTACCGAGAAATATTGCCCCGAACATCATGCCGAAAAGCGCAGAACTAACCATGAAACCAGCGTTCTGGGCGGTAACACCCATGTCTTTCATAATTGATGGCACAGCAATGCCTGCCACTGCGAGATCATATCCATCGAAGATGATAATTAGTGCGCACCATAGAAGGACGCGACTGTGGAAAGCATTAAAACGTGCCTCATCGGCAAGCCTGTGAACATTAATTTGGCGCATGATTATGTCTCTCTGATGTGAAAACCATCGTTATGAACTGTCGAAGTCCGTCTTATGAATCACCGTGATACAGCTTGCTTTTTGTCACTTCAGATGACGAACAGCACATTCTTTATATATCGCCATTCAGCAAGTTTTCGTTATATTCCAAAATAGGCCCAGCTGAAGTGGTGCTTAAAAATGCAGGTTTCTCACTTCTTATGTTTACAATCGACCGGTGAAGTTACTTATCTGACATGCATGCAAGCGGTTCGCGGCCGCCGGACTCTCGATAGACAACTTCGGCTCAATGAACTTTCGCGGTTATTTATAGAATAGATAGCTGTTATCCCTATGTCCAACACCGACTAAGTATGTTTTCTATACTTGGCAGGTATATAACTTCCGTCTGTGATACTGCAGCTACCAATGCTTTATTCACCTTGGTCGTCGTTGTAGAGTGGCTAACTGAAAAACTAGTACGGAGGTGAAGCATTATTTTTCGCCACTGTTTCGTTAGGTAATTATGCTCGGACGCTACAACAGCTTCTTAATGGCATTAAACTTGTCATAGATAGGCGACAACACCGTGAATCTACTCGATCGTGGAAACTCGCCACAATGCATGTTTATTGGAATTCGCAAAGTAGCTGCTCCGTCTTACCAGGTGAGAGGCAGCTTATGGCCGACGTTGTGTTAAAACAGGATGAACATGTATTTCAAAAGCGTTTTACCCGTTACGACAGCGATTTTCTCGAATTTGGCGCGTTCTGATGCTGGTCGGTCGATTTTTTTGAAATAGGCCTTTTTTACGTTTTTACAGCGCTGGCTGTCGACGTCGAAGATCGTGCTCGAGCCCAATTCAAAGATAAGCAGACGCTTCTACTGCAAACTCAAATAATCTAGTGTTAGTGCAGTCATCGCACGAGTGCCGACCGCCAATGACGCTTCGTCAATTTCGAACTTGGGTGAATGATTCGGCGCTGCTGTTTTCGGGTCTTGTTTTGGACCGGTCGAGCCGAGAAAAAAGAACATGCCTGGGACTTTTTTCTGAAATTCGGAAAAATCTTCGGACGCACTAAGCTTGGGGGCGAGGACGGCCTTGCCTCCGGTAACCTGCTTCATGGTGGGAAGCATCCGGGCCGTCAGGCTTTCATCGTTGACCGTTGCCGAATAACCTGGCTTCTGAAAATTGATTTCGGCCTTTGCGCCGCTGGCCTGCGCAATGGATTCAGCGGTGATTTTCATACGCTTGAGCGTATCGTCCCGCATGTCGTCATCGAAGGTTCGCACTGTGCCCAGCATTTCGACGCTTTCCGGAATGATATTTTCGCGATTGCCCCCATGGATGGAGCCGAACGAAATGACGGCGGCCTCTTTCGACAGGTTCAACTGGCGGCTGACGATGGTCTGCATGCCGAGTACGATCTGCGATGCGCTGACAATCGGGTCGATGCCATTCCAAGGAAAGCCGCCATGCGTCTGTTTTCCAGTTACTTTCATCGCGAAGGAGTCGCCGGAGGCGAGGATAGGCCCGGAACGGTAACCGATGGTGCCCACTGGGAAACCGGGAATGAGATGCAAGCCAAACATAGCATCCACCTTCGGATTGTCCATCACGCCAGCGTCGACCATGGCCAAAGCACCGATGTGCTCGTCTTTGCCACGCTGAACTTCGGAAGGCCCTTCTTCAGCTGGCTGAAAAATGAATTTGACGCTGCCGCGCAAATGCTCTTTCATGCCTGCCAGCACCTCCGCCGTCGCCATCAGGATCGCGGTGTGTCCATCGTGCCCGCATGCATGCATGACATCGACTTCCTTGCCCATGTGCTTGCCCGTGGCCGTGGACGCGAATGGCAGGTCGACCAACTCCTTGACCGGCAAAGCATCCATGTCAGCGCGAAGGGCAATCACCCGGCCGGGCTGACTGCCCCGCAACAAACCCACCACCCCCGTGCCGCCGACGCCGGTCCTGACTTCGAGGCCCAGGCTGCGAAGATGCGCCGCCACCAGGGCTGCCGTGCGGTGCTCCTGGTTGGAAAGCTCCGGGTGTTGGTGAATGTCCCGCCGCCACGTGACCAACTTCGTTTCGACTGCGGATACGCGGGTAGCAACCGTAGATAGAAGCTGGTCGTCGATCGCCTGCGCCGATGTCGCTGCACCTGCCAGAGTCAGTCCAAGGGCCAAAAAAATGGGTTTGCGCTGCATTGCTCGTCTCCTTCGTTATTGTCCAAAGCCTGCCAGCATTAAGGCTTGGTAGGCAATTTAGCAAACGATACGGGATCGACTACTATGTGTCTAATGCATTAGAAGCTCGTATCTGATTACCTGGAGTAATGGATGGATCTGCACCACCTGCGCTACCTACTTGCCTTGGCCGAGCATCAGTCGTTCCGCAAGGCAGCTGATGCCGTGTGTCTAACACAGCCTGCGTTGAGTCGCAGTCTCCAGGCACTGGAACAGGAACTGGGGGTAACGTTGATCGACCGGACGGGCAAGCGCAATACCCTGACTGCCTATGGGCGCTATGTGGTGCAAAGCGCGCGACGGATCCTGTCCGAGACGGCCGAACTGCGACGCACCGTTACGCAACTCAAGGAAGGAGGACTTGGTAAAATCAGTGTTGGCTTCGGACCGACGCCAGCAGCCATCCTCATGACGCCTTTCCTACGCCAGATGGCGGCCAACTATCCTAGGGTCCAGGTGAATGTGTCCCGAGGCTCGGTAGAGCTGCTTACTCAAGCACTACGTAAGGAAACGGTCGATATCATCGCAGTCGACCTGCGCGCCCTAGGTGTTTCAACGGACTTGAAGGTGGAATTGCTTCCGCCATTGCGCGGCGGCTTTCTCTGCCGGGCGGGGCATCCCCTGCTGGATTATTCGTCGATAGACTTGTCCATGCTGCGCGAGCACCCTGTTATCTCAACACCTCTCAGCCAGGAGATCGGCCGTAACCTTGTCATCGAACTAGGTGCCGACGCCCACCCTGAACACCTGATGACGATCATCAGCGAGGACATTTCCAGCCTGCTCGATATCGTCGAAACTACAGAAGCCGTTTTTTTCGGGATATTTCGATGTGCGAAGTCACGTATCGAGGAAGGCCGCATGAAGGAAATACAGCTAAGGCCCCATGTCGAGCGGCATGGCCGATATGCGCTGGTAAGCCTCGCCGGGCGTAGCGAATTACCAGTCCTCGACGTCTTTCGGGACTTTGCGCATTCGAACTTTGACGACTGACGTCGACCGAGGCGATATTGGCTGCGCTGGCGTGCGTAGTCATTGGTGAAGTTGAATGTCGAAGATGAGTTGGGCACTCGGCCCAAGATAAGTCTGAGTCTTTTCGTCGCTAAAGAAATTGCAGCTGCCCATGGTGGGGCAATTCCGTTGCATCAGACGAAGGACACGGTATGGTTTT
>DATLBQ010000400.1:0-4803 GCA_035526805.1 Pyrinomonadaceae bacterium
CGCGATCAACCATTTCCGGACTTACTCCAGTCGAAGTAACCGGCTCGATCTTTGCCGCCGATGACGGAGGACCAACCGCCGCCCTGCTTACCGCCGCCAAAGGGGACTTAACCACTGCCTACAATGATGCTGCCGGACGCACTCTGGCTCCAGCCTAATCCTTAACAAACATCCCTTTGAAGATGGCGAAAACACTTCTCGATCCATGGAAGACAATGCTAAAAACGCCGCATCGGCCAGCCGCGTCTTCCATGCGATCGGTCGTGAGACCGGTAATCGAACCGTAACAACACAAACCAGTGCTGCTACGGATTGCCGCCGCAGCGGCGCTAGCCTCAAGATACCCGTTTGATCATGATCGAAAAACCAAAATTGTTTTTGGTGATCGAAGACAACGCCGACGACGCGGCGTTGGTCCGTGCGGCCTTTGACTTGCTCGAATCATGTTCCGCCTTCGTTTGCCGGAATCTGAGCGAGGCCAAGGCTTACCTAAATGGATCTGGCATGTATGCCAACAGATCCACGCACCCTTTTCCCAGAGCTGTCATTTGTGACTTAAATGTGGGCGGGGAGTCGGGATTTGAATTCGTCGCTTGGTTAAAAACAACAGCCGACTTTACAGAACTGCCCGTAATCATATTAACTGGCTCAACCTCCGAGCAGGACATTTCCGCCGCTCAAAGGCGGGGAGCTATTGCAGTTTTGAAAAAGCCCGCTCGGATCGAAGACTTGCGTTCAATGCTTTCAGATATGGCCAGCAAACTATGCGCTTAACGCAGCCACCCGCCGTCATAAATATTAAAAACGAATGCAGCGTGTTCGTCGTGGACAAAGACGTTCATGTTCGCAAGTTGCTGACAGAGTTCCTGAGTGACTCGGGATACGTCTTACGATTTTTTGACGACGGATATGCCGCCTTGGATGCCGCGCGGTTGAACCCGCCAGCCCTAATTATCACGGAAATTCTCGTGCCAAAACTCGATGGGCTTTCTCTATGCAGACTCGTCAAAGGGGATTACAGCATGGCCTCCGTGAACGTGATGGTCTTGAGTGTCCTCTCCGGTGAAGTTCGCGCACAGCAATCCCGCGCCGACAGATTTTTGACAAAACCAATTCAACGTTCAACCCTCCTCCAATCTGTGCGCGCTCTGACGGACGCGTGCGGCGACCAAATCAAAACATGAGCGACCGGATCAGCACGGGAAATCGCGAAGCCGATGAGATTCTCTTTGGCGGTTTCCCCAAGAACTCGATAAACATCATCATGGGCCTGCCGGGCACCGGAAAAACTGTGTTCGCTCAGAACGTCGTATTCCATAATGCCCGCCCCGACCGCCCTATTCTTTACCTCACCACCCTCTCAGAGCCCGTGGCAAAGGTAGTCCGTTATCTTCAGCGATTCGATTTCTACGATGAAGCCAAGCTGGGGACCCAGGTGCACTATGATGACATTGGAGCGCGTCTCGCGGCCGAAGGCATCGCCGCCGTTGTTCCCGTCCTTCAAGAGGCCATTCGCACATTGGCGCCTCAGATCATCGTCATTGACTCCTTCAAAGCCCTCCATGATCTCGCCCCGTCAGTCCTCGATTTCCGGAAAATGCTTTTCGAAATGACCGGGACGCTGACCGCGTTTGACACCACGGTTTTTCTGTTAGGTGAATACACAAATGAACACGCCCAGCAATTGCCAGAATTCGCCGTTGCTGACGCCATCGTTCAGTTCATGCGCAGCCCCACCAACACACGTGACGAACGTTTTCTCCGCGTCCTCAAACTGCGCGGGAGTCCGTACCTCGAGGGTTCCCATGCATTCCGAATCGTCAGCAGCGGACTGGAAGTTTTCCCTCGCCTGGTTTCTCCGCAGAATCCGGAAAAATACAAGATTGTGGAGGACCGAATTTCTTCCGGCGTTCCAGGCCTTGATAATCTGCTGGGCGGGGGCCTTTGGCGAGGCTCGACCACACTCATTGCCGGCCCAACTGGGGGCGGCAAAACGACCATCGCCCTCCAGTTTGTCCTCGAAGGCGTGAAGCGCGGCGAGCCGAGCCTGTACGCCAATTTTCAAGAGAACCCAACGCAAATTGCAAGGGTCCTACGGAACCTGGGCGCGGACGTCAATGATGCGCAACAAAAAGGCCTCCTCAAACTCTATTACTCGTCACCGGTTGAATTGCAGATCGACAGTGTCATTGTCACTCTTTTCAAACGCATTCGAGAGGAGAAAATAAAGCGCGTGGTCATCGATGCGGTTGGAGATCTGCGCATGGCGTCAAGCGATCCGCAACGCCTTCATGACTATTTGTATGCCCTTATCCAGAACCTAACAGTCCTGGGTGTTACAACCTTTCTCAACTTCGAGATAGCAGGAGTAATCGATGACGAAGATACCGCCTCCTCTGACGGGGGGAGAATAAGCTACTTATCTGACAACATCGTGCTGCTCTCAACGGAGCTTAAGGAAAAAATCAAGCGAACCGTGGCTGTGCTCAAAGCCCGTGGCGGACCGCACGACCTTAGCATTCATGAAATAGAAATCACCGAACAAGGAGTCCGCGTTAGAGACGCGTGAGGCTGTGAGCTGACGAAAAGGACCGGAATGGAATGTGCCAACGATTTCCCGCGCGGTCACGGCCGATTTAGGCCGACTGCTTAGGATCGCGGGCCAGCTCGAGCCAGGCGGCAAACCAAACCGAATCATTCCACGAAGTCTTGGGGAGAGTAATTTCTTGTTTCACGATCTCAAGAGTATGCACAGATGATAAACAATGGTAGCGGTGAATGCCTGACTCGGGGCTTTTGTTACCCCGATATCGCGTAAAGAGCTTTCCTCGTTCAGTCGCGTTTCTTTGGGACAAACTGGCTGCGATACCCCAGGGCAATCGTATCGCGGGTCGGCGACAAATCGTTGTAAGTGTGAACAGGCCGTTCAGCGTAGAATGCGACGCTGCGGACACTGATTCGGTGGTGCGCCGTGAAGGCTGCATTGGGACGACCGCGCAGCAGCGATTACGCGAGGTTTTTTGATCGCGCCTGCTAACGGCGAGCGTTAGTCCCTGACTGCAGTTCCCTGATTGGGGCGAGTTCCTCACCGTTCGACGCAGCGACCTTTGGCTTTCGACTAGCCTTGAGGATCTTTTCCGGGTTGCCCAGAAAGATGGGAGATCCAGTTAGTACACCTTGAAACTCTGTGATGGGCTCGCCCACCCGAATGCCATCGGCTTCCAGTTTGAACTCGCGAATGGTATCTTCGTGCTGGCTGCTGCGCTTCTTGATTACAGAGATGGCCTTCTTTACGCGGCCCATGGCTTCAAAATAACGCAGGACGATGACGCTGTCGGCGAGATAACTTACATCCGCTTTTGAATCGGAAATTTCTACTACGCCGTGTTGCGCGACGGTTAGGATCGTAATGACCCCCTGCTGGCCCAGAAACATCAAAAGCTCGTGCATTTGCACGGCGAGGAATTTCTCGTCGGGCATTGCATTTAGATATCCACTGAGGCTGTCAATAATTACGAGTCGCGTCTCGTTTTCCAGGACCGCTGTTCGAATGTCATGGGCGAATTCTCCGGGTGACAGTTCACCAGGATCAATTTGACGGATGATTACCCTTCCCGACTCCAGGGCCTTGGTAATGTCCAGATTCATGGCCGTAGCCCTTGCGACAGTCGTCCGCACGCTTTCTTCAAAAGAATACAGGACCGCTTTCTCGTTTTGCTGGGCTGCCTGAAGCGCAAACCGGAGCGCCAGCGTCGATTTACCGGTCCCGGTGGGTCCGGAAAAGAGGCTGCTCGTGCCTCGATCCAATCCGCCGCCCAGGAGTTGGTCCAGCTCGGGAATACCGCTTAAAAGCGGATCGGATGGAAAGTCCTTCCGATGCTCTGATGCCACAAGCCTTGGGAAGACTCGAAGCCCGCCGACATCGATGAGATAATTATGATAGCCCGCGCGGAAACCACTGCCGCGCAACTTCGCGACTTTGAGCCGGCGATGTTCGTTACCGAAGTCACTGGCATTCTTTTCCATGACGACGACCCCGTGCGCAATGCCTTCCACGTGGAGTTGTCCACCCACTTCGGTTTCATCTTCCAGAAAAAGCGTGGTCGCGCCTTTGGCGGCAAAAACATCTTTCAATTCCAGCATCTGCTTGCGGTAGCGTAAAGGATCGGCGCACATCAACCGCAGCTCCGAAACGGAGTCAAAGACTACCCTGATGGGTCGCACTCTATCGGCCTCATCTAATAGAGCCTTGACGACTTCAATCGTGCCGATGTGAGAAGCTTCGAAAGAGGTTTGGGATTTGCCTGTCTGCCGTTTGATGAATGCTAAATCGATAATAGAGAGCTTCTCCAGGTCCCATCCGTGGGACGTCGCCACCGCTTGCAGCTCCTTCCGGGTTTCGGAAAGGGTGACATAGAGGGCTCGTTCGCCCATGCGGGCGCCCGTTAGAAGAAACTGTAATCCGAGCGTGGTTTTCCCAACGCCGGGAGTTCCTTGCACGAGATAGAAGTTCCCTTGCGGAAAACCTCCGTCGAGGATTTGATCCAACCCAGATATACCCGTTGAGCACCGATCGATCATTGGACTGGTGCGAGCAAGTTTGTCTCTTGATTTCATAGCGAGTCCCCTTAATGCGTTCCGCCAAAGGAGTAATCTGGCGGGAAGCACCAAGCGAAAACGTATTTCGCGGGCTGGAATAAATCAAAGCCCTGAACGACAAATCAGTAGAAGCCCGTAATCGTGGCGGTCGCAAGGCTTGTCCCGATGGCGAGAATCTTATGGGTTAGTGACGAACCTGCGGCG
>DATLBQ010000401.1:0-5011 GCA_035526805.1 Pyrinomonadaceae bacterium
AAGAATTATAATGACAGCGCCTGGCCCGAAGGTCCTGCGCTTCTCGCAGCGGAATCCGGAGCCACCGCGGAACCGATTCGAACCGTTTTGGAGCGATCTACTGAGGAAGGCACGCGAATCATGACGGACTACTTCCGAACACGTTTTAACTTCAATGGCAATCCTGCTGCAGTTCGCCTGCTGCTTCAGCATGTTGTGGATGACGGATTCGTGCTCTACCTCAACGGTGTGGAGATTTATCGATTTGGGACTGCGGCCGCGACGGTTGTCACTGCACAAACCGGTTTTACTGGCCATGAAAATGTGTTGGAGGGACCCTTCACTGTTCCTTCCGGCAGCCTCGTAAACGGTGAGAATGTTTTGGCAGCGGAAGTCCACCAGGATGCCGCGACAAGTTCCGATATTGTCTTCGGCGCAGTTTTGATGGCAGCAATTCTTACGGATATCCCGCCAACGACGGTGCAATCGATATCGCCGGTGACGAACTCAGTTAACGTCAGCACTAACGCAGAGATCCAGTTTATCCTGACGGAAGGAACAAGGCAGATCATGACGAATTCAATCCGACTCACAATTAACGGGGAGGCAGTCACTCCAGTAATTATTAAACCGGCTGGTGGTATCTCGACCACAATCTCGTACACGCGCCCTGGAGGCTACGCGCCGGAAGCGCAGATTAACGCGGTGCTGACCTTCAACGACAGTGCAGGCAATACAACCACGAGCGGGACTGTATTCCGGGTGGAGGCGACTTCGACGCCAATCTTCACCATCAATGACACGCAAATGTGGCGCTACAGCAATGAAGGGCTCGACCTTGGAACGACCTGGAAAGAGAAGGCTTTTAACGATAGCGCGTGGCCCGAAGGCCCCGCCATCCTTGCGCTGGAGACGGGAGCAACCCCTGAACCGATCAGGACTCAACTCGTGCGCACTGATCCATCGGGTAATAACATTATCACTGATTATTTCAGAACTCGCTTCACCATCAATGGTGATCCTGCGACGAACCGATTGCAGATTCGCCATGTCGTCGATGATGGCGTAGTCCTTTATTTGAATGGGGTCGAGGTTCATCGCTTCGGTATTGCTGCCGGCGCTACGTATGATTCCAAAACATTCTTTAGCGGCCACGAGAATGCCTATGCCGGACCGTTCGAAATTTCGAATGCCAGTCTCGTGCAAGGTGAGAATGTTTTAGCTGCGGAAGTTCACCAATCCGATGCAACGAGTTCTGACATCGTGTTTGGGTTGGAACTGAACCGTATCACCTCGACACCGACCACTCAGAAACCTGATCAGCCGCGTTTTACATCTATTAGCGTTGCGAGCGGGAATATCCGTGTGGAGTGGAGCGGAAGCGGAAAATTGCAAGCCACAAACGCGTTGCCCGGAGGCTGGACTGACATCCCAAACGCAACCAATCCGTATGTCGCGGCGATTGCAGGAAACGCGCGGTTCTTCAGGATCGTAAGGTAAAAACGACTAAACGAGCCCAGCAGATGTTACTGGCAGCTTCAACTCGGTGCAAATGCGCCAATCTGAAAATACCAACGAACGAAACTAACGAAGATTGGTGGCCTGATGGAGTAAGTCGGCGACTTGTTAGGAAATAGACTGGGAGCCTTCGATTTGATCTTTCATGCGATAACTGCTCCCTTCAATGACGATGGTGTCGGCATGGTGGAGCAAGCGGTCTAGCACAGCGGAAGTGATGGTGCTGTCATTGTTAAAGATGCTTGGCCATTGCTTGTAGGCTTTATTGGTTGTGAGCACGATCGAGCCGCGTTCATACCGCTGGCTGATGACCTGAAAGAGAAGGTCGGCTCCATGCTGGTCGATGGGCAGATACCCAAGTTCATCAAGGATGAGCAGCCGCGGCCGGAGGTATTTTTTTAGTTCCGTTTTCAACCACCCGTGTTTCTGGGCCGCCGAGAGGTTGTTGATCACGCTGATGGCATTGGCAAAGAGCACGGTGCAACCCTCCAGGCACGCCGCGTAGCCAAGCGCGGTAGCGAGATGGGTTTTTCCAAGCCCGACGGTGCCAAGCAGGATGACGTTGGCTTGTTTTTCGATGAACTCCAGGCGGAAGAGGTTTTGGACCTGCACGCGGTTGATCTTTTTGGGCCAGTCCCACCGGAACTGCTCCAGGGTTTTGATAACCGGGAACTGCGCGGTCTGAATGCGGCGCTGGACCGCACGCTGCCGCTGGTCGTTGAATTCGCCTTCGATGACGCGACCGAGGTAATCGACATGGGTCCATTGTTTTTCAGCGCCTTCTCGCCCGAGGTTTAAGTACTCTTTTTTGATGAAGTTCAGGCCCAGATAGTCCAAGTGTTCCGGGAGTAGGTTTTTCGGAGTTTTCATTGGTTTATGTTGAAGATTGGCCACCCTGGTCTTGGTGTTGGTAGGGGGTTAAGTCAGCCGGAGGGATTTCCAGGTCGAGCAGGTCTTGTCGTCGCGTCAGATGCAAGGCGGATGGCGTAGCGGGAAAACGCTCACGCTGTTCGAGAATGTTGGCAATGTATTCGCAGCCGTAGGCTTCAAAAGTAATGGCGTCCTCTAAAGCGCGGGCGACTTTGTCTGGACCATAGATCTCGCTCAAGGCGACGATCTTCTGGACGTGGTGCGGCGCGTTCAGCCGTTTTTCGTGGAGCTTGCGAACGTAGAGTTCGGCGTGTTTGCTTAAGTGCAGAAAAGCCAGGAGGAGCGTCTGCTCACGGGCCTTGAGACGCTGGGCCAGCAGTTCCCGCTCGTGGTTTGGGTCCCGCACCTCCTGTCGGCGGTCGTAAGAACGCGGGTGGGTGGCTATGAGTTTTTCGTGGTGATAAAAGCAGAGTCGTTCAGGGTAGACTTTGACTGCGAGCTTTTGCGAAGCGTAAAGATGAGGCACGGAGTAGCGGTTGGTTTCAAAAACGACGCGACTTTGACTGCTCGCCGGAACGGCTAAGACCACGGCGCAGTCGTAAGGCATTACAGTGAGAGGCCGCAAGTGAGGCTGTTCCTCGATAAATATTTCCGATGGTTTGCGCTGGGTTTCGCCATGGATGCGCACGTTAGCCACTTCGCCAAGCCAGAGGGTGCCTGCGGCAGCCACCGCCTCAAATGAAGGAATTTCCAAGCCGGCCAGGAAATTCTTTTTCACGTAGCCGACACCGCTTTCCACACGTCCCTTTTCATTGCCTTTGCGTGGCGCGCACGCAACCGGTTCGAAGCCATAGTGCGCGGCGAAGTCCAGATAGCGCGGGTGAAACTCGACCGGGCCGCCGCGCGGATGAGAGAGCACGCCGGTTTTCAAATTATCAATCATGATTTTACGCGTCACTCCGCCAAAAAACTCAAAAGCTTGCCGATGGGCGGAAAGGAACTGCTCCATGCTCTGCGAAAGCGAAAATTGCAGATACATCATGCGGCTGTAACAGAGCACCATGACGAAGAAGGAGAGGCGGCGGCGGGTCGAACCTACCGTCACGCTTTCGAAGCTTCCCCAGTCCACTTGAGCGCATTCGCCCGCGGCAAAGTGGAGTGCGAGATAGGCCGGCTTGCGCACCGGCCGCACCTGGCGGACAAAGGCCTTTAGAATGCTATAACCGCCCTTATAACCTTCGCGCTTGATCTCTTGAAAGACCTGCTGTGCGGTATAGGGATAACGTTCGATCATGGCGAGGATCTTGCCTTTGAAAACATCCAGCTTGCTCGCTCGCCTGGAGCTGCGCCGCGGTTGAAAAGTGGCGCAGGTAATCCATTTCTGCACCGTCTTGATATTGAGCCTGAGCTCGGCCGCAATCTGGCTCGCGGTCAGTTTCTTTTGATCAGCGAGCAATCGTATCTCACAAAATGTTTGATAATCGATCATGCCGCCGCTCCTCCCTTAACCACCTGGCGCAAGATCTCCGCCACCGAAAGCGCCGCGCCCGTGCGTTGAGAAGCGCTGGCTTGAGAGCCTTGGCCTGGCGCTAAAGAGAGCACCTGATAAATCGGCCTTTCGTAGGCGATTAAATCAGCCTCCAGCAGTTGCTTGCGCGCCGTTGCCAGTTGGAGTGGGTCCAGATGAAGACGCCGGCAGATCGAAGCATCCGAGTAATAACTCAGGCCCTGCAGATCGCCCACGGTGACTAAAAACAGATAGAGAGCGAGTCCCGGAGGTTCAGACCGTTCGATGAAGCGCTCGCTGACCAGGCGATGATCCACCCAACTGAAACTCGGAGGGACCTGGCGGAGCCGATCAGCCCGAAGGACGCGTTTGATAATCATGATCGCTTTGCGTAGCGGATCTCCCGGCGGAACCCAGCCCCAGAATATCCTGACCACGAGCGTGAAGTTTTCGAGCAGTCGAAGCGATGTCCTCTTGTAACGTACTCCCCGTTACCATTGAGATAAGTCCTAGAACCACAGGATCTTGTGGAATACAGAAATCTTGTAACGTACGAGACTTCTGCGGCGGTGCGTTACAAGATTTCTGCTCAAGGTTAAAGTCTTGAGCGATAGGAGCTTCCGGATCGCTTGAAGCCGCTCGTTTACTCTTTCGCCAGTACCCAGCATGCTTTTTACGCCATTCCTTCACCCGAGCGCTATTTTCCTGGCCGCGGAAGTAGCCCTGCCCTGATTTGCGGAGCCATCTATCCTGGCTGGCCTTCTTGCTGACGTGGCGGCAATCGGGCTTGCCACAAAATTCTTGATGATGTTTGTTTCGGTAATCCGGTGCAAATAAGTCTTTGCAGCACCGGCATTTACGGCGGCGCATTCGCGATCTCATCCTGCTGTTTCATCGGCCGGGGAAGAAGAAACCCGAACCTGCCAAAGCCAGCTCGCGAGAGAAGAAAAAGGAAGAAGGAATCAGAGCTTTAAAAGAGAATAGCTGGAAGAAAATTCACATCAAAGAATACCCGCGTTCAGATCGCCGCAGTCTCACCATTTTCGACCTGCCGCTGACAGATTGTGCCAATTGCGGATCCAGCAGCGTTTTAACCCCTTTCACGCGGCCGATTCGCTGAAAAAACTTCGGTTGTCT
>DATLBQ010000402.1:0-3060 GCA_035526805.1 Pyrinomonadaceae bacterium
GGATGCTAAAAACAGTCAACAACTTGCTTGATCTCACGCGCAGCCAACTAGGCTCAGGGCTGGCTATCCAGGTGAAGAAGACAGACATTGTCAATATTTGCCTCGGTGTCGTTGAAGAGTTGCGCATGAATTATCCCGAACGCTCCATTGAAGTTAATGCCAAGGCCATAGGGAGGGGGTATGGGATGAAGCCCGCATCGCCCAGCTTTTTTCAAACTTACTAGGCAACGCGTTACAGCATGGGGCTAAGTCGGAGCCTATAAAAGTTCATTTGGATGCCGAACCAGACGATATCGTCGTCAGGGTAAATAATAGAGGTACTCCAATCGATCGAGCAAGAATGCAAACAATGTTTGAGCCACTTGTGCACTTTGAAGAGGAAGATTCTAGTGGTCATGAGAAGGAGGCGAGTCTTGGTATCGGTCTTTATATCACGCGCGAAATCGTTAAAGCCCATAAGGGCGTCATTCGCGTCAATTCGTCACATGACGAGGGCACGACCTTCACAGTCCGATTGCCGCGTACGCAGGAACCTGATAATAATGTGGATAAAATTGTATAATTTCTTGGCTGATTTCCGAATTGCAACTACGGCTATCTAAGAACAAGGCGCAGAAGCTCACTACCAGACACGATATCGAGAAGAGCGCCACTAGCGGACGATTTACCGTAAGGCGGATAGATTTTCCGTAGCGACCTACGACGCCAAGTGTACGAGCTGTATCTGGGGTTGTGCCATGCCCATGGAAATGATCATGGACTACCCGGGCCGGCGGCGCTTCAGAACCGGAAACTTTTCCTACGTACCGCCTTCCTGCTGCAACTATACGCCTGGTCCCACCCGCAAAGTCGCGGTCGCCACGGCATGGCTTATGAAGAGGAAGACTGGGTGGTCGACCATGACACCACTGCCCATCACGATCCGAATGAATAATAGCACCCCGGCGGCTCAAGAAGGACCGCTGGTCTTCCAGATCGCCCTTTCAGTAATTCGCCAGCGACAACCATCAACGGCCTGAAGGCGGACATCAGCCTGTGATATTTGGATCAATCTTTGAAATGGGCTTTCGATCTGTGGACAGGTCCACGCTGCCTGCATCGTTAATGACGCGGCCACACTGCGATCGTCTAGGGTTCGAAGAAATAATTCTCGCGGTGCCACTCGGGCCTAATCCCAGTAAAGCCATCGAACTCGGTCGCGATTTACCGGAAGCTTCCCGCGAAGTCGAAGCCAATCGGATTGAAAAATGGAGCGCAGAGCTGCGATTATCGATAGTTGGTTGTTTGCTCTCCACCGCTGTACTGAGAGTCTAACAGATTCTGTGGGGCACTCGCGAAAACGCAATTGTTCCGCTGTTTTGTGACAATCGGGATGCGGCAGGACGCAGCTAGATCGTAGATATTGCGGACAATTCTATCCCGCACCACGGACAGAATGTGATTTCCTTGGAGGTCACACCGGCCTTTTCCAATTGCAAGTAAAAGCGGCGGGCGCCGTGCGAACTCGCTAAACCTTACTTCAATTCCTTTTTCTCGCACCGCATGAACCATCGACTCTAATTCCGCAAAGCACAACTTCGCTTCCCTCACTGTTCCCTCCGTTCAGCTGGCCGATGATAACTCCTTCCGGATATGCGAGTAGGGTATCTATTTGCTTGTTAGGTAAAGCTTGAGGGATTTTCGAGCTTCAGCCCGAAGAATAACTCGTACGGCAGGGCCAAATTTCCAGCAGTCCCATGGTTACCGCCAAGGCGACTGGCCCGAGGATTAGTCCTGCCGGACCGAACAGGGCGACGCCTCCGAGTATCGAAAAGAAAGTCAGAATGGTATGCACCCGCAGACGTGATCCAACGAGTGCCGGGTAGAGCAGGTTGTCAATGGTGCCGACGGCGAGAACGCCCCAACCCACCAGGATCAGTGCCTTAATCCAACTGCCGGAAAGAAGCAGGAACAGCGACATCGGACCCCATACCAGGAACGTGCCGCCTACGGGTATCAATGCCACAATGAAGGTAGCTGAGGCCCACACCACCGGCGCCGGCACCTGCAGCACCGCGTACATGAATCCCGCCAACAAAGCCTGCAGGAAGGCAACGGTAAGCGAGCCGTTCACGGTTGCGCGGATCGTGTCAGCAACGCGACTAAACATCCGCTGCTTCTCCTCGTCTTTCAGGGGCACGAGCCTTCTCAGCGCGTTTAAAGCCTGGTCGCGGTCGCGGTAAACGAAGAACAACACGAACAGCATGATGACGAGCTGGGTCATCAAGTTCAGTGATCCCGCCAGGAATTGACCAGCGTGCTGAGTTACGGTTTGACCAAGCTGGGATAGGTTTCCTTCGACGTCGAAGTTAGCCTGTACCCAATCGAGTGCCCTGCCGAGCGCAGGCGGCAGCATGCTCTGCCAGTCTGACAGTTCCCCCCCTCCTTCCCGAAACTTTTGGACTTCTGCGGTGATTTGCTTGGTCAGGTAGATCAGCAGGAACGTCAGTGGAACTATCAGTAGAGTCGCTAGGAGCGCCACGCTAATGCCGCTGGCCAGCGATTTGGAGCGGACTTTCCTGCGCAACCAATCATGCGACCGGCTGGTAGCCACCGCGACGGCTACAGCCACGGTTATGGCCGGCACAAACGGCTTAATCAGCAGGTAGCAGACATATAGCGCTATGAGCGTGGCAAAACCGAGCGCGATAGTCAGCAGCCGGTCGTGCGTCAGCCAAGCAGGTTCCTCAGTACTCGGCTCGGGACATTGAAATTCTTCGTCAGAATCCATTAAACGTTTTCACCTCCGCTGCAATGACTGCGCAGGACTGCGCAGAAATAATACGACGTTCTAGTGTGCGAAGCTCTCCTAATTCCGGGACTCGAGTCGCCTGCAGCAATCCGCTGCATCAAGAATTTAGATCGCGAAGGTAGACTTTTCGTGAACTGCACTGATTACTTAATAATGAACAAATCATTTTGATGTTATGCGTCCTCCCCAGCAACCAAACAGCTAGCTTTTGTTCCAGCTGGATAGACTCCCAGTTGCACGGCAATGTGATTGAAATTACGTTTAGCGAG
>DATLBQ010000403.1:0-5057 GCA_035526805.1 Pyrinomonadaceae bacterium
CGGTCACTCTTGAAGAGTTTGGTGATTTTGAGTGTCCACCATGTGGGATGCTTCACCCAATTCTAAAGAACCTGGAAGCGGAGCTTGGACCAGCTAAGCTGCGTATCATCTTCCGTGAGTATCCCCTGGTACCCACTCACGCGCATGCGCTCGCCGCCGCACGGGCGGCTGAGGCAGCCGGGTTGCAGGGAAAGTTTTGGGAGATGCACGACATGATTTATGAACACCAGAAAGACTGGCATGAGTCGTTCGATGTGCGTCCGATCTTCGAGGGGTATGCTAAACAGATCGGCTTGGACGTAGACCAATTTCGTCGCGATCTATCTAGTGAAGCGGTTGAGCGGCGCATTTTTCTCGATGGCAAGCGCGCACGTTCACTGGGAGTGACCGGTACGCCGACAGTGTTTATGAATGGCCGCGAAATACCGTTTGAGTCTCTGGCGCCAGACAAGCTAAAGGCGCTTATCAACAGCGAACTCGCCGCTCAGCCGAAGTAAATGATGAATGCGGAATGATGAACGATAAACTCTATCGAGGCATCGTCGTTCATTCAAGCCTGCCACCGGGGCCGAGAGCCCAGGCTTTCACATTTCGCGCCTTTGGCGCTGGAGAGCTCGATGTCCGAGCAAGAAAATCAGCCAAATTTCGCGCGAAGAGCGGCAGTGCTTTACGGTGTAGCAGCTTTCGTTTCGCTTATTGGACTCGCAGACTCCATCTATCTCACGGTTGAACACCTTTCGGGGCGCAGTGTTCGTTGCACCATCGTTTCCGGTTGCTCAGAGGTTCTCTCCAGTCAATACGCGACAGTGCGCGGGTTTCCTCTCGCCGCTATTGGCGCCGTTGCCTATTTCATGGTCTTTAGTTTCGCAACGCTGGCAGCCTTTGGCTACAAGCGTCTGGGAACGTTATTGACCGTGCTGGTGGGCGCGATGTTTCTGACTACGCTCTGGCTGCTTTACCTGCAGTCGTTTGTCATTCGTCACTTCTGCCAGTTCTGTTTGCTGTCGGCCCTGGTCACCATAACGTTGACCATCCTTGTCATCTTGGTCGGCAGGCAAAGGACGAAATAGCCGCGGATTAACGCGGATACGCGCAGATCGGACATGGAAGAGAAGTCAAACTGATAATAATTGACTTACGGAAGGATTGATCCCTGGCTGCGTTATTTTTTCAAATCAGCGTTCTCCGCGTTAATCCGCGGCTAATCAATCTCTGGCAATACAATCGCGGCTAATTGACCGCCCTATCTCAGCCTGTTAACCTTTCGCTTCCGTTTCCCCTTGCTCCAATTTCAATTTTTATCGTTTTCGGGAGGAGTTACTGTCCATGAAAAAGTTAGCTTCTATCTCAATGCTGCTTGCGATGCTGGCCGTCGCAATCGTTATAAACGCGCGCACCATTGACGTCGATATTCCCGCTCCGCCGATTATTGGTTCGACGATTGCGGATTTCACCCTTCCGGACGCGAGCGGCGCATCGCATTCGCTTGCTTCACTCAAAGGAAAGAACGGTACAGTCTTGATTTTCATCGCGGTGCAGTGCCCGGTTTCAAACGCTTACAATGAGCGAATGGAAAAACTTGCCCAGGACTACAAAGCTGGCGGAGTCAGCGTCGTCGGCATTAATTCCAACTCGCCGGAGTCGGCAGCTGATGTGAAAGAACACGCTGCTAACAACCATCTGACATTTCCGATTCTTAAAGATAACGGCAGTAAACTTGCCGACACCTTGGGTGCAACCAGAACGCCTGAAGCATATTTTCTGGACGCCAATAACAAACTGCTCTATCACGGCCGCATCGATAACAGTCGCGACAACTCACAAGTCAACTCCAGTGAATTGCGAGACGCTCTCGAAGCGACGCTTGCCGGGAAACCAGTGCCAAAAGCGACCGCCAACGCTTTCGGTTGTTCCATCAAGCGCCCTGCATAGAACCTGGGGTTGATGGATTGATGACACAAACTCCACGAAGGCTAATCATTCGCGGTATCGCTGGCGCCGTCGTCGTCCTCGCCGGCAGCTTGTTGCTGACTTTGGCGGTGACGGCGCAGAGAAAAACGGCACATAAACCTCCCGCTGCGAAGGCGCCCATCAAAGCACGCGCCGTGAACGCCGAAGAAATGCAGGCATTGCTGAAGCGAGACGGTAGCCGTCCCTTGCTGGTGAATTACTGGGCCACCTGGTGCGATCCTTGTCGCGACGAGTTTCCCGATCTGGTGCGAATCGATAAAGACTATCGAGCGAGAGGCCTGGATTTCATCGCCATTACGCTCGACGATCTAGCGGATATTGATACGGCGGTACCAAAATTTCTTCGGCTGATGAACGCCCGGATGCCGGTCTATTTGCTGAACGTCGCCGACCCGGAGCCGACGATCAACTCCATAGATCCGCGTTGGGGCGGGGCTTTGCCGGCGACTTTCCTTTACAACAATCAGGGCCAGGTCGTTTACAAACATTTTGGCCGCGTCAATACGCCAGAGCTGCGCGCTGCGATCGATAAACTGGTGAGCAGTGAGCAGTGAGCAGTAAGCAGTAAGCAGCAGAAATCGCCGCTGCCCGCTTTCTGCGTGGAGCCTTCTGCTTACTGCTCACTGCTTACTGCTTACTTCTTATGGAACCAATCACGCCTGACGTAGTCTCCGCCCACAATCTCACCGCACAAGAGTTTGAACGTATCAAGTCGCTTATGGGACGCGAGCCGACCTTCGCCGAGTTGGGCATCTTCTCGGTGATGTGGTCTGAACACTGCTCCTATAAGTCTTCGCGCATTCATCTTCGCCGGCTTCCCACTACCGGTGAGCGCATCGTAGTACCGCCAGGAGAAAATGCCGGCGTGGTCGATGTTGGCGACGGCTGGTGTGTTGCTTTCAAGATCGAATCCCACAATCATCCTTCATTTATAGAACCGTTCCAGGGCGCTGCGACAGGGGTCGGCGGCATTCTTCGCGACGTGTTCACCATGGGCGCGCGCCCCGTCGCCTCGATGAACAGTCTGCGTTTTGGATCGCTTGATCATGCCGTACACGGCCGCCGCAATCGTTCTCTGCTTGCAGGCGTAGTCGGTGGCATTGCGCATTATGGAAACGCGTTCGGAGTCGCGACCGTTGGCGGTGAGGTGGCGTTCGACGATGCTTACTCGTTCAATCCCCTGGTTAACGCGTTCGCGCTGGGTCTGGTGAAGCGGGATCAGATCTTCTTCGGCAAGGCTAGTGGGGTTGGCAATCCAATCCTTTACGTTGGCGCGAAAACAGGACGTGATGGGATTCACGGCGCGACCATGGCCTCGGCTGAGTTTGACGATGCGGCACTGGCAAAGCGTCCCACCGTTCAGGTGGGCGATCCTTTTCTTGAGAAGCTACTGCTGGAAGCCTGCCTTGAAGCGATGCGTAGCGGAGCCGTAGCCGGAATTCAGGACATGGGCGCTGCGGGTTTGACATCGTCTTCATGCGAAATGGCCGCGCGCGCCGGAACGGGAATCGAAATAGACTTGTCCCTGGTGCCGCAGCGCGAACAAGGCATGACTGCCTACGAAATGCTTCTGTCAGAGTCGCAGGAGCGCATGTTGATCGTCGCTCATTCCGGTCGCGAACGCGAAGTGGTCGACATTTTTCGCAAGTGGGACCTCGATGCGGTAGTTATTGGCAGAGTTCGCGAAGGTCACAACATGCGTGTCGAGCATGAGGGCCAGATCGTTGCTGACATTCCTGTTTCGGCGCTAACTGATGAGGCGCCCTTGTACGAACGCCCGATGGCGAAGCCGAGTCTAATGTCCAACGTCCAAAGTCCAAGGTTCGAAGACCAAAGACCGAAGACCAAAGATCAAAATGCAAAGCTCATAGAACAAGACTTTAACGCAGACCTTCTGCACCTGCTCGCTTCACCTAACCTCGCTTCCAAACAATTCGTCTACCGACAATACGATCACATGGTCAGGACCAACACTGCCGTTTTGCCCGGCGCGGACGCGGCTGTAGTGCGGATCAAAGAAACCAGGCGGGCATTGGCGATGACGCTGGACGGCAACGGACGCTACTGCGCGGCGAACCCGCGTGAAGGAGCGAAGCTGATCGTCGCCGAGGCTGCGCGCAACGTTGTGTGTGTAGGGGCGCGACCGCTGGCTATTACCAACTGTCTTAACTTCGCATCGCCGGAACGACCGGAAGTGATGTGGTCATTTTCGGAAGTTATTGACGGCATGGCTGAGGCATGTCGCGCGTTCAATACTCCGGTCGTTTCCGGCAACGTCTCGTTCTATAACGAAACAGAAGGCCGCGGCATTATGCCCACGCCGGTGATCGGAATGATCGGCCTCGTAGAAGATGTGCGCCGGGTCGTGCAGCCCGGATTCAAACAAGCAGGCGACGTGATTGCTTTGCTTGGTAACACCGCGGACGACATCTCGCTGAGCGAATATGGGGCGACGATTGACGGATTTACTACTGAGCAGATGCTCGCCGGTGGTTCTGTGCCGAAACTGGATCTCACACTGGAGCTCGCGGTGCAGAAGGTATGTCTGGAAGCAGCCGAAGCGGGCCTGCTCGCCTCCGCGCACGACTGTTCTGATGGCGGATTGGCGGTGGCCCTGGTCGAATGTTGTTTCTCCTCACTAAACCGGCGGGCCGCTGGCGCGGAGATAGTTGTTCCGGAAGCCATAACGGCTTCGCTGCCGACTAAAATCATTCTCTTCAGCGAATCACCGTCGCGAATTGTTCTTAGTTTTCCCACAGCGGCGTTGCCCGACGTGCAACAACTTGCAGCGCGCGCCAATTGTCCCATCACAATCCTCGGGAATGTCGGCGGGGATACGCTGCGTATACAATGCGACGATGAAGAAGCGATCTCGCTGAACGTCAGTGAGATGGAAAATGTTTGGCGCGGTTCGTTGGCGAAAAAACTCGAAGCGGAAGTAATGGCCGCCGGACGAGAATAAGATTTTTGGAGTGCGCTGACCTGTCAGCGCTTTGGTCTTCCGCAACTTGACGCCGAAATCCGTGGCTAGACTCAAACGAACCGTAGTCGCGACAGGTCGCGACGGACCAAAGCGCTGACAGGTC
>DATLBQ010000404.1:0-9937 GCA_035526805.1 Pyrinomonadaceae bacterium
CCTGATAGAGATCGTAGACTTTACTTCCTTCGACGTCCGCCGTTTTGCTTGATTCAATACCGAGTGCCCACGCCACATCATCGAGGCTCACGTTGCGTTTGGCGCCAAGCCACCAGGCGTGCATCGTGTCGAACACTCCGCGGACACGATATTCCGCCAGGTCAACCAGCGGCTTGGCGGAGATGCAATGCACCAGACAGCGCTGAAAAATAAACGGCAGATCGAAGCCGATGATGTTGTGGCCGACAAGTTCGTCGGTCTCCGTATTGAATGTTTTCATGTAATCAAGGAATGCCAGCAGCGATTGCTTTTCGTCCTGCTCTTCTCCCTCCGCACTAATGCCAAATACTCGCTCGCTTACCGGTTGCTCAACGCCAAAATCGACGCCCGCAATGGGACCCTCATGAACGGCGATGGAAAGTATGCGACCAGAAGTCGCGCTCAACGAACCGAGCTGATAGCAACGCTCTTCTTCGATAACAATATCCTCGAGATAGCGCTGCTGCTGTTCAAAACGCATGTTGCCGAGCTTCAGCAGACGTTCTAATTGCGGTCCGATACGTTCGCGAAAATCGGGCAGTGTTAAGGTCTCTATGTCCATCGTGTAGGCACGCGGCAGCACCGGCTCGGCGTGTTGATGCTCGCGATATTGTTCGAGCGTAATCGGGCGATACTCCGCAACCACAAACTGTGCACGATCCTGAAAACTCTCGAGCCGACCCGTGATGCCCCACAGTCCCGGCTTGATTTCTTTCCACACCTCGAGGGTCTCGCCCCAAATCTTTAACGGCAACGATCCGGTGGCATTGCGCGCCGTGGCGTCTGCGAAGCGTTTACCCTGCTGCGTTCGCTTTTCGCGTACGGAAGTAATCACCACCATCAGCCACAAGTCTTCGGCGAAAGGGATTTCAGGGATAGGAATGTTTCCGCGCATATTTTCTTTTCAGGGCTGAAGCAGTTGAGAGTTCAAGCTTTAGCTTGCGTGTTGGATTATTAGCCAAATGCGCAACCAAGGGTTACGGTTGTAGCCGCGGATAACGCGGATAACTCGGATCTCAAATAAAGAAATGACGCGAACTATTTCCGACGATTCTTACTTCCGATCTGATCCGCGTTCTCACCCCATAAATCGGCGGCTAAATAGTCCTTGTAACTCGCTCAACCTCAGCGCCCATCCTGCCAGTCAGCATCATCCAAATCATTTTGTAGTCGCCCATGAATGACCAAAGCGGATACTGAAAAGTTGCGGGTCGATTCCGCTCAATGAAGAAGTGACCAATCCACGCGGCGCCGTAACCGGGAATCAATGCCAACGGGAAGAGCCACCATTTGCCAGCGACTATGAACAAGATGACGGAACCAAGCGCGATCGTCGTACCGACCAGGTGAAGCAAACGCGTGGCAGGCTTACTATGCTCGGCAACATAGTGAGGCCAGAATTCAGAGAAGGAGTTGTACTCTCGTTGCGACATTTGAAGATTTGACTATCCGCAGATTACACAGATTTCGCTGATTGGATAGCTAAGAGGCGGGTCGAACTCCCTTTAACGCGCGTCGCGCGCTCGCTCTCCTGCTTCCTATCTGTGTAATCAGCGTAATCTGCGGATTATGCTTCCGAAAACAACTGCATGAATTCATCTCGCTCCAGCGGGTCGACCTTTGCCAGCTCCAAATTCTGTTCGACGTGTCTAAGTGTGCTCATGCCAACCAACGCGGTACATACACCCGGCGCGGAGCGGACAAATTGTATCGCTGTCTGCGCGTCGTGGGGCAACCCACCGAGCGATTCGCGCAAATCTTTCGGCAACCCCTGCGCTACGCGGCCCTGGAAAATTGAAGCGCTGGACATCACGGTCACTCCCAAACTTGCCGCTGCTTCAAGCGTCGAAACCTGCTGACCATCGAGGACCTGGTTGGCCAACGTCAAAGCTTCCGGCATCGCCAGGTTGAAGGGCAATTGTATGAAGCGAAAGCCGTGAGACTGTCCGCCCACTTCGCGCGCCATGGCTATCATTCGATCCAGGGAATGATAACCGTCGGCATCGAGCGGCACCCGAAATCCATTCCAGGTAGCGACTCCATAAAACTTCAATTGTCCCTCCGCTCGAGCGTTCTCCAGCGCAGCAAAAGCAGGACGCAAGCGAGCATAGAACTCTTTTTCCGAAACAGCGCCCAGCTGCGACTCAGGATTGTGAATGTAATATACGTCGACACAATCCAGCTGCATGTTTCGCAAAGACTGCTGCAGCTGGTTCTGCAAATACGCAGGCGTCATGCAGTGACTACCGCCCACGATGTCCTCAAAACTTGCAATCCCGGTCTTTACAAACGTTTCTTCGACGTAGCGTCGAACGTCGCGTGGAGGAGCGCCGTCAAATGGCAGGTAACCACCTTTCGTGCAAATCACCAGCTCGCCGCGCGAAAATCCCTGCTCCGTTAGCTGACGCAGCGCTTTGCCGATCGCTCGTTCACTTCGCTGAAAGCGATAATTTGCGGCGGTATCGATCACGTTTACGCCCAGCTCAACAGCGCGCAAAATCGCCGTCGCGTAACGCATATCGGTCTCGTCGTCAGCATTGCCCAGATAAGTGCCTATGCCGATCGACGACAGCAAGAGATTCTGTGGTTGGCGAAAATGATTGGGGGCAAGCGTGTCTTTGAACCGCTCGCGATATCGCGAAGTGCTTTCCAGTGTGGCGCAGCCTTTGTTAGTCATTAGTATTGAGCATCGAGAATATACGCGGCGTCATTGCGAGCGGCAAGATGCGCCGGCGCGGGGAGCGTGAAGCCGGGAGCGCAGGCATCTTGCATGCAATGAGCGCGAAGCGCGAAAAACGATCACGTGGACTACTAAGACTTCGCGCCCTGCGGCGCGTTTGCAGGCAAGATGCCTGCGCTCCCAGCGCCTTCATGGTTAATCGCGCGTGTGTTAGTTTTGATCTATCCAATCAAGCAAGTAAGGAATACCGATGAACTATTTTCTTAACTGGCAGGAGCATGCCGGCTCGCAAGCCGATAAGTTTTACAAGACCACGCTCTGGCAAGGAGTACACGCGAGTGTCGGTCTGAACTGTCTGGAGCCAGGACAAACTCAGAAAGTCCACGCGCATGACGGCGCGGATAAGTTCTATTTTGTGTTGCAAGGCAACGGCACGTTTACAGTTGGAGACGAGCAAACAGATGCGGGCGCGGGCACGCTGGTTATTGCGCCCTCAGGAATTGCGCATGGGGTCGCCAATACAGCAAACGAACGCCTATCGCTGCTCGTAACTATCGCGCCACCCTTCAAATGAGTGAAACATTTCGTGCGGGTCTTTCGGGAAATTGAATGGCGATTCTTCTCTGTGCGTCCTCCGTGTACTTTGTGTCTCTGTGGTATGAGTTTGTCTTCAGCAAATCCACCCTAGAGGCACAGAGTTCACAGAGATTGCACGGAGACTTGAAGTTTTTCCGATAAGTTAGATTCACCGGACAACAACAACGGGCCGCCGTACCAGAGAACGATCCTTAGATGACTCAAAGAACGATCAGACCTGAAGGAACTTCGCTTGATATTTCTGCAGCCGAAATGCAGGAACTGTCGGCGCGCGTCACTCAGCTCGTCACCGAATACTTTTCGGAAGTGTCCACCTTGCCTGTTTTCCCGAACACGTCCGCCGGCAAGACCGCCCACGAAATCGCTGCCGCATTGCCGCAAGATGGTGAACGGCTCGAACAATTAATCGACGATTGCCGAACCATCATCCAAAACAGCCGACATAATGGCCATCCGCGTTTCTTCGGCTATGTTGCTTCGCCTGCGAATCCTGCCGGAGTTTTCGCTGACCTGATTGCTTCGGCGCTCAATGCGAACGTCACCTCCTGGCGTTCAGGCCCCGCAGCCACTGAGATTGAGCACAAGGTTATTGAGTGGCTCGCGTTGTTGATTGGCTACGGCGACAGTAGTCTTCCCGCCTTCGGGCTGCTCACCAGCGGCGGTTCAATGGCAAATCTGATTGCATTGATGATGGCGCACCGCTCGCACGCCGCTCCCGACGTCTCCTCGACAGGTTTGTGGAATGTCTCAGCACCTATGACCCTTTATGCTTCTGATCAGGTGCACATGTCGATACCTAAAGCTGCTGATATTCTTGGCCTGGGCCGCGCGCAGGTTCGTCTGATTCCCTGCGATGATCGGTTTCGCATGAACGTGAAGTTCTTGCGAGAGACACTTGCCGCGGATTTGCAAAGTGGTCTCAGACCGTTCTGCGTAATTGCCAGCGCCGGAACCGTAAACACAGGCGCTGTCGATCCGTTGGACGACATTGCGGCAGTTGCCCACGAATTCAAGCTTTGGTTCCACATTGATGGTGCTTATGGTGCCCTTGCGGCACTCGACGAAACGAAGCGCCCACTGTTTCGCGGCATTGAGCAAGCCGACTCAATCTCACTCGATCCGCACAAGTGGCTCTATGTGCCGATTGATTCGGGCTGCCTGCTGTTTCGTGATGAAGCGCGAGCGTGTGCCGCCTTTAGTTTCGACAGCGCTGACTACATCAAAGTGCATGAACGGAACGCTGCTGAGGCTTTCGCGTTCTGGAATTATGGCCCAGAACTGTCGCGTCGATTCCGGGCTCTTAAGATATGGTTAACGCTTCGGTATTACGGCATGCAACGCCTCGCGCGAACAATTGCCGAGGACCTGGCGATCGCTGCATATCTGGGTGAACGCGTGCAGGCGGCCGCGGATTTCGAACTTCTGGCAGCTCCGCAGTTGAGCATCTGCTGCTTTCGCTACGTGCCGGAGCCTTTAGCGACGCAATCGCAGTCACTCGCTGCTAATGGTGAGTCATCAGCTGAAATCAACGCTCAACTCGATCAACTGAACACCAATATCATGAACGCGGTGCAGCGTGGCGGGCGTGCATATCTATCGAGCGCAGTATCCACGGCAAGTTTGCCTTGCGCGCGTGCATCACAAATTTTCGCACTACGCGCGCCGATATTGATGAGACGCTCGATATTATCCGCGCAGCCGCGCGAAAGAATTTCGCCGCGGATTAGCGCGGATGGTGCGCGGATAACAAAGTGTGGAAGCGTTAGAAACAACGATTGTTGGGGCTGAACCTACTAGTTTTCATGTTTGTTGCTGAATCCGCGTCCATCCGCGTTTATCTGCGGCTAAAAATCTGGTGAATAAGTGAACACAACGAAGCAACAAACCTACGATTACGAGATGTCCATCGCGCTTGAGCTGGCGCGTGAAGCCGGCGCCGCCATTCTAGATTTTTACGAAGGTCCGTTGGATGTTGAACAGAAGACTGGCGCCGATGATTACGAGCCCGTCACACAGGCCGACAAAGTTGCAAATGAAATTATCGTTTCGCGACTACTAAAAGAATTTCCTGCCGATGGCATCCTCGCGGAAGAGTCGGTTGACACTCCGCACCGGCTCGACAAACAGCGCGTCTGGATGATCGATCCACTCGATGGCACCACCGGCTTCATTGAAGGCAACGGCGACTTTGCGGTGCAGATCGGCTTGACTGAAAACGGAAGCTGTATGCTCGGGGTTGTTTATCAGCCGCTCACTGGCGTTCTTTATCGCGCCGTCCGCGGCAAAGGCAGTTGGATTGAACGCCCCGGGTTGGAACCAGAGAGCGCGCGCGTATCGGATCACGAGGACATTTCGACCATGCGTCTGGCGGCAAGTCGATCACACCGCAGTCCGCGCATGGATAAAGTTGTTCAGGCGTTCGGCCTGAGAGAAGAAGTGTTACGCGGCTCGGTTGGAATCAAGGTAGGATTGATTGTTGAGCAACAGTGCGATCTCTATATCCATCTATCGCCCCGCACAAAACAATGGGACACCTGTGCGCCTGAGGTTATTCTGCATGAGGCGGGCGGACGGTTAACGGACTTGTTCGGTCAGCCGCTCCGCTACAATGACCTTGATCTTCATAATCGCAACGGGGTGGTTGCCAGCAATGGCGTTTCTCATCAAGGCGTCGTAGAGTCGCTCCAACCCCTGCTCACCGAGTTTGGACGCCGCCCAGTCAGCAAGTAAGCCGCGGATTAACGCGGATTAGCGAATCTGAAACAAACCGTCTCAGTTAGACCGAGTTCTATTTCTTACGGTTTGGCTCTAATCCGCGTTGATCCGCGAAAATCCGCCTCTAATAATCCAAGCGAAATCACAGCTCTTGCGCTAATATCTCAATGCCTAATTCCTTGCATGGAGATTGTTTTTGGTTACTCGGTCGAAATTGTTTCTCACGCTGCTTGGCCTCTCCTTTATACCGCTGGTTTTGTTGGCGTTTATAAACTACCGAAACGGCCTGCAGATCGCCGAAGCAGCGCTGCGTCGAGAGCAGGAAATCAGGGCAGCGGCGATCAAGGATCCGATACATCAATTGTTGAAGGAGACTGCGGCCGGACTCGACTCGGCCGCCGTCGCCGCCAGTCACGAACAGCTACTGGCCCAGGCGCGACTGAACGGCTGGGTTGGGTTTATTGCTGCTCTCGTATTTGCGACGCTCTGGGCCTGGTTCCTGACTCACCAATGGGAACGTCAGGCGCGCGGCCTCGAACGAGTCACTGAAGGTGTGGAAGCCATCGCCAAAGGCAAACTCGATCATCGCATCGACTTGAAATCTCGTGACGACCTTCGACCGCTTGCGGATAACCTGGGTTTGATGACTACACAGCTTCGCGATCAAATCGCACGCGAAGCTGAGACACGGCAGTTTCAATCATTTGTTCGCTTGTCGGCCATGCTCACGCATGATTTGAAAAACGCTATCGAGGCATTGTCGCTCACGGTTGCAAATATGGAACGCCATTTCGATAACAAAGAGTTTCGCGCCGATGCGCTGAAATCTCTCACGGGCGCCACTGACAATTTAAGAGCGCTGGTCGCACGTTTGAGTAATCCCGTGAGTACGTTAAGCGGGGAACATAAGCGACCTCAGCCCGTCGATTTAGTTCCAATGTTGCGACGGGTAATTTCGATGATCGCCGAGCCTGCAGCCGGCCGGCATGAAATCAAGGTGGATCGGCCGGAAAAGCTGTTTGCTCTGGTGGACATCGCAAGAATAGAAAAGGTATTTGAGAATTTAATCATAAACGCGCTCGAGGCTATGAATAAAGAGCCCGGCAGGTTGAGCATCGCCGCCGGTACCACAGAGGAAGGCAAACCGTTTTTCAGTGTAAGCGATACTGGTGAAGGCATGACAGATCGATTCATGGAAGAAAAGCTTTTCCATCCGTTTGCGACTACCAAGAGACGTGGTGTAGGCCTTGGACTCTATACCTGCCGCGAGGTAGTGGTAGCCAACAGCGGATCGATCACCGTGGATTCAAAGGAAGGTGCTGGTACAACATTTAGGGTCGTGCTACCATCGGGCATCATCGACAAGCCCGGCGCAGACGGGCCGCATAAACAGTCTCACAGTTAATCTTGCAGCTGGGAGCGCAGGCAAGCGGGTCCCCATCGGGGCAGCTCCGATAGGGTGCTCGTCCGGTCTGTAGCAAGGTTCGTGGCGGGTGTCAGCAGGCAAGCTGCCCGCGTTCGCACCAAACTACGACGGCGCTTCAGTTGTTTTCACAAACAATCGTTGGGACGAAAACTCCAGATGAGTAAAGCCACTCAACCCGCAGGCGCTCGACCCAGCGAAATAATTTTGATAGTTGATGACGATGAGTCAGTTCGGCGCGCACTCGTGTGGACGCTCTCTGATTACCGCGTGCTCGAAGCAAGTTCCCGCCTTGAGGCAGTCAAACTCCTGAAAGAAGAAAACGTTGATGTTGTCGTTAGCGATCTGCACCTGCCACCGCGGCTCCACGATATCAGCGAAGGATTGGCGATCATTGAGGTTGCCCGCGAGACTCGTCCGCCCGTTCAGGTGGTCGTAATTACCGGAACACAGGACAAGAATGCGGCACGCGAAGCGGTGAAGCGTGGGGCGTATGGGTTTTTCGAGAAACCCCTGGACGGCGCCGAGGTGCTTCACATTGTGAACCAGGCGGCTCGCTGGCGACGGTTGGAAGTTGAGAACGCCCGATTGCGAGACGAGTTGTCGGGGGCTCGTGGGTTTGGACGTCTGATCGGATCAAGCCCGGCGCTCGAGAAAACGCTGAAGCAGGCTCGTGCGATAGCAGATACGAGTGCCACCGTTTTGATCATCGGCGAAAACGGCACCGGAAAGGAGATACTGGCATGCGCCATTCATGAAGAAAGCCAACGCGCGAGCGGCCCATTTATCGCGGTAAGTTGCGCAGCCTTGCCTGAAACTTTGATTGAATCGGAATTGTTCGGCCATGAGAAAGGAGCGTTCACTTCCGCGGTGCATGCGAGGATGGGACGATTCGAATTGGCTGATGGTGGGACGTTGTTTCTCGATGAAATCGTTGAGTTATCGCCCAGTGTGCAGGTGAAACTCTTGCGCGTTTTGCAGGAGCGGGCGTTTGAGCGCGTGGGCGGTACGAAGACGTTGACGGTTAACATCCGCCTGATTGCCGCAAGCAATCGTGACCTGGAAGCCGAAGTTGAAGCGGGGAAATTTCGTCGTGATTTGTTCCACCGGCTAAACGTCATACCGCTGGTGTTGCCTCCGCTGCGCGAGCGGCGCGAAGACACTCCCGGTCTCGCGGCCCATTTTGCCGCCAAGGCGGCTGAGAAGCATGGACGCCCAACACCGCAATTGAATGCTGAGTTGATCGACTCGATCAACGAATACGAGTGGCCGGGAAATGTTCGCGAACTGGAAAATCTGATGGAGCGCCTGGTGCTACTGGATCGACAACCAACACTCGGGCTTGAATTCCTTCCCGAAAAAATGTTGAAAGTCTTGCCGGCTCCGGACGTGCCTTGCGAAACAACCTTTGAGGGGGCGGTGATGGCCTTGAAGAAGCGTTTGGTGGTCGATGCACTCGAAGCTGAAGGTGGCAACAAAGTCGCTGCTGCTAAACGCCTTTGCATCAGCCGTTCGTATCTTCACAAACTAATTGCTGAGTTCAAATTAAACGTTCCGCATAATTAACCTACGGTCCCCAACTCATCGCCGTGTTAGAAATCAGTACAAATGGGAGCGCAGGCATCTTGCCTGCCGCCATGTGGCCACGAACGTTGAGGCAGGCAAGATGCCTGCGCTCCCGGCCCAACTTGAACAGCGTATCCGCTTCAGCCATTATTTAAATACCGATGGCTAACATCCAACAGCGCCTGCCCGAAAACGTATTTGGTGATTTCTTTGTCGATGCCACCTGCATCGACTGCGACACCTGTAGTCAACTTGCGCCGGCGGTTTTCCGCGACCACGGCGAACAATGCAGCGTCTATCGCCAGCCTGAAACACCAGCGGATATTCGTTTGGCTATGATGGCGCTGGTCGCATGTCCAACCGGCTCGATCGGCACAACTGAAAAGCACGACGCTCACATCGGCATTGACGCCTTCCCTTCGCGCGTTGACGAGAATGTTTATTTTTGTGGCTTCACTTCCGAATCGAGTTTCGGTGCCTGGAGTTACTTGATCGTCCGGCCCGAAAGCGACGGCGGCAACATATTGATTGATTCTCCACGCTTCGCGACCCAGCTGGTAAAACGAATTGAAAACCTTGGCGGTGTCAAACAAATGCTCTTAACTCATCGCGACGACGTCGCCGATCATGAATTATTCAGGAAAAGGTTTGGCTGCGAACGGGTGATGCATGCTCTGGATGGCGCGGCGCGCCTTGGTGTCGAACGGGTTATCGAAGGTGAGAATGCGCTCAGCCTTGATACTGACTTGCTCGTCATACCCACGCCCGGTCACACCCGCGGCCATGTTGTTTTTCTTTATCGAAAGAAGTTTCTCTTCACCGGCGACCATCTCGCGTGGTCGCCGAGTCGTGAAACTCTGACGGCGTTTCCAGACGTTGCGTGGTATTCGTGGACCAAACAGACAGAGTCGATGATG
>DATLBQ010000405.1:0-4342 GCA_035526805.1 Pyrinomonadaceae bacterium
TGGAAAGGAGAGTCAAATGGCTGTCACGAACAAAGACTCGGGAACAAACATTCATGAGATCGCGGAAGGAATTTACCGCGTCAACACGCCTGTCGTGATTGAAGGCGGACCGGGAGCATTCTCGTTCAATCAATATCTGATCGTCGATGACGAGCCACTGCTGTTTCACACCGGCCCGCGTAAAATGTTTCCGCTTGTTCGCGAAGCCGTGGGCAATGTCATGCCGGCGGAGCGGCTGCGTTATGTCGCTTTTTCACACGTCGAGGCGGACGAATGCGGCTCACTCAACGAGTGGCTGGCGGCCGCGCCGCGCGCGGTGCCTGTGTGCGGCAAAATCGCAGCGCTGGTATCGATCGAAGACCTCGCCGATCGGTCGCCTCAAGCGCTCGCCGACGACCAGACGCTGTCGCTCGGCAAACATTCACTGCGCTGGTTCGATACGCCGCATCTGCCGCACGCTTGGGAATGCGGTTTCCTGATGGAGCAACGAACCAAGACGCTTCTCTGCGGTGACCTGTTCACCCAGCCAGGCGCCGGTGAAACGCCGCTCGTTGAATCGGACATTCTCGGACCCAGCGAAGCGTTTCGCCGCGAGCTGGACTATTACTCACACACAAAAGATGGACGCGCGATGATTGAAAGATTAGCCGCCGCCGGTCCCACGACCCTGGCGTGCATGCATGGCAGCGCCTGGCGCGGTGACGGGGCGATGCTCCTACGCGCTCTCGGCGACGCGCTTTCGCAGTAAGACACGCCGTTAAGGGCGTCCAGCGCGATTGTTAAGCTCGTCTCATGCTGTTCGGTGAAAGCTCGTTACGCCGGAGAAAACGGCGCATTCTTCGCGAAACTCAGTAGCGGCGGCAGAGGTCGACAACCCAAGCTGAGTGTAGCGATCATTACTATGTCAATTTAAAGAATCAACGTCGCAAACCGAACTAGCTTTGTAGCAGAGACATTCTTGCGGGCTCGAGGCGCAACCATGCTCCTATTCTTTGTGATGTTGTTCCTGGCGGCTCCGACGATTTTTGCACAGCGCAGCTCTGATTCGCGACTCGCTGTGTTGAAATCGATAGTGGCAAAACCTGTTTGCTGTATGCTGCCTCGATAATCGATATAATCGCCAACCCGGATTTATTCGACGGTAAGTGCATCCGCACTTTCGGATATATTCATTTCGAGTTCGAGGGTAACGGCATATATCTCCACGAGGAGGACTATGCACGTTCTCTTTACATTAATGGTCTTTGGGTCAATCTTGCAAAAAATTCTTCACCGACCGGCTGCCAAGATCGTTATGTCCTGATCGAAGGAACGTTTCGTGCTCGTGATCGCGGGCATATGGGCCTGTGGAGTGGCGCAATCAACGATATAACCCGGTGCATGCCGCTGCGCTGAACCACCACAAGGTACAAATCAATGACGCGAGTAATCGCGTTGCGTGGCTCAATCATCTTGGCTGTTGCACCATTTCCGGAAATCTGGAAGCCATTGCCTCGCTGGGCATCCCTTTCAGTTTTACTCCCAACTCTTGGGAGAGCATGACGGCATTGGCAGCGGCGTTCGCTCTCGCGTGATTGTTGTACAGCCCGTACACCGCTTTCACGCCGGGTTTGCGCGCGGCGGTTTTGATCCTGCGCGCGTGTTGCTGGATTTCCTCGCGGCCGTACAAGTAGTCATATCGCTCCCAAGATTCTTTAGCATGCCACCATTTATTCGCGTTACGACCATGCGCGCGAAAGTATACGATATCGCCGATTGCCTCCGGTTCCTGCCTGAGAGATGTCTTGAACTTTGGTTCATCGATCAGAACTTCGCTCGCCCGGTACTCTTCAAACAGCCGGCCGGCGGTTTCGCGGTTCTCGCTCCAGCTCCGATGGCGCAGCTCGATCACCTTGGGGTAGTCGTAAAACCATCTAAGGGTTTTCTCCAGGTCCTCAAGATTCTCTGAGCTATAATGAAAACCTGCCGGATACTGCAAAAGGAGGGCCCCCAACTTGCCTGAATCCGCGAGCGGCAAAATGCCCGCGCGGAATTCATCGAAGTCTTTCTGGTTTGGAGCTCCCCATTCCTCGTCAGACTTTTTTCGGCTGATCTTTTTTGGATGCGTGAACTTCTGCCAAATCTTGAGCGCGAAGGCAAAATCATCCGGAGTTTTCGCTGCCCAGGCCTTCGTAATCTCGGCGGAGGGCGGCCGGTAAAACGTCTGGTTGATCTCGCAGGTGTTGAAAACTTGCGAGAAATACTTTAGTTCATCGAAGCCCTTGGTTTTGCGTTCTGGATAGAATGCGCCATACCATCCGGCAGGGGACTTGCCAGGATAAGAAAAACCCGAGGTACCGATTCTTATTTCCTTAGCCGACATTGCGCGCGCACTCATCGCGAAACACTTCCTCGACTATTATTCGAAGTTAATTATGGCGTTTCAAGCCGCTGATCGTCACGCAGGTCGAGTTCACCGAGTGGATACGCGACGGGCATGTGCCGCATTCGAGCTTTTTTAGGATCATAACCATGAAGGGACAGTTCCGCGTCGGCACGTCGGGTTATCAGTATAATCATTGGAAAGGACTCTTTTATCCCGAGAAATTATCCAAAAGAGATTGGTTCGCTCACTACGTCAAATATTTTGATACCGTCGAGATCAACAACACCTTCTACGGACTGCCTTCGGCAGAAACGTTTAATGCCTGGCGCAAACAAGCTCCGCCGGGATTTTGCTATGTGCTTAAATTCAGCCGCTATGGCTCGCATGTGAAGCGCCTCAAAGAAGCCCCTTCGACAGTCAAAAGATTCCTCCGAGTTGCCCGCCGGCTGAAAACGTTACTAGGGCCAATCCTCGTCCAACTGCCGCCGAACTGGAAGGTTAATCCGGACCGGCTCCGAGACTTTCTTAAAGCGGCTCCACGCTCGGTACGCTGGGCAGTCGAATTCCGTCATCCCACTTGGCTGTGTGAGGAAGTGTTCACGATCCTGCAGCGCCACAATGCCGCTCTGTGCATCCACGACATGATCAGCGATCATCCGCAGCGCATCACCGCGGATTGGATTTATTTGCGTTTTCACGGCAATCGCTACAGCGGCAGCTACACGCCCCAGGCGCTGAAAACACAAGCTCAGTGGATTAAACAACAATTACGAGATGGCAAAGATGTTTATGCTTACTTTAACAACGACATAGGCGGGCACGCCGTCAGCAACGCAGCGGAGCTAAAAAGGTATGTGCTCGCATAATTGCGTTGCGTCAACCATAGAACGGGCGTAGGGCGATATATCCTTGTAAGCAGTGTTTGAGCAGCAGTGTAGAGGCACTTGGCTTTACATACTTCAGCTTTAAGTTTTGTCGGCCTAATGCCTCGTACGACCATTGACGTTAATCGGTCTTCGCTTTGCGCCAATTCGTGCAGCTAGCAACTGAACTGTGATTGATTCCATCTGGTTTGTACTGTTAACTTAGCTTTATGAATTTACTTGATCTTTCGATTAACCAACTCAAACGGGCGACCGCGATTAAAGAACAAATCGAGGTGCTGAACAAAGAACTTCGTAGTATTCTCAGCGGCACAGCACCTGGCGCAATAGAAAACAAGAAAACTCGGGCGAAGAATGGTTTTAAGAGAACGAGGGCTGCCGGAGTCAAATCAGCACGGGTGTCAGTCAAACCAGGTCCTAAACCTAAAAAAAGAGCTATGAGCTCGGCTGCCAAGGCGAAGGTGTCGGCCAAAATGAAAGCTTATTGGGCCGCGAAAAGAGCCGGCAAAAAATAAGCAGATCTCTCGAACCGATTGAAAAGCTATCGTCCGCTCTGATCTTGTCCTGCGCGGGTTTCCCTGAGTGCAGTTGCTATATACAACTCGCAAGTGGAACATCGTGGAAACAGTCTCACAAAAGCCATCGAACTGACGTAAAATTTCGACCTGCAACTAACGGTCAATCAGTAGTTCGGCGGCTTCCGCTTGAGCCAAGTGAGCTTTGGGTGGCACGGAGATTTTCAGTCCCCTGCTGGTACCAGGATTATGCGTCGCTATTGGTACTCAACTGTATCAATTAAAGCGTTTGACGCGGATGGTCACACCAATCTGTTTGGCAATTTTCAGGTTGATCGCGAACTCGGATCAGCATCGTGCAGGCGTTTGGTTGCGCGGCTACCGAGCGCATCCTGCGGTTCACAATGACCTCGGCAAGCGCAGATGCGTCATCTTTCAGTTTTCCTGGTCTCGGAGTATGTTGATCCGCAGTTAGGTGTTCGCTGGTGAATGATATGATGGGACGGATCGTAATGGTGATGCTAACCGCGCTGTTGCTGCTGAATGGCGATTTGGCAGACGCGCAGCAGCCCAGGAAG
>DATLBQ010000406.1:0-8113 GCA_035526805.1 Pyrinomonadaceae bacterium
GTGGCAACATGAACTCGAAAGTTTTTCGCAGGACGCAACGAGCGTAACCGCGCAGGTCAGGGATGCGAGCGGCGAATCGCAAACGATAATCGGCAAATACCTGGTGGGTTGCGATGGACCGCATAGTCCCGTCAGACATGGGCTGGGACTCTCGTTTGAAGGCAGCACCTTTGAGCGTCTGTTTTACGTGGCGGATGTGCACATCGACTGGAAATATCCACATGACGCGCTGCATGGCTGTCTCGCGGAAAACGGCATAGTTGCGTTTTTCCCTATGCCTGGTGAAAAACGTTGGCGCATAGTCGGCGCTTTTCCGGAAGGTCACGATAAAGAGGAAAATGAAATTCTTTACGAGGAAATTGAGCAACGGATTAAGCATGAAGCTCAGCTCGATCTAGACATAACGCAGGTTGATTGGTTCTCAGTCTATAAAGTTCATAGCCGCCACGTTGAGAAATTCTCATCCGGAAGGTGTTTTCTCGCCGGAGACGCCGCTCACATACATACTCCGGCGGGTGGACAGGGAATGAATACGGGCATTCAGGACGCGTACAACCTGGCTTGGAAATTGGCGCTGGTGCTGAGCGGATCGGCTGCCGAACGCATCCTTGATACTTACAACGAAGAACGTCTCCCCAACGCCAGAAGATTGCTGCAAACAACTGACAGGATGTTCAATCTTGCCGCCGGCAATGATTGGTTGCTTAACCTCATCCGCACCACTATTTTTCCACCGATGGCGAAATTCATTCTCAGTATTCATGCTATCAAGAAACGCTTCTTCACTTTGATTTCACAAATCGGCATCACTTATCGTGACAGCTCCCTGAGCGCACACGATGGTGACCAACACTTTGACGTTCGAGCTGGAGACCGGATGCCGTATTTTCTAGTGGACGGCCGCAGTGTCTACGAATATGTCCGTGCGCCGAAGTTTCACCTGCTAACTTTTTCGGATGCACAGGATGATTACACGGCTGATTACCAAAGGATGGAAGAAGAAATCAAAGCCCGGCACCCTCAGCTGATCGAGCGGCTGGTAATTCCCCTTTCCCAGAATATCGCCCAAAGATTCGGCACGAGCAGGTGCTTTAATGTGTTGTTACGACCCGACAATCATATCGCCTTCATTACTTTGGACCCGTCAACGAATCCCCTGCGGACCTACTTAAAAGATACCCTCGGTAATGTTTCGTAACGACTGCTGATTACAATTCCTGGGGCCAGATTATGCAGAACGATGAGCAAGCAATTAGAGAATTGATCTCGACCTGGCTTACTGCTTCAAAGGCGGGAGATACGCAAAAGGTCTTGAGCCTTATGACAGACGATGTTGTATTCCTCGTGTGCGGTCGCCCGCCAATGCGCGGTAAGGCTGCGTTCGCTGCGAGTCAAACGGCCCTAGCCGAAATCGAGATCGATGCAATCAGCGAGATTCAGGAAATCAAAGTGCTCGGCGATTGGGCCTATGTTTGGACCCAACTGTCTGTCGTCATGACGCCAAAGAATGGCGGCGACGCAAACAAGCGCAGCGGCAACACACTTTCCATCCTGCAAAAGCAGGACGGTAACTGGCTGCTCGTTCGCGACGCCAACATGCTCGCTCCAGTCTCGTAGCAATCTGGCGGAGATCGAGTAACGCAAACCTCTTAGTTTGCGAAGCGGCACAAGCTTTCAACTGAGTGGCAACTTACACGCACGCAAACCAACAGTTTGCGTTACAAAGGGACGAATGAAATGGCGAATGAACACTTGGCAACTTATTTGAACGATCACCTGGCGGGTTCGGTGGTTGCTGTCGAACTCATGGAAAATCTTGAAGCTGCATACGCGGGTACGCTAATCGCAAATTTCGTTAACGGCATACGGATGGAGGTGGAGGCGGACCAGCGCCAGCTGGAGGAATTGATGAGCCGCCTGGAAGTTTCGGAAAGCCGTACGCGTCAGGTTTCCGCCTGGTTAACGGAAAAGGTAACGGAACTCAAACTGCGGTTGGACGATTCAGCACACGGTAATCTGCGGTTGCTTGAATCCCTCGAAGCGCTGTCGTTGGGGATCGAAGGCAAGAAGTCGCTCTGGCTGGCCTTGGCCGCAGCGGCTGAAATTTCGCCGCAACTTCGGCTGCTCGACTACGAGCGTTTGCAAGCGCGTGCCGAGGAACAACGCAGTCGCGTGGAACTCAAGCGAATCGAAATCGCCAAAGTTGCGCTTCGAGGGGAACACTAAGGCCAGGTGCTCTAATTTTGGAGTGCGCTGACCTGTCAGCGCTTTAGGTCTTGGGCGGCTTGACGCCCCACGCCTCGATGACTTCGACCAACCGTGGTCGCGACAAGTCACTGCCGTCTAAAGCGCTGACAAATCAGCGCACTCCAAATGTTCTCAATAATCGTTAACATTGGACTTTGGACGTTGGACTTTGGACGTTGGACTTTGGACAATGATTTTATGAAACGTTCAGGCGTCGCAGACCTTCCCCTCCATGGCGGCCGTGTGCCCGAGTGGCTGGCGGAACGAATGACGCGGCTCGGCACTGCAATTACGGAAACGATCGTTCACGATTACGGCGCCTCTGCCTTTTTGTCGCGCCTTAGCGACCCTTTTTGGTTTCAGGCGCTCGGCGCTGTCATGGGGATGGACTGGCA
The DNA here is from genome assembly GCA_035526805.1 of Pyrinomonadaceae bacterium. Classification (GTDB taxonomy): domain Bacteria; phylum Acidobacteriota; class Blastocatellia; order Pyrinomonadales; family Pyrinomonadaceae; genus PSRF01. The sequence goes on from DATLBQ010000406.1 coordinate 2,643, forward strand.
CTCGTCCGGCATAACGACGGCGGTGATGGGCGCATTGAAGCGCGGTCTCGATTCGCGAGCCGAGGAGCTCGGCCTTTACATCTGTGGCGGTCGCGGCAGGTTTTCCAGAAACACGCCAGCCGAGTTGCGCGCAATTTCAAGTCGCCGCGGCTTCGACGGCGAAGCTCTCGTGCGCACCAGCCGGCTAACCGCGAGGATTGATAACAATGCGATCGCCGACGGGTTTCAGATCTACCTGCACAGTTTTGTGCTTACGTCGACAGGTGAGTGGGCCGTCGTTCAGCAGGGCTTGAATGATCGCAGCGGAATGGCCCGCCGCTACCATTGGCACTCAGCTGCTGTGCGCGATTTCATTGTCGAACCTCACACGGGGATAGTTGGCGAACATCAGGGCACGATCATGAATCTAGTAGATGCCCACGCGAAACCCGCGCAAGCCGCGATGCTCAATCTGACTCGCGAACATCCCGAGAACACTCTGGGTGAGACGTCCAAAATCCGCCACCTACGCATGCCTGCGCATCATGACGTGCGTGCAGCAGATGTCGATCTAAAGCGTCTGGGAGCCGTGCTTGCTATCGCATATGAACGTGACCTTCACAATTTCGCGGAGTTGTTGTTGCTTGAGAAGCTTGGTCCGCGCACGCTGCAGTCGTTGGCTTTGGTTGCGGAAGTGGTTCACGGCACGCCCAGTCGTTTTAACGACCCGGCGCGGTTTTCGTTCGCACACGGTGGCAAGGATCGTCATCCCTTTCCGGTACCGTTGAAGACTTACGACGAATCTCTAGACTTCCTTCGCACTGCGCTCGATCGCGCAAAGCTTGGTAGTCGCGGGGATCGAGCTAATGGAAAAGAAAAGCTCGAAGGCTTCCGCAGGCTTGAGCGATTTGTTCGTACCGTCGAACAGCGACTAAAACCGGAAGCGGACTTGGAAGCGCTTGTTAGCCACGAAAATGCGATTTCTTTATCACTTGACGGCCGTTCAGTTTTCGACGACAAACGAGCGCGTGCCTTCAGGCGACCGGCCTCTGACAAACGCGGCAGGATTCTTGATGATAGATCCAGGCAGCGTTCGCTGTTCAAATAGCGCCAGGAGAAAGACGACGAATACACACGAAAAGTCGCTTATTATATCAAGCCATTTTCGTGTAATTTCGAGGACCGTTTTTGCCTGGCAGAAAACACAGGAATTAAAAACATTCCCAGGAGGGAGAGTAATGAAGTCGAGCAATAAGAAGCAGATGGTTATTGCAATTCTTTTTCTGGTTTTAGTCGTGGGCGGCTGCAAGCTTTCGAAAAATACAAATTCGCGACCTTCTAACAACGCGAATAGAAACGCTTCGTCAGCGAAACCGGATGCCGACGGTGTGATCCATTCGGCCACCGGCGTTGAAAGGGAAAAACCCGAGGCGGGTAAGGCTAATGTTCAGGGCAAGGTGTTCTATAACGAAAAGCCGGCGGCGGACATCGAAGTAAAGTTATGCGCTACCTTCAGTCGGTATGTCGGCGGCTGCGGAGGAGAGACGTTTACCGCAAAAACTGATGCCAATGGCGAATACGTAATTAAGAATGTGGCGCCCGGCATTTATGAAGGATTGACGGCGAGAGTTTTTAACACTCCATACTACGTGTTTGCGACTTCGGGATTTGTCGGTTCAGCAAAATATAAGATTGATGCGGACCAGACTTTCTTCGCGCCTGATACAAACCTTTTCAAAAGCGATCTCAAACTGGTGTCGCCTAAAGCCGGATCAAAAATTGGCGGGGCCAACATCGAGGTCAAATGGGATGCTTATCCCGATGCTGCTTATTACAAATTTAGCATTCATGCCGACACCGACACCGGCGCCACGACAGAATATGACTACATCAACAAGCGAGTAGATGGGACGTCATATGTTCTGGAAAAACCGCTCTCCCGCGGTGAGTACAGGATCACGGTTGAGGCGTATAACGGCAATGACGTCAAACTCGCTGAAAGCTCCGACGACATTAAGTTTACTGTTACTCAATAAGCAATTGTTTTTCCGACGGGTAGCGTCAGCATGAATTTAGCCCGGCCTTTCAAGGCCGGGAAGAGTGAACTGAAACCCGAATTCGCGGACACGAGAACCATCAAACGGACAATTTGCTCTAAAAGAACGCCTGCCCCTTAATTGCCACGTAAGCATCGTTCGTTTGCAACAAAATTGCGCCCGTAATAGGGAACAATTGCTGGTTCGCTTTCCCCTCGACCCCGGGCTCGCCTTTGGTGCTACCCGGAAAATAAGGAATCTCGACTATCAAGGAGTGAAATATGAGGACTAATTCCGCTACCAAGTTTCGACTGAACAAAACAATCTGCTGTCTGGCATTAATCTTGGCGCTAACCCCGTTGGTTTCCGCACAAACTACAACAACCCAAGTCAATCAAACCACTGCAAATCGAACCATACAATCCATACCCAACGGCGCCAAGCTGAAGTTTAAAGGCGTAGTGATCGCGCGCGAGGGCGACCAGTTCAGGATACGCGACCGCAATCGCACCGATTACCAGGTGCTAATAACGGATCGCACCAGCGTCAAAACTCATGGTGGCTTTCTGCGCAGCGGCAAGAAGTATCCGGTGACGGACATTCTGCGCGGATTGATTGTTGAAGTTGAAGGTCGCGGCGATTCGCAGGGCCAATTAGTGGCCGAGAAGATCAGGTTTGACGAGTCAGACATGCGGGCCGCAATTACTTCCGACACCCGAGTCACTCCGGTTGAGGAAAATCAACAGCGCATGGCCGGACAGATGGACGAGTTATACGCTGTTGCGGCGGAGGCAAGAACGGAAGCTGCCGCGGCTAACACACGCATTGATAATCTCGATGAAGTGGATGTACAGGAAAATGTGGCAGTAACTTTTAGGGTGAACAGTGCTGTGCTATCACCTGAAGCGAAGCAACAGCTCGACGACTTCGCTGCAAAAGTCGCGAACGCTAAAGCGTATACCATAGAGGTTGCGGGACATACGGATGCGACGGGCAGCGAAACCAAGAATTTTCGCTTGAGCCGCGCGCGTGCGGAGGCCGTAGTGCAGTATCTGGCAGTGAATCACAAAATTCCACTGCGGCGTTTTGTGACGCCGATGGGATTCGGCAAAACCGAAGCGGTAGCGGACAATACCACGCCTTCGGGACGCGCACAGAATCGGCGTGTGGAAGTTCGAATGCTGCTCAATCGCGGCATGAGCCAGAGTGCTACGTCTTCGACCGCGAAGCCGTAATTCACCACCGCCTCCGATCGATTTGGTAACGGTCGGTTGATGGTTCATTTTGAAGGGCACGGCAGGACCGTGCCCTTCGCCTTTATTTGTTGAGCCAGTCCGTTAGTTAGCAGGAAACATGCTATGACGAGTAGGGGATTCCTCAACGGATAGCGGTGTTGAATGAGAGGCAAGAGAGGACGATTTATGATCGGTATCGGACAGAGAGGGAGGCGGGGGACGTCTAACGTTCACGCTCCCGATAAATTTGACTGGCCAACGGAAATCGCATCCTTTCCAACGAAGAGAACAGATCGACAGCCTCGGCTTTTTTCTCAACGGTGATCAAGAATTCCGCGGGTGGATTAACAAAGGCAGCAATCCTTGTAGCGGAACCCTTTGAAAGCAGGGCGATTTCGAATACCCCAGCCATGCAATATAAAAGCAAAATCCTGCTAGTTGAAGATCATGAAGATACCAGCGATCTCATGGTCCTGGTCCTCAATCAGTTGAATCACGACGTAGTCACAACCACCAGCGTGGCCGGGGCTCTTTCACTGGCCGAGTCCGCGAATTTTGATCTCTTCGTGCTCGATTCTATGCTGACGGACGGCACGGGTACAGAACTCTGCAAGCGTATCCGACAAAGAGACGATTCCACTCCGATTCTTTTCTATTCTGCGAGGGCTTACGAACAGGACAAAGATGAAGCGTTATTGGCGGGGGCGCAAAAGTATCTGGTGAAGCCCGTGGATACGCGGGTGTTTTGTAGCGCAGTCACGGAATTGCTGACTGCAAATGTGCGATTGTGATTTCAGTCTAGGCAAATTCCTTTTTCACCGCCTCGTAACACTCACAAGCAAATCCTGCTAGTCCCGGAAGATCAACAATTCTTATACGACCGCGGTTGTACTTGATTAGACCGGCTGATTGTAGATTAACTGCCGCGACGTTTACGGTAGCCCGCCTCGTTCCCAGCATCTCTGCAATAAACTCCTGTGTCAGGTTTAACTCGTCAGAGTTGACGCGATCGTGGCACATCAACAACCAGCGCGAAAGGCGTTCTTCAACGGTGTGGGAAGCGTTGCAAGCAGCGGTCTGGGCAATCTGGCGCATTAAAGAATTGGCATACTTCAGGAAAACGTCGTGCAACTTTCCGTGGCGCTTGAATTCCTCAAGGACGATAGCAGCCTTTATTCGTACGCCCCCGTTTGGTATTTGCACTATGGCCCGCTCAGCCGAAACCTTCTGCCCCAGCACCGCAGCCAGACCGGTCACGCCTTCATTGCCCACCAGAGCGACCTCGATAATCCTTCCGTCCTCCATCTGCGTAACGAGAGAGATTACCGCGTCCAAAGGAAAGTAGAAGTAATTGATCGGCTCTTCGATTTCATACAGCACTGCCGCATTTTCCAGGCTGAGCGGTTCCAAGTGGGGTAGGAGACGTTGATAGTCTTCTTCGGGCAAGCTGGCAAGCAGATGGTTCTCTGTCGCAGTATTGGCGAAAGTTTGCATCGGTTCCTCCCTCAGTCGCGTGTTTTAGACACAGCAGACGGCACAAGGAGGTGTTGACTAAGCAACTCCCGATGGCGAGTGTTGAACTCCAAAAAACAAAGGCGTTCTGAGGATGTTGTTACACTTTACGCGGTAATGGTGATTGAAGCAATCAAAGGGTCTGTTGCCGTTTGTGCTTTACCCGTCAATGACTCAGCATAACGTAAGCAAAATTCAGCTTTCCGCCCGCTAGTACTTATGAGGGACGGGACATAACAGACAAATTCATAGCAAGCACATAGATGGGAGGAATTTTGATCATGTCGGATCTGAAGGCCGTGGCTTTGCTGCCCTTCGTGCCAAGCGGCAGGGACTACGACGCAAGCCGGCGATTGTTTGCTGAGCTGGGGTTTGAGGAAGTTTGGGAAAATGACGGCTACGCGGGGTTCCGCAACGGTAACGCGCAGTTTATTCTGCAGAAGTTTGACAACGAAACATTTGCGAGCAACTTCATGATCCGCATCAATGTGCCGGACCTTGACGTTTGGTGGGAAGCGGTATCTCGGAAGGAGCTGCAAGTGAAATATTCAGGTCTGCGCATTAGTCCACCGAAGGATTTTCCCTGGTGACGCGAGGTTAACTTTATTGACCTCGCTGGAGTGTGCTGGCACGTTGGCGAGTGATCGTGCGTGGCATTCAGCGCCAAATGAAAGCAGAATTTTCCATTTCTCATTTCACATTTTTCATT
>DATLBQ010000407.1:0-10871 GCA_035526805.1 Pyrinomonadaceae bacterium
CGCCACGCGAGGGCGCCGATGTGATCACGCGCGAAGCTTATTCGCATGAAGTGATCAGCCACGGCTGGTGGCCCGGTAACAAAGATATGGAAGCGGCGTTCTATTCCTACACCACTCCGGAACCTGCGGGTTTGGCCGACACCGTAAACCAGGGAAGGATCCTTCCTGCTCAAACATTTTACAACTCGGAGATGAAAGAATTTTTCCTCATGTACGACGATGTACGGCAGTCCGGCTCACCGGAACAAACACTCATGGATTTCTGTCAGACTACCTACGAAGCCGGCGCCAATCTCGCCGGTTGGGACCGCCGAAGCCTTGAGCGCGGGATGCATGGTGCTCACACCTAAAATCCTTGCGGCTGTGCCGTCCGTGCGCGAATGTTCTTTAACTTTTCGTTGTAGACCTCTTGGAGTTTCTGTTCTATTTCCGTTACTGCTCCCTTAACAGAGGACGTCAGCGCTAAAATGATCGCATGCGATATCTGACGCTGAAAGTTCTCTCTGCATTAATGATGAGTGCCGTAGTCGTCGCTTCTGTTCCGAATACTCAGCCCCAAAACAGTGCGCAGGAAAAAGCAGCGAATCTCCGTGCGCAACTCAGCGAAGTTGAGACGAAACAAGCGGGGTTGCAAACGCACCTGCAAGAGCTGGAAGAAAAACTGAAGCCGGAAAATATAGAAAACGCTTTGGCAGGTGTCGGGAGTACGCGTCCGGAAGATTTACGAGAACAACGACGGCGGCAGTTGGAGATCGAACGAAACGGCGTGCAGAAGCAGCTTGATTTACTCGCTACGAGTCACAGTCGTTTGGAAACAGCGATCGCAAAGGCCGAGGCGGATGCGTATCGACAGAGCGCCCAGCCAATCACTACCACGCCTGTTGAAACAACGAGCGTAAGTGATTCCACTCCCGGAGCCATAGCTCCTCGGCGTCCGCGCCGCGTAAAGAAAAAGCGAACAAAGAAACTCAAGCGCATGCAGCAACGGCAAGGCTACTGAACAGTGCGCGTCCGAACTCGAAACGAGCAGCACGATAGACACCTCGCTCCAGAGCGAAGTCAAAAACTCCCATTGAATCTATAAACATTTCGCCTCTCCGAGGCGAGGACGACGCACTGCCGAAATGGAATTAGTAATTCTGTGCGGGTACTCTAATTCGCACCCGCTCGTGTGGATTTTGCGAAGTAACCGGGGCGATGACGCAGCTTCAGCTGTTCTTTTTGCAAGCCCGGGTTAGTAACCTCGAGTCGCATCTCCCGATAGCCGCCGTCGCGATTCTTATTCGTTGACGAATACGCGATCAGATACTGTGAACGAAGTTCCTGCTCAATCTCGGCAAAAGCATTTTTCAAGTCCGTTTCTCGCTTCGGAAAAAACGCTCGACCGCCAGTGGCCGTTGCCACCGCGTTTACCGCGTCGCGATCTACTCCTTCATACTTGTTGTCGCCGATGCCAATTGCGTAGATCACAGTCTCGGCGTCGAGTGCCCGCTTAATCGCCTCGCTGCGCGTCACGCGGCTGGCAGTGTCATGCCCATCGGTGAGCAGGATGATCGCGCGGCGTCTTTGATTCTGAGCCGCTTTCGCTTCATCGCGATGAGCGAGCGAACGCGGCGTGACACGACTGGTTAGCGGCTGATCAATATTTCGCGCCAGGACCTCGTTTGCGGTCAGAGCGATCGCGTCCCAGATTGCAGTGGTCCCTTCCCGCGGCGGCGCCTTCATACCCGGCCCCGAAACTATGCCGCTGATCGGTGGGCCGGAGCCGAGATATGCGGGCGCGGCAACTTCCACTCGCTCGAGCGCGCGGTAGATTTTGAAAACGTCACGCGTCAACCCCTGTTCGAGAAACGCCGAACCCGTAAAGGGAATGATTGCCGCCTGATCTTTGTTGGATTGGATCACGCTTTCGATGAAGGTGCGCGCGGCGGCCTTTTCCTGCGGCAGAGTATGCTCTTCAGAAATGCTTATATCGATCAGGAAGGCGATCGCGAGTGGTCGATCAGTCTCACGTTGAAAAGTCACAATCTTTTGCGGCACGCCATCTTCCGTTAGGCGCAGGTCGTCTTCCGCGAGCGTCGTTACAAAGGCTTTCTGTTTATTCGTGGCGGTAAAAAACAGGTTAGTGAGATCTGCGTCGACGCGTATCACGTCGTCATCCTGATCGGAGCGGGTTTGCGCAGAGACAACGGGCCCGCGCGCGCCGTACATCAACAAGATCAGCAGTAACGAAATAAGCCTGGATTTCATCGGTAGTGAATGCGGCACTTCGTAACGCAAAACTAACAGTTTGCGTTACCCATTACTTCAAAGCCTTGATATTCGCAGGCTTTGCGAAGAGGGAGTCGGCCAGGAGAGCGTTGTATTCGATCGATTCGTAGCCAATGCGACTCGTTTGGATGCCCTTGATAAAGTGATCGATCACCCAGGGTGCGGTGATGCCTGTTATTGTGATCGGCTTCGCCAAACGGTCTTCTTCGGGTACCTCTTCGGTCTCATCTGAGTCGGCCCTGGTCCTGGTTGTCTTGTAAATCACTCTCGCCGGCAGGCCTTCTTTAGCCGCAAATTCGTACTCAACCCAGAACCCGTCAGGATAGGTGACGCGAACAGTTTCGTTGCGTCTGGCAAGTCCGGCCTCACGCCGCCCCACATAGCTAAGCGTTGCGTTCTCTTTTTTCCACCAGCCGCGAAGAACATTTTCGACGCTGGTACGCATGCTTCGGGTGAAAGACTTAATCTGCTCGCCCTTCATGTCGCTTAAGGTTTTGGTAGCCCCGTCGTAGAGCCAGCCAGTTTCGCCGGTGTTCGTCTGGATAGTGCGAATTCCGTCGCCGGTAAATTCAGTGCGCTCCTTGTCGGGGTATGAAATGTAATCGACAAACCTTGCGGGAATCTGCGACATGCCGTCCTGAAAAGTGGTGAAGAAGCCGCGACCAATCACCGTTTTGATTTTCAAATACGCGTCGCCCCCCACGACTTCAATCGCGCGATTGAGAATTGCTTCAGCCTTGGCTGTATTTTCAGGCGACGGCTTGGCCGCTTGCTCTTTCTGCGCAAATACTTCCACACAAAATAGCAAGAGAAGAAACGGGACAATAGCTGGCAAGCGAGGGATTGAATCTGTCATTTTATTAAATCGAATTTTCATACGCACAAAAAGTAAATTAACGAATTGGAGAGGCCGTATCAGAACCGGAAGCAGTAGCGGGGTCCCCGCGCGGGCAGCCCGCGTGGGGTGCTGGTAGCGACCGGCCCGATGTTCAACTCGAAATAAAGTAAATTACTGCGATGTTTAATGCTTCCCCTACTCCGTTGCCTCTCTGCCCGGTCGTTACCGCTTCCGGTTCTGATACAGGGAAGCCTTTTTTGTGCGAAGTCGACAATATTACCTAAACATCCGGCCCATGGAAAAAGGGCTTCAATAAATTACCTTGAAGCCCTTGTTAGACTCACTATACAAAACCGGACCCGTCCGGCTTTTCAACAAACAGGCGGCTTAATTCAAACTTGCGTTGGTGCCAGCCACTGGCTTCACGACGATGTCGTCATCTTCAACATCGACGACGAAATTCGTCGCATTCTTCCACAACGCAGTTAAGGGAAGCTTCACTTTCTCGTCGATGTGGCGCTTCAAAAATCTCGCACCATACTTCGTGTTGAATCCCTTTTCGGTCAGGAGATTGAGTGCCGGCTCCGTAACGCTGACCTCCTTGCCTTGCCGCTTCATCTGCCGTTGCAGCTTGTTCAAATAAAGTTCGGCGATCTGACGGACCTCGTCCATCGTCAGCGGCGCAAAGACAATGATCTCGTCGATGCGATTCCGAAACTCCGGCGAGAAGCGTGTTTCCGCGGCCTTCATCACTTCGTTTTTAACTATGCGGAAATCCTGCGCGGTCTTGGTGCCAAACCCAAGCGGCTTCTCAAACTTCTTGAAGCTGTCAGAGCCGAGGTTAGAAGTCATGATCACGATCGCGTCTGACAAATAAACCTTCTTGCCACGGCCGTCAGTCAACCAGCCTTCGTCAAACGCCTGCAGGAACAAGTTCATCAAATAAGGCGACGCCTTCTCAACTTCGTCGAGCAACAGCACGGTATACGGGTTCTCGCGCAGCTGTTCCGTCAAGATGCCGCCTCGTTCCGAGCCGACTATGCCGCGCGGCATGCCAATCAGCTTCTCGATGCTCACCGTTCCGTCACTGTATTCAGACATGTCGATGCGCACCATCTTCTCTTCATCGCCAAACATGAATTCGGCAACGGCCTTTGCGAGCTCAGTTTTGCCGACACCCGTGGGGCCCAGAAAGAGCAAGACGCCGTCTGGTTTGTAGTGCGATTCTTTCAGCGGTCCTTTATTCAACCTCAGTCGTTGGGCCACGGATTTAATGGCTGGCTTCTGCCCGATAACGCGCTGCGAAAGCATTACTTCAGTCATCGAGAAGCGATCGCTGGTGTCGCGGAAAATCATATCGCGCGGAATGCGCGACTCCTGCGAGATCACGTCGATCACATGCTCCGGCTTCACTACCATCGTTTGCGGCTCGTTGATTTCAACTTTTACCGCAGCAGTGTCGAGCCAGCCGATAGCTTTGTCCGGAAGGTGCAGGTTGCGGATGTACTTTGGCGCCATTTCCAACGCGATGTTGATGGCCTCATCCGAAATCTTGACCGAATAATTTCGCTCCAGCCGCGGACGCAAACCCAAAAGGATTTCGCGAGTTTCATTGATGGTTGGCTCGACGACTTTCACCAGCCGGAAACGTCGCGCGAGCGCCTCGTCTTCCGAGATGTATTCTTTATACTCAGATAGAGTAGTGGCGCCGATGATGCGCAAATCGCCGCGAGCCAACGCCGACTTAAACATGTTAGCGGCGTCCGAAGAGGTACCGAGCGCAGCGCCGGCACCCATGATGGTATGCGCCTCATCGATGAAGAGAATCAGGTTGTCGCGTTCCTTCACCTCGTCGATGATGCCTTTGATTCTCTCTTCAAACATTCCGCGCAACATTGTGCCCGCCACGATGCCGCCCATTTGCAACTGGACCACGTGCGTACCACGCAAGCGCGCAGGAACTTTGTCAGGCTCCATTTCGATCAGGCGTGCGAGACCTTCCACTACCGCAGTCTTGCCGACACCTGGCTCGCCTACCAGCATTGGCGAGTTTGCGCGTTCACGGTGGCAGAGGATTTCAACCATCTGCTGAATTTCTTTTTCCCGGCCAATCGTAGGCGCGATCTTATCGGTGCGCGCCAGGCGATTGAGAGAAACTCCGAAATGCTTAAGGTATGGAGGTAACTCAAACTTCTTTCGGTATTGTTCTTCTTCGCGCTCACGCTTCGACACCTGGGCCTGGACATTCTCGGTTACCGCGTCAGGATTTGCGCCCATGTTTTTTAGCACCTCAACGAACAGACTGTCGTGGTTGGTGAGCGCGGAAAAAATGTCGGTAGCCTCTATTGTCTTGCGACCCTGTCCGCGGGCGCGTTCCATGGCGCGCTTGAAAAGATCCGTTGTGTCCGGTGAGATGCGGAAACCTTTGCCAACGTGCTGCTGGCGGCTGCCGTCAAGTCGCTTATCGATCGCGATCTTGACGATGATGGGATCCAGTGAAAGCTCGCGCATCGTGGAGTTAAACATGTCTGGCTCTTCATGCATCAGGGCCTGCAGAATATGCTCGACCGATACGAAATTCTGATCGCGTTGGCGCGACTCGCTGAGCGCATGATCCAGTATGCGTTGACCACTTTCGCTAAATTTGTCTTTGTAAGAACCTAAATCGACCATTTTCTTAACCTGTTACTTTCACCGAACCCATTAACCGCGCGGTGCACGATTTTGTGACAGCAATTCGTCGTCACTGAGGCGAACCGTTTCAAAAATCTCATCCAACCCATCTGTTGGATGTCGCGAGCATATTCGCCGTTGCGTTTCGATGCAACGGAAATCTCACGTCCCGCTTCAGGCAAATATTCGGCCAGCCGATCTAGACTGGGACCGCGGGCGCCCCGCCCGCCTCAAGCTACGTAATCACTCAAGACTGGGTTACGCATCCACCGCTGGCTGAATCCATCGACGAAAGCCAGCGGGACGCCGCGGTAATTAGCCAGGCTTTTACTCAAGCCAATCCCCTTAGTAGTCATAATCTTCACTGCCGCCAGGCATAGATGGAGCCGCTTTCTTCGGTTCAGGGGCATCCGTAACCGCGGCGTCGGTCGTCAACAGTAGTCCGGCGATGGACGCCGCATTTTGGAGCGCCGTGCGCACCACCTTGGTTGGATCGAGTATTCCAGCCGCAAGCAAGTCTTCGTATTCACCGGTGGCGGCGTTGAATCCTTTGGAGCCTTTCAACTGTTCAACTCGACCTGCGACCACCGCGCCGTCTAGTCCCGCATTTTCGGCGATGCGCCGCAGCGGTTCTTCCAAGGCGCGCCTGACAATCTTAATACCTGTCAACACATCGTCATCATCGTCGGTTAATTTATCGAGCACCTGCCCGGCGCGCAGTAGGGCTGTACCTCCGCCAACGACCGTCCCTTCCTGCGCCGCGGCCCTGGTGGCATTAAGGGCATCTTCGACTCGCGTTTTGATTTCCTTCATTGCAGTTTCGGTTGCCGCTCCTACCTTAACCACTGCGACGCCTCCGGCAAGTTTAGCAAGCCGCTCCTGCAGCTTTTCGCGATCGTAGTCGGAGGTCGTCTCTTCAATCTGCTTTCTGATCATCGCCACTCGACCTTGAATCGCTTTTCGCTCGCCGCCACCTTCGACAATAGTCGTATCGTCTTTGTCGATGATCACGCGCTTGGCAGTCCCCAAATCGGCGACTTCAACGTTTTCAAGTTTGACGCCGAGCTCTTCGGTTATCACCCGCGCCCCCGTCAGAATTGCTAAATCTTCCAGGATGGCCTTCCGCCGATCCCCGAAAGCAGGCGCTTTCACGGCGCAAACTTTTATGGTGCCGCGCAGTTTGTTAACTACCAGCGTTGCCAGCGCATCTCCTTCAATGTCTTCCGCGATGATCAATAGCGGACGACCGCCGCCTGCGGCTTGTTCGAGTATTGGCAGGAGGTCGCGCATGGCGGCAATCTTTTTCTCATGCAGAAGAATCAGTGGTTCGTCGAGGATACATTGCATGCGATCCGGATTGGTGACGAAGTAAGGCGATAAATATCCTCGATCAAACTGCATTCCTTCCACGATTTCCAACTCAGTCTGCAGTCCTTTCGCCTCTTCAACGGTAACAACGCCGTCTTTGCCAACCTTTTCCATGGCCGCTGCGATAAGCTTGCCAATTTCGCGATCATTGTTTGCAGATACGCTGGCAACGTTCATAAGATCTTCGTTGTTTTTCACTTTCTTGGAAGTTCGTTGCAGCTCAGCCACCACGGCCTCGGTAGCCAACTGTATGCCGCGTTGCAACGACATCGGGTTGGCGCCGGCGGTCACGTTTTTTACGCCCTTACGGAAGATAGCCTGGGCCAGGACCGTAGCTGTGGTGGTGCCGTCGCCCGCCGTGTCGTTAGTCCTGACGGCAACTTCGCGCACCATCTGCGCGCCCATATTTTCATATTTGTCTTTCAACTCGATTTCTTTGGCAACGGTAACGCCGTCTTTCGTTATCACCGGCGAACCATACTTCTTCCCAAGTACCACGTTGCGGCCTTTCGGCCCAAGTGTTACCCGTACGGCATTCGCCAGCGTGTCCACACCTTTCAGCATGGCGCTGCGCGCTTCCTCCCGAAACTTCAACTCTTTTGCAGCCACTCTTATTCTCCTTTAGCTTCTTTGTAAAGCAAACTGTTAGTTTGCGTGGCGGTTGATAAAGCGCAACCATCGCAAACTAACAGTTTGCTTTACACCAGAACTACTTCTCCAGCTTGTTTGCTTTCGGCGAATAGCGTCCAACTTTAACACGCGCTGGCCGCAACAGACGCTCACCGATCTTGTAACCGCGCGTGTGTTGCGCAATAACCCTTCCTTCGTCTTCGGGGTTGACCTCAGCAGTCTCAATAGCTTCATGCAACTCCGGATCAAATGTTTCACCAACAGCATCTACTGGTTCGACACCAGCCGCGGCTAGTGCGTTTTCAAGACTCGACGCCGTTCTGCGTATTCCCTCGGCAATTACTTGCGGCGAGCCGCCCGTGTCCGCCGCTTCGGTGGCGCGTTGAAGATTATCGAGCACGGGTAACAAGCCGGCTATGAAATCAGCTTTCTCACGCAGCGCGCGCTCGTCGGCCGCGCGGTTTAAGCGCTGTCGCGTTTCATCAGTCTCCGCCTGCAATTGTTTCCGCAACTGCTCGAAACGCGACTGTACTTCCAGGGTCTTCTGCTCAGCGGCTCGGGTGCGCGCCTCGAGCTCCTCCACGTAGCTTGGTTTCAGGTTCGGAGCCTCGACTTCATCCTGACGATCAGAGGCATCGTCATCGTTCAATAGAATGCGGCGCCGGTCCGTCACGCGGATCTCACCTTCGTCGTCTCGTCTGTTTTTGTGATCTCTACTGAAAAAATCTCTGGCCATGGAATTCTTCTGCTCTGTCAGTACCACTTTGCAGTAGCTGCTGGGTCGATTCAAGTGTCCCCATCTGTAAGCCCCGCACACGCTAACTTTTACTGCTTAAGAAATGTTGATCTCAACGCGCTGCGCCTTTCGCTCAGCGCGTTTGGGAAGGTGAACCTGCAGAACGCCATCCTTGTAGTCAGCCCTGATACTGTCTTGCTCGATTGAGGCCGGGACGGTGAACGACCGAACGAACTTGCCTCTGGGACATTCGGCGCGATGCGGCACCGCGTCCAACGCTGCCCGAATTCCTCGTATGGCAAGTTTGTTTTCCTCAATGCTGATATCAAGCGCTGCGCGATCTATTCCCGGCAGATCAAGCGCTATCGTGTATTCAACATCGTCTTCGTAAACATCGGCTGCCGGATACCAGTCAGACCCTTCAACTTCATCGCTCGGGTTGGCCTCACTCGCGCGTCGTTGGGACGCGTCTTCAAATAGCTGGTTCATTCGATCTTGCAAAGACACCAGGTCGTGCAAGGGATTCCATCGTGCCATCACAACTCCTTGGAGTGCGCTGACCTGTCAGCGCTCTGGTTATCGTTAGACTTGGGCGACAGGCCGCCCAAAACGAAAGCGGCGAAAGGTCAGCGCACTCCAAATTAAGCCGCTGCCGCTGCTGCTTCTGTCTTGAGCTCCATCTGATCGGCATTTGCCGAAACTTTCACCGTTTGGCCCGGCAGAATCTCTCCGCTCAATAACTTTACCGCCAGCGGATTCTGGATCAACGTCTGAATTGCGCGCTTCAATGGTCGGGCACCATAGTTTGGATCGTAACCTTCGCGCGCCAACAATTTACGCGCAGATTCGTCCAATACTAACTGCACGTTTCGTTCAGCCAACATTGCACGCAGCCGCTCGAGCTGCACATCTATGATCTGGCCAATCTGCTCACGTGACAGCTGGTGGAAGATCACGATGTCGTCGATGCGATTAAGGAATTCCGGTTTGAAGTGTGCACGCAGCTCCTGCAATATTTCGTCACGCACTTCTCGCTCGTCGCCATCGGCATCCTGAATCGCTCGTGAGCCGAGATTTGAAGTCATAATCAAAACAGTATTCTTGAAGTCGACCGTGCGACCCTTGGCATCAGTCAGACGTCCGTCATCGAGAATCTGCAACAGGACATTAAAGACGTCGGGGTGTGCTTTTTCGATTTCGTCAAACAGCACCACGGCGTAAGGCCGGCGGCGAATGGCTTCCGTCAGTTGACCGCCCTCCTCGTAGCCGACGTAGCCGGGAGGCGCGCCGATCATTCGCGCCACCGCGTGTTTCTCCATGTACTCCGACATGTCCAGTCGAATCATGGCATGCTCGTCGTCAAACAAAAATTCAGCCAGCGCTCGTGCTGTCTCCGTTTTGCCCACACCGGTTGGACCAAGAAAAATAAACGAGCCGATCGGGCGGTTAGGATCCTGAAGTCCGGCGCGCGCTCGACGGACTGCGTCGGCAACTGCCTTCAAAGCTTCCCCCTGTCCGATCACGCGCTTGCTGAGACGATCTTCCATTGTGACGAGCTTCTGCACTTCGCCCTCGAGCATTTTTGAGACTGGAATCCCCGTCCATTTCGCTACCACTTCCGCGACGTCTTCCTCGTCAACCTCTTCCTTGAGCATTACGCCGTCTGCCTGCAATTGCGCAAGCTTTTCCTGCTCCGCCGCCAGACGCCGTTCAAGCTCCGGAATCTGTCCATACTGAATTTCAGACGCACGCGCCAGATCGCCCGCGTTGCGCACTTGATCAAGTTGCAGTTTCAGTTGTTCCAGCTCAGCCTTGGCTTTTCGCATGCGCTCGATGGCTTCTTTTTCCGATTGCCATTTTGCTTTCATGCCCGACGACTTCTCCCGCAGATCGGCGATTCGCTGTTCAATCTCCTGCAAGCGCGCCTTCGACCTTTCGTCTTCTTCACGCTGCAATGCCTGTCGTTCAATTTCCAACTGCAGGATTTCACGCTCTAGCTGATCGATTTCCTGCGGCAATGAATCAATCTCAATTCTAAGACGCGAAGCCGCCTCATCGATCAGATCAATTGCTTTGTCAGGCAGAAATCGATCGGTGATGTAACGGTTTGAAAGTGTAGCGGCCGCGACTATCGCTGAATCCTTGATCCGCACACCATGATGAACTTCGTAACGCTCTTTAAGACCACGCAGGATTGCAATTGTGTCTTCGACAGTAGGCTCTCCCACATATACCTGTTGGAAACGGCGTTCGAGCGCGGCGTCCTTTTCAATATATTTCTTGTACTCATTGAGCGTGGTCGCACCGACACAGCGCAGTTCTCCGCGCGCGAGGGCCGGCTTCAGCATGTTCGAC
>DATLBQ010000408.1:0-18014 GCA_035526805.1 Pyrinomonadaceae bacterium
ATAGTTGGCGTGGATTTGGACGGATTCAAAAATGAGCTTTGAACTTTGTATTTTGAACTTTGGTCTTTAGTCTTAGGGTTTTGGTCTTTGATTTTTTGTTCTTAAGTTAGACTCCTGGACCTTCTCCATTTTCAAGAAACCAATAAGCAAAGACCAAAAACCAAAAACCAAAGACCAAAGACCTAAGGCCAAAGACCTGAGCCCAAGCTCTGTTAATATTCACCATTTATCATTCACCGCTCTTAAATGATTTCAGCCCAAACAGCACGACGCGCAGTCTGGCAACCGCTCTGGCAACTTCCCGGTCGGTTGGAACTCATCCTCTCGCTGGCGCGGCGGGACTTGGTGGCCCGTTATAAGGGCTCAGTCCTGGGGATTGTCTGGGCCATCATCACTCCTGTCGTGATGATCGCAATTTTCACTTTTGTTTTTGCCGGCATTTTCAATGCGCGCTTCGGCCTGCGCGGTACACCATGGGACTATGCGCTTTACCTTTTCTGCGGGCTGCTTCCCTGGACCATGTTTCAGGAAACACTGCAGAGTTCGTCGACTACCATTGTTACCCATGCAAACTTAGTGAAGCGTGTCGTGTTTCCACTGGAAACATTACCGGTAGCGCAAGCGCTCTCGGCGCTGGCTAACCAAATGTTCGGGTTGTTTGCTTTGATAGTTGCCACGGTCATTGTCCAGAATCAATTGCACCCCACCATTCTTTGGTTACCTGCACTGCTTATTCCGCAGTTGCTTTTCACGCTTGGAGCTGCCTGGTTGGTTGCTTCGCTCGGAGTTTTCTGGCGCGACATTGCACAGGGCATCACGCTTGTACTGATGGCCTGGATGTATCTGACGCCGATAATCTATCCGGAATCGATTGTGCCGGAGCGCTATCGCCCTTTCATCAACGCCAATCCCTTCACGTCGCTGGTGCGCAGCTATCGCCGCATCTTCCTCGAAGGTCTCGCGCCTGACTGGTGGAGTCTTCTTTATTTCACAATCCTGGCTGTGATTATTTTTGTATTCGGTTACTGGTGGTTTGCGAAGAGCCGTCGAAACTTCGCCGACGTGATTTAAATCGCTAGCTGTGCTTCCGTTTCTGCACTACGCGTGACTTCGCAGGTACCTTCCATAAATAGACTGTGCGATAAAGCTTGCCCCAGGGCACGCGAACGGTTTGTTCCGGCTTCCAATCACCCATACGAAAATCGTGAGACAAAATTCGCGAGCCGGGACGAAGTTCATTCAGCAGTTTTGGTCGGAGCAATACGTTCAACTTCTCCGAGAGATAGAGAGTAACGACGGTTGCTTCGCGGAGATTGATATGAAACATGTCTTCATTGCGGAAATGGACTAATTGCGAAACCCCCGCTTGCCGCGCGATCTCATCTGCCTCTGTTACCAGTTTCGGATCGATTTCAATGCCTACAGCGCGAATGCCATACTCTTTCGCGGCCGCAATTGGAATGCGACCATCACCGCTTCCGAGGTCGTAGAGGACATCTCCTTTCTTGATGTTTGCCATGCGTAACATTTCGGCGACGGTCTCGGGAGGCGTTGGATAATAGATAACGTCGGGCTTGCGTAGTGGCCGCTTACGCATGCGACTTTGAACAGTCGTCGCCGTGGGCGGACGCCTAACAGACGTGAGGGAGACAAAACTCATCGGGGCTGCGACACTATACGGCGCAAGTAGACATGAGACTGACAGGATTAAGATCCCGCTAATTGATTTAGTGTTCAGATCAATTTCCCTTTGGCTATCGTACCCTCTACCAAGCCCGCTCTTACTGGGACCGCGGGTGTCCCGCCCGCCTCAGGCAGCGACAAAGTCAACACCAGGGTGAGTCACTCAATTACTAGTACGCGCCATTCAACGAAAGCGGGCGGGACGCCGCGGTTCCCAGTAAGCGCAGTCTCGTCTGATTAAGCTTGCTTTAACGCGGTGGACGCAACTTCTTCCCGCGTCAACACCACCACGATTCCCATCAGCCACCAAAAAACCAGCGCCACTTCGCCGTCGCCGAGGTTGTAGTTGACGAGTGAGCTTGCGAAGAAACCCACCACTGCGCCGGTAGCGCCGAGCAGGATGCCGTAGCGGTTCGAGTCGCTGGAATCTCGCAAGGCCTTTTCCCCACGCGAGGCGATGCGCCAAAAGATCCACATGATCCAAAGCCAAAAGACCAGCGCCGGCAAGCCGCGATCGAAGGCCAATTGCAGCGGCGTCGAATGCAGGTGAAGCATATCGGAGCCGGGGAAGCCCCACTCGCGCCAATGGACGTGCATCGCATCCATGCCGTGACCGAATAATGGATGAAGCATGATCCGTGACAGGCCCACACGCGCGACCTGAACACGTAACGACGAACTCGCGTCCCCGAGCGACAGCGCATTCTGCGCGCGCGTTTGGTAAACGACGAACGCGCCAAAACCGAGCAGGAGACAGATACCGGCGAGCGTCACTAGTCGACCTCGTTTTCCCAAGGCCCGTACGACCATCACCAAAACTCCGATGGCCAATGCAACTAAAACAGTTCGCATGGCGGTGAGGGCGATTCCGAGAGCGAGCAAGACGAACGCTGCGAATGCCAACTTGAAGCGAAGGTTCCCGCGATGATTTTTATAATTTGCGAGAGCGAGGCCGAGAGCAAGTTGAGCGATAATCTGCAGAATCTCAGAATATGTTTCGTAGTGTCGCGTCCAGCCTGAGGCGCGAAAACGGTGCGTCGATCGATTTCCGACGATTCCCGAAGGCGATGGCCGATTCCTGATCGCGTCGGTCACGACTAACCCTCGGCGTTCGATGTGTTCTCCCATTGAAATCATACTGACGCTGAGCTCAGTTTCTGATGGCGAGTTTCTGATTGCTTCGTCGAGATCGGCGACAGAATAAATTCGTCGTCCATCTACTCGCCAGATAGCATCGCCCGCGCGCACCGGAAGTGTCCGAAACGGACTCTCCGGCGTGACGAAATCTACCAGCACGCCGCGCCCATGCGCGATATCGTAGATGCTGTAAAGCGTTCCGGCTGCTCCGGAACTGATGATGACGGCGGCCAGCACGATAGCCGTTTTCCTGGTGACGATTGCCTGGGTGAGATAGAAGAGGAGGAAGACGCAGGTCGATTGGATCTTGGCGATACTAATACGCGGCTCTTCGGAAAGAAACGACGATGCTACGGTCGAGAGGAAAAACAGCCAGATTGCGATGTCAAATGGCGTGCGGCGAAATCCGGTTTTGCGGCTGGAAAATGTCCGGACGAGCCATCCGGCTCCGACAACTGCTAATGAGATTTCCGCGGCTGCTATAGAATGCGGAGCCAAGGCCGCATAGAGAATGAACCCGAGCGTAGCAATTTGTTGGCCGCGTCGCGACCATTGATCTCTTTTCGAAGTTGCGCCCGTTACGCGCGGGAGTTGCGTTGTGTCGGAGTGATCCACGTTCAAAAATGCATTTCTGAATTCAAGCTTTAGGTTGGTTTAGAGTGCAGCCGAATTGACAGAACCCAGCGCGGTGCGCCGCATCCTAAAAGCAACTTCAATAATAAAGTGGTCATGTAGGCCTAAGATTTTCACTAAAGTAGACTCCAACTTCCGGCGCTATCGCGCTCGGTTCTGTAAGGGCCTCCACTAGAGCCAGGCTGACCCATTAGCAAAATCTCAACTCCGTTGACAGTAATATTTTACGCATGTTAGCGTAGCTCGCAGCGTTTTCTATTCAGAGACGCCGGCCAACAAGAACTACAGTCGATCCCCCGTGTTCCACAAATCCACGCCCACGTTTGACTCCGCTCCCATATTCGGTGATACATAATACCCTTGATGGCTTTCGAAAAAGCTAAGGTTATAAAGGCAGCTGAGAAATTTCTGTCACAGGGAAAGATCAGCGCGGCCATTAAAGAGTATCGTCAAATCATCAAGAACGATCCTGACGATCTCACCACTCTCAACATGTTGGGAGATCTTTTGGCGCGCGCCGGCGAGAAAGAGGAAGCGGCGACTTGCTTCCTGCGTATTGCCGAACACTATCGTGAAAAGGAATTCAGACTCAAAGCTATCGCGATGTACCGGAAGATCGAAAAGCTGAAGCCTCGCGATCCGGTTATCGCAAAGGAACTGGGTGCCCTCTATTCAGCTCAGGGGTTGATGGCTGAGGCACGCGCTCAGTATCTTGTGGTTGCCGATGCCTGCATCCGCGCCGGACAAACGCGGGAAAGTCTGAAGGTGCTTCACACCATTGCCGACCTTGATCCTCACAATACCGAGGTCAGGCTCAAGCTCGCGGAAGGTTATCTCAAGGAGCACATGGAGGTAGATGCTGCGAGGGCGTTTAGTGACGCCGCCCGCCGTCTCTTCGAGAGCGCACAGTTTGAAAAGTCTCTGGAAGCGTATTCAAAGTCATTTGAGTTGCGTCCGCATGCCAGGGAAGTGCTGAAGGGAATTGTTTCGGCGCACACCGCGCTGGGAACTGCCGACGAAGCGGCTGAACTGCTCGAAAAAGCTATTGCGGAAACGCCTGAGGATCAGGAGCTTACTTCCATGCTGGCACAAGCCTACATCGAAGCAGAAGACGCCCCCGGTGCGGAGCGGGCCATCGTCCTCTTGATGACGCAGGACGCCTCACACTACCGCCGTCAGATCGACGTTGCGCGGCTGTATTTGAAGCTGGACCAGGAAGATGAAGCCGCGCGCATTCTCGACGGCGTTATCGAACCCATGCTTGCCGGACGGGAAGAGAATGATGTGCAAGAGCTGATCGATGAATTACTGGCGCGCAATCCGGAGCATGTGCGCGGGCTGCGATTACTTGCCAGGCTTCATTGGTGGCAGCGCGACATGGATAAACTCCGTGGAGTGCTCGAACGGCTGGCAGAATCCGCGGAGGCTCTGGGTCTCGCAGAGGACGAACGCTATGCGCTGACGCAACTGGTCCGTCTTGCCCCGGAAGAGCAACGCTACCTCGAGCGCCTGGCTATTCTCGGCGGCTCTCTGGAGGAACTGACTGAGAACGCCAGCTTGATGGATGAATCCGGTACTGCCGTGCCGTCATTTGAGAGTTTCAGTCTTGAGGGAACAGAAGCGGAACCTGCGCCTGAGCCCAAGGCAGAGGCCTTCGATTTCGAATGGAATTCGGTTGCCGACGACGGTGACGCTTCCTCCCCCGCGGTTTCTTTTGCGGATCTCAATGAACCCGAAGAACAGCTAGACTCGCCCGCAATCCCCAGCACAGTGGTTGCGGCGGATCCGTTTGCCGCTGGAATCGAGTCTGTTGATGAGAATGGCGGAACAGCGGCCGCGCCGTTGGCAGATGGGAAGCCTGCAAGCATCGAGGCCATGATGCGACATGAACTCGAGAGCGTCGATTTTTATATCACGCAGGGTTACTACGATATCGGCGTCGATACGCTTGAACTGCTGGAACGCCAGTTTGGTGCTCATCCGGACATCGATGCACGTCGAAAAAAACTCGAGTCAGCGATGCAAAGTGCGAGCTCGCAGAGTTTCGAAGTTCCCCCCGAGCCAACGCCCGCAAATTCAGAGATCGAAAGTGAAACTGACGCAACGGTCGCCGTCGTCTTTGGTGACATCGAAATTGCCAATTCGCCGGCTGTTTCCCCGGTTGTTTCGCCCAATGCCTCCTTCGCCTTGCCTCCGGCCGGTGGAAGTGGCATTGATTCCGGACTGGCGGAGATTTTTGAAGAATTTCGCTTGGAGGCGGAAGGTGAAACCGCTCCGGCAAACGAGGATTTTGAAACACACTACAACATGGGGACTGCGTATAAGGAGATGGACCTGCTCGACGAGGCTATCCGCGAATTTCAGCTGGCGGCGGGATTGACTTCAGCTAGCGATACTACTCCGCGATATTTCCAGTGTTGCAACTTGCTCGGGCATTGTTTCGTTCAAAAGGGAATGCCTCAAGCTGCGGTGCTTTGGTTTAAGAAAGGACTCGAGGTTGCCGGCCGCAATCCCGAGGAATTGAAAGCGCTGCAATACGAACTTGGATCTGCTTATGAACAGATGGGCGATGTTACCCGCGCAGTCGCAGCGTTCACCGAAGTCTATGGCGTCGATGTGAGTTATCGGGATATCGGCGATCGACTCTCGACGCTGCAACGCCGCGCGAGCGAGCAAAAAAAGGAAGTAAATCGTGAATCATAAATACTGAGGGGATCTTTGTACTTGGAACTTTGAACTTTGTGCTCTGCTCTAAATTGCGAGGCGGTGAGAGATAAGTTCAAGAGGTTAAAGCAAACGAACCAAAGCTCAAAGCTCAAAGCTCAAAGTACAAACAACCGGGCGATTTACGCTTAGAGGGATCCAGGGTTTTACTATTCACCATTTACGATTTACTGTTTTTCACCCATGTCCGCAAAACTAAGCGTCGTCTTTTATATTATCCTCTGCCTTGAAATTGGCATTGTGCTTACGCTATTACCGTGGGTTCCGCAGGGCACGCTTGGACTAAGCGACTGGGGCAATAATTATTTTCTGCTGTACGCCGCGCGGAAAACAGGCATGCAGTCGCTGCAGACTATAGTTGCTTCAGGTTGGATGCGCGGAGCGGTGACCGGCGTCGGATTGCTAAACATCGGAATCGCGTTTTGGGAAATATTCCATTTCCGGCAGACTGTTCGCGCACTTCAGCAGAATATCGATCCACTCGATAGTGTTAAAGAGAATGCCGTTCCCACCACCACCGCACGCCTCGATTTACCTCATCACGAGCGGGCAGACAACGGCCCACACAACTCCGGCAACTGAAGATTTTTTGAACATTCTTCAGCTGATTCGTTCAGCCGTCGCAGCTCGAATCGATCTTGTCCAAATTCGTGAGAAGAACTTGAGCGCAAGGGTGTTGTACGAGCTCGCAACAGCTGGTGTCCGCATCACCGAAGGAAGCGCTACCAGGCTCCTAATTAACGATCGGTCTGACGTCGCCGCCGCCTCGGGGGCAGCTGGCGTTCATCTGGCTACGTCGTCCGTACGGACAGCTGTGGTTCGTCAGACATTCGGTGCCCAATTCCTGATCGGCGTTTCTGCTCACACACTCGAGGAAGCGACCGTTGCGCGTCAAGGCGGCGCAGACTTCGCGGTCTTCGGTCCTGTTTTTGATACTGCCTCCAAACGAGCATACGGGTCCGCGCTGGGTGTGCCAGCGCTTGCGCGCGCCACTTCAGAGTTAGAACCGTTCCCCATTCTTGCGATTGGTGGGGTTAGCCTTATTAACGTTGGAGACTGTATTGCCGCCGGTGCGCGAGGAGTGGCGGCGATTACGATGTTGCAACAACCAGACACGGTCGCAGATGTCGCAGAGGCAATACGTCGAATTGCCATGAAGAGTCGTTTCTAACAATGTCGCTTCTCAAACCTTCCACAGCTTTGACCATTGCAGGATTTGACCCCACAGGGGGAGCGGGCCTGCTTGCCGATGTTAGAACGTTTGCGGCCTTGGGTTTGCGAGCACGCGCGGCGATCACGTCAATAACCTTTCAGAACTCAAACAAAGTTTTTGGGGCTATTCACCAAACTGCGGAGGCCGTTCGCGCGCAGGTCGAGCCGATGCTCGACGGTCTTAAAGTTGTATGCGCAAAAACAGGAATGTTGCCCACGCGCGAAGTAGTGATGGAGGTTGCGCGTCTTTTTCGGGAAACTGCTTTGCCCGCTCCAGTTGTTGATCCGATCATTATCTCTTCTTCAGGCTATCGGTTGATGGAAGAAGACGCGCTCTCCGTGCTTATAAATCAATTGCTACCTCTGGCTTGTGTCGTAACTCCCAATATTCCAGAAGCGGAGAGCCTAACCGGGATAACTATCGAATCAGAATCTGACATGCGCCGCGCTGCCGCGATCATCCGCAAGATGGGCGCTCGCGCTGTACTCATCAAGGGTGGACATTTGAAAACGCAGCAGGCAGAAAGCAAAAGGCAGAACGCAGAAGGTAGAAGGCGGACGGCGGAGGGACGGCATGAAGGCGTAATCGACAATTCCGAAGCGATTGATGTGTTGGATAACCACGGGCGGGTGACGGTGTTTCGAGAAAAGCGGATTGCAGGCGCTGAGCTTCACGGCTCCGGATGTATTTTGTCTGCGGCGATGGCTGCGGGACTGGGAAAGGGAATGACGTTGGAAGAATCTGTTGGTGCCGCTAAGAGTTTGGTGTTGAAGCTACTTCGCAACTAATTATCGGCTACAGAATGAGGACAGCATCACCTTAACGCGAGAGACTGAGTGAAAACTACAAGTTGGCCAGCTCTTCTTTCGATGCTGGCCAACTTTTCCAAACAATTTGCAGCGAGGTGGTACCGACCTCATGCCCCAACGCTACTCGGCTAGTCCTTCGATCGTCACCTTCTCCATTTTCACTTCGGCAATCGGCTTATCGCTGCGATCGGTTTCTGTTGTAGCGATGGCATCAACTATGTCCAGTCCATCGGTGACGCGCCCGAAGATTGTGTAGCTTGGCGGCAAAGGATAATCGGCATGCATGATAAAAAACTGCGAACCGTTTGTGTTTGGACCAGCATTGGCCATGGCCACCGTGCCTTTCTTGTAGCCACGCTGATAAAGCGCTGACGAACTATCGATCTCATCTTTGAAGCGCCCGCCCCAGGCCGACTCGCCGCCGCGTCCGGTTCCAGTTGGATCGCCGCCCTGAATCATGAAGCCTTTGATTACGCGATGAAATATGACGCCGTCGTAATAGCCGCGTTGCGCGAGCGTGATGAAATTTTCTGTGGTCTTGGGCGCGTCTGATTCGAGCAACTCAAATCTAATCGTTCCTTTGTTCGTCTGAATCGCGGCAGTACGGTTTGGCATGTAATCTCCTAAAATGTAACTGGATAGTCGGTATGACAAGATACTTTGTTTACTTGCAGTTTGTCACTTTGTGTGCCGTTGAGAAATTTGGCGTTAGCGGAGCGCTTACAGAACCGAGCGCGGTAGCGCCGGGCTGGAATCTACTTTAATAATAATTTGAGGCGTACAGGAGGACTTATTACTGAAGTTACTTTTAGGGTCCGGCGCTACCGCGCTCGGTTCTGTAAATTCGATATCTTGCTGAATTCAAAACGACCCCTATCTCCCGCAGGAGGATCGCTCCAGTTGCCGGCAAAGGATGGCAAGTTGAAGCGTTCGCTTTTTTGCAACGTCACAAATTCCGGCGAAAGGCCTTAAAAATGAATGTAACGCACCTTGAATGTGCCGCGTGTAAGTTGGAACACGAGGCACGGCGGTTGCTCAACCTGTGCCGCGAATGCAAAAAACCATTGCTTGTGCGCTATGACCTGGAACGCGCGCGAGCGACGTTGACAAAGGAATCGTTGGTCGGAAGACGGGCAGATCTCTGGCGCTATCGTGAAGTATTGCCGGTTGAAGACGATGCAAACATTGTTTCGCTTGGTGAAGGCTGGACACCGTTGCTGCACGCTAAGCGACTGGGAAACAGACTTGGAATCCACAGACTCTACATCAAAGATGAGTCGCAGAATCCGACGCAGAGCTTCAAAGCTCGCGGCATGTCGGCGGCGGTGTCGATGGCAAAGGAACTCGGCGCACAGAAGTTGGCCGTGCCCTCGGCCGGAAATGCAGCAGGCGCACTCGCAGCTTACGCTGCCCGCGCCGCTCTCGAGTGTTTCATATTCATGCCACGCGACACGCCACGCGCAAACGTCGTCGAATGCGAACAGACGGGCGCACATGTAACGCTGATGGATGGGTTAATTACTGACTGCGGCGCTGAAGTCGCTCGACGAAAGGAAGCGGAAGGGTGGTTTGACGTCTCAACCTTGAAGGAACCGTATCGCGTCGAAGGCAAGAAAACTTTGGGTTACGAATTGGCGGAGCAATTTAACTGGGAGTTACCCGACGTGATTATCTATCCGACCGGCGGAGGCACAGGTTTGATCGGCATGTGGAAAGCATTTGAGGAGATGGAACAGATGGGTTGGATCGGTTCCGAGCGCCCGCGAATGGTGACGGTGCAAGCGAGTGGTTGTGCGCCGATCGTGCGCGCGTTTGAATCCGGAGAGCGGTTCGCAGATGAGTTTCCCGATGCCGCGACAATGGCTTCCGGCTTACGTGTACCGAAAGCGATTGGCGACTTTTTGATCCTTGACGCGATACGCGCATCAGGAGGTACCGCGTTGGCGGTGACTGACGAAGAACTGATCGGGGCCACGCGCGAGATTGGCGCCGCTGAAGGGATTTTCTGTGCACCGGAAGGCGCCGCCTGTCTGCCGGCGCTGCGTAAGTTGCTTGCCGATGGAGCTGTGAAAGCCGAAGAGCGCGTTGTCCTTTTCAATACCGGCGCAGGCGTTAAATATCTTGAAGCGTTTTCGCCGGATCTGAGTGAAAGGTCCCACTAAAGGGGCCAATCACAATCACTGGATACAAAGGAGAATCTCCAATGAAAAAATTATTGACCATGATAATTGCTTGTTTAGTGTTAAGCGCCATCAGCGTTCGGCCAGTTGCAGCTTCCTCAAATGTGGAAAAGGAAGTTCGTTTTGCCGGTAAGGTGAAGTCGGGGATTGAAAAGCTCGGCTCGGGCCGCGACACGCGCGTCGAAGTGAAGCTGCGGGATAAGACGCGCCTTAAGGGCTATGTCAGCGAAATCGGCGAGACAGAATTTGTGGTAACGGATGCCAAAACCGGCGCATCAAACAAGGTCGCCTACGCGGACGTTGCGCAGGTTAAAGGCAATAACTTGTCGACAGGCGCCAAGATCGGCATCGGTATAGGCATCGGCGTAGGACTAACAATACTTGTCGTGCTCTTAATCATCGCAAGTAACGACTAGTCAATTGTCAGCAACGAATTTCTTGTTATTGAGGTTAGAAAGTTGAAAAGTTTAATTGTCTTAGTACTGCTACTGGTCACGGTTGCCGTCAGGGCGCAACAGCCGCAAGCAAATGCGCCCGAGGGAACCGATAACGCGAAGCTCGACTCGCTGCGCAAGAGCGGCGTCGAGGCGCTTTACAATCTCGACTACGAACAAGCGCAGAAGGATTTCAAGGAGATCGTGCGGCTCTACCCCAATCATCCCGCCGGACCCCAACTATTGGCGGCCCGCGTTTGGATCAAGACGCTCTACGAATCGCGGCGGTTGCAGTCGTCTCTTTATAGCTCGGAGAGTTTTTATTCGAGTGGGGACGATAAGGTTGACCAGAAGATCATCAGCGAGTTTCGCAATCTAACGCGCGAGGCCAAGCGGCTTGCTGATTTACGACTTAAAAGGAACCCGAAAGATGTTGAAGCTCTCTACTGGCTGGGCGCAGAAGAAGCGCTGAAAGCTTCGTTTGAGGAAGCAGTCGAGCGTCGCCACTATGCTGCGTTGCGGGATGGCAATGACTCGGTCGGTCATCACCGCGAGGTGCTAAAGATTGATCCGAATTTCATCGACGTCGGGATAACCATCGGCCTTTACGAATACGCTGTAGGCTCGCTGCCTTTGCCCATAAAAGTTATGGCCGGCATCACCGGGTTTCGCGGGTCTAAAAAGAAGGGTCTGGCAATGATCGAACGCGTAGCGAGCGAAGGGAATTGGGCGCGCGACGATGCCAGGACGCTGCTGATAGTTCTCTACACTCGTGAGAAACGCTACCCGGAGGCCTTGGCGCATGCTCGCGAACTAACAGCGAAATATCCGCGCAATTATCTGTTTCGTTTGGAGGCTGCTGACGCCCTGGTCTCACAAGCGGAAGTGGAACGCAAGAACGAGAACATCGATGCAGCAGTTAAGGCTGAGCGAGAAGCTTTTGCGACATTCGAGAATCTGCTCCACGACCGGGCGGTTCGCGACACCGTTTCGCGCGCGCTGGATCTGGTTCACTTTAAGTATGGCGAAGTTTTGTTAACCGCCGGTGAAGGAGAGCGTGCGGCAAGAGCGTTTCTCGCAGCCACTAAAGTCGAACGCGCTGAGCCTACTCTCGTGACGATGGCCCACCTCTATGCCGCGCGTGCTTTTGATTTGGCTGGTAAACGTGAGGACGCTTTGTCGCAGTATCGTGAAGTCCTAACCCGGCCTGATATTTACGCTGCGCATGAGGAGGCGAAGAAAGGCTTGCGCCAACCCTTCAAATCTGAAATCGCGAGCAGCGATATGTAGATAAATAGCGGCGGAACCGAGAAGGGCAAGCCCGCCTTTCCTCACCAAAAGCTGAATTCAGTCGACTGGGTTGATCCTTCATAGAAAGGCTTTTAAGGCGAAGCTAAACAATGAAGCCACAGAGTCTCGACGTCGGGAAGGTGGGCTTGCCCCGCTGATTGGCCACAATTAAGAGTTATGGAGCATTCAATGAGTAGTACTAATTTCAAAGACGCGACCCGCGAGCAGACAAGCATCCTGGCTCCGCTTGAAAGGGCAGCCCTGCGTGGTCTCGCGCGGCGCATGCCTGCCTGGGTAAATTCAGATCATCTTTCACTGCTTGGCCTTGTTGCGATGTTGTTGGCCGGCGTCTTTTATGCAGCCAGTGGACAAAACCCTCTAATGCTCCACCTCGTCAATCTTTGCATCTTTCTGAATTGGTTTGGCGACAGTCTTGACGGCACCCTGGCGCGATATAGAGATCGACAACGCCCACGCTATGGTTTTTACGTTGACCACATCATCGACACCTTTGGAACGATGTTTCTGATCCTGGGACTGGCCGTGTCGGGCTACGTGAGTGAGCGCGTCGCTGCTGCAGTGCTGGTCATCTTTCTAATGCTGGCAATCAATTCCTACCTCGCGGCTTACGCCCTTGGAATTTTCAAGATTTCACAATGGAAGATGGGACCCACAGAAATCCGTCTACTGATCGTTGTCGGCAATCTTTTTCTTATTCACAACGCGCATACAAGCGTGTTCGGTCATAGATTTCTACTTTTCGATGTCGGCGGCGTGATCAGTGCAGTTGCGATGGCCGCAATTTTGATTTTTTCATCCATTAAAAACACGCGGGCCCTCTATGACCTTGAGCGTCTGCCTTGAGGCTCAGTGGCCAGTTATCAGAGGCGAAATGATCTGAATTTGGATGGGCTATTTCCTGGCCACTGGCCACTGATCACTTATTTCTGAACAATGCTGCACTGGATAAAGTTTAATGTGGTTGGAGTGTTGGGCTTTGGGCTCCAGTCAGCCGCACTTTTCGTGCTTACCCATACCGCGTATTCGATCAGTTACCTGACCGCGACTCTAATAGCGGTGGAGTTGGCGGTATTGAACAACTTTATGTGGCATCAACACTGGACATGGAGCGATCGACCTTCAACGACCAAGAAAGAAACTGTGCGCCGGCTGGCGAAATTCAACCTAACGACCGGTCTCGTTTCGATAGTGGGTAATCTGGTCCTTATGAGCGTTCTGGTCGGACGCTTGCGAATGCCTGTCACTCCGGCCAATGCGCTCACCGTTGCGGCCTGTTCCATCCTTAGCTTTTTCCTGGCAGACCGGATCGCTTTTGAATGTAAAGCAAACTGTTAGTTTGCGATGAGTCGTTACCACTAACTTATCTCTGGATATGCGCTCCGCAAACTAACAGTTCGCGTTACACGACCTTGACGACCTGTAGCATCCCCACGTACAAACCTAATCAATGTTAGATGTTGACGTGCCGAACATTAGCTCGCCCGCAGTCGAGACTACTTTATTGGTTCGAAGATTCCAGGATTTTGTCGCTGTTGACAACCTCAGTCTTTTCGTCCGGCGCGGAAGCTTCTTCGGTTTTCTCGGTCCCAACGGCGCAGGCAAATCTACCACCATAAAAATGTTGACTGGGCTCCTGGCACCGACCAGCGGGAAAATTCTCATCCTGGGCCGCGACCTCTCGGCGGAACCGCTGGAGGTGAAAAGAAGAATCGGGGTGGTGCCCGAAGATCTGAATCTCTTCGAAAGACTTACCGGTGCCGAGATGCTTGCCTTCACCGGCCGAATGTATGGTTTGCAAAAAGCGGAAATTGCCCAACGCTCCCTGGAACTGCTTGATCTCATGGAGCTGCGCAACGAGCCGAAGAAATTGATCGTTGAGTATTCACACGGCATGAAAAAGAAACTCTCTCTCGCCTGCGCGCTGATTCATCGCCCGGAAATACTCTTTCTCGACGAACCTTTTGAGGGCATTGACGCAATCGCCTCACGTACTCTGAAAGATTTGCTGTCGCGCCTGACCGCCCGCGGTTTGACAGTTTTCCTGACTTCTCATGTATTGGAGATCGTGGAACGGCTCTGCAGCGACATCGCCATCATCTCGCAAGGTAAGCTGCTTGCTGCCGGTCCCCTAAATGAGTTACGCAAGGGAATCCAGGTTGAAGGTGATGGCCACCCAACAGGACCAATTTCTCTGGAAGAATATTTCATTCACGTCGTCGGCGGTGAACGTAGCACCAGCGAGGAAGAAGTGTTGCAGTGGCTGACGTGAGACTGTTGGCCAATAGTTTCCGGTAGATAAGAATCTGAGTTCTACAAATGATGCAGCCCGCTTCCTCCCAGATTAGTTATTGGAACCGTGTCGCAAACGAGAAGCGCTTCTCGCATCCGCTGCGGCTGGACTGGCTGAGAAAATACTCAAACAAGCAAGCTACGATTCTGGATTACGGCTGTGGGTACGGGCGCACACTGGCCGAACTTGCGGAAGCGGATTTTCAGAATCTCGTCGGAGTGGATTTCTCAGAAGCGATGCTGTCTCGCGCGCGGCTCGCCGTACCGCGCGCCGGATTGGTTCGCACTGATGGTCACAGCTTACCTTTCGAGAACGAATGCTTCGACGCGGTGTTACTCTTCGCCGTGTTGACCTGTATTCCTGATAATAACGAACAGCGACAATTGATTGCTGAGGTGAAACGCGTGCTGCGGCCAGGAGGGTTGCTATACATTAGCGACCTCCTGGTTAACAACGACCAGCGTAATCACGAACGCTATGAACGTGACTCAGAAAAATACGGTTGCTACGGAGTATTTGAACTCCCAGAAGGCGTGGTCGTGCGGCATCACAGCAAAGAATGGATTGCAGAACTAACCCATCCGTTTCGTCAGTTAGAGTACGATGACCTTACTGTAACTACGATGAACGGCAATGCTTCAGCGGCTTTTCAATACCTGGGCCGCAACTATTAGTTAACTGGGGAAGACAGATGTTGAAAGGGAATAAGTCGCACGTTCGCCTGGCACATCCGATGGGTGGCCAAATCAATTGTGCGTGCGAGTTTCAAGCGGGTCGTTTCCGGAAGCGGAAGCCGCTTGCTTGTGGACGGTCGCGTTGTGTGCTGTGCCACTTCGAGAAGATCTTTGGCATTCCTTCAATAAGTGATAGGCGACAGCAGATGCGTTTCATTGACTCCCTTGAAGATTACCGGTAGGCGGAACAACGGCAGGAATCGAACCACTCGCCGAAACGGAGGAGATAGACACTTGTCACCTAAAACTCTCCGATTAATTGGAATTGGCTTTCTTGTGGCCGCGGCTATAGTTTCGATCCTTAATCTAAAGAGGATCGCGAATCTAGGCATGTTTTGGCTCAACCCACTGCTACTCGTAATCGGTATTGCTCTCATCGCGAGGGCGGCGCGACGCAGGTAAGACAACGTTGGCACCGAAATGCAGTTTAGAGTTCAAGCTTTAGCTTGCGTCGTCAATTGACAGTCGACCGGCAGTCTAAAAGCCAAACTCGAAACTCCGACCACAAACTGCATTAGGATAATCTGGTGAGCTGCTTACGGCACTTCCACGATCAGCTCGCGCCCGAAAGTGAAGTTAGGACGCTTGCGGCCCTTGAGGTATTTCGCGGCAGTTTGCGACAGAGCGGTAATCAGTATCGGCAACGCAATGGTTGCGTCGCAATTCACGTAAGCGCTGTGCGCACCGCGGGCGAGTTTCCCGTAGATCAGTCCTTCGTCAAATGAAACTGCGTTAGTGCGTCCGCCGGGGTGTGGCGCGTCGGTAGTAATCTGGATTGCGTACTTGTGTCCCTGATGATGGTTCTTGAGAATGAACGAAGACACTTCCGTCTGCTGCACAAAACTCTTTGGAGTACCACCGCCAAGATTAATTACTCCCGTTAGCCGCGCGCGAGCAGTAACGTTAGCCATGTCCAGCACGTCCTGAACGATGTCGAACATGAAATTGTTCTTTTTCTCGAAGCGGGCTGCCGCAATGCCCACGGCAATACCGCTGTCAGCGATGGCAGGACAAAAAATCGGCACGCGGGCCTTGTAGGCTGAGGTGAGCACGCCATCTTCGGTGGCGATCTCAGCCAACTCGCGGCCCAACAAATGCAGAAATTCGCGTGAAGAATAAGGACGCGATTGATCGAGCTGGTTGGTAAAGCCGCCAACCCATTCGTTCGCTTCACGGTATTCTTCATCACTCGCCAGCAGATCCCACATGCGGCTGATCTGCGACGCGTCGAGTTCAGCGTCGGTCATGTTTGGATGGGCCTGGAAATGATAGCGGCCGAGCGTTTCGTGTAAATCATGGAAGAGCAGTGAGCCGGAAAGCACCAACACATCGACAAAGCGATTCTTTATCACGTATGCAAGCAGCCGACGCATACCGGCCGGGATCAGCGCTCCCGAGCCGGCAACGATAATCGTAGTATTGTCACCGAGCATATCGAGCCAGATGCGATGCGCTTCCGCTAGCTGCCGTCCGCCGAAGCCGGCGCCTTCCATCTTTTCGAGCAGACCAGCAACCGATCGATCGCGATCAACCTGAACCGGACGGGTGGGCGTCGTAAGATACTTCGATGCTTTGGGTTTTCGCTGCGTAACCATAGAGCTGTCAACCTCTCAGATTGTGAACATCAAAGAAATGATTCGGTTCACGTTGGACCACTAAGCTAATGCGAAAGCAAACGGCCCTCAGCGGGGGTCCGCCGCGAGTAATTGTTAGAAATCGGTGCTACGCCGAGAACGCGTCTTAGCGCCGTTTACCGAAAGATATGTGTAAGCGTCGTAACGCGACTCGTAAAACTGCGCCAGCTCTGTGCCTTCGGCCTCGCTCAGTTCGCCATCCTTGACGCGCTGGTTTATCAGACGGCGAAAGCCATCGTGAAGCAGGCTCTTCTCATAACGCGCGCGCTCCGTTGCTTCACCGACAGTCGTGCCACGAATCACTTTCTTTATGAGATACCCCTCGTCATCAATGTAGATATGAGCTTCGTTAGGCGTGCCAAAAAGATTGTGGTTGTTGCCCATCACCTCCTGATACGCGCCAACAAGCATGAACGCGAGGTAATACGTTTCGCCGGGAATAAGTGAATGCAGCTCCAGCACCTGCTTGACGTCGTGCAGGTCAACAAACTTATCGATCACGCCATCCGAGTCACAAGTGATATCGCAGAGCGTGGCATATTCAGTTGGTGGCTTGTTGAGATAATGAATCGGCACGATCGGAAAAAGCTGATCCAGTGCCCAATGGTCAGGAACGGACCGAAACACCGAGAAATTCGTTAAATACTTGGCGCATAACAACCGCCGCAGATCGTCGAACTCTTCCGAAACATATTTCGCTTGCTGAGCATACTTGTCAGCTCTTTCGCAGACGTCCCAGAACAGCACTTCGCCTTTCGCGCGATCCTCGAGTGAAACAAGCCCGAGGTTAAAAAGCGTGAACAACTCTTCACGATGCTCCAGGGCGTCGTGGTAATACTCCCGATAATTCTTTACGGTTATCGAGGCGCGGAGATCACCCAACTCGGTTACGACTTGCGGATCGTCGTCGTCGATTTCAATCGGAGTTATATCTTCAACTACGGTTTCAATTTCGTCTTGTACGTTCGTGATGAGCAGCGCGTGGTAGGCAGCCAGAAAGCGGCCCGACTCCTGAATGATAGTTGGATGCGGAACGTTTTCATCGTCACACACTTGCTTGATGGTGTAGATAACGTCGTTTGAGAATTCCTGGGCTGTGTAGTTCGCGGATGAGTCAAACGCCGTCTTCGAGCCGTCATAGTCAACGGCCATGCCGCCGCCAACGTCGAGGAGATCGACCGGCACCTTCATCTGATAAACTTTGGCGTAAACGCGCGCCGCTTCTTTCATTG
>DATLBQ010000409.1:0-11022 GCA_035526805.1 Pyrinomonadaceae bacterium
CATTTGCGATGGCAAGGGCCGGTGGGAAGATTCGGAGCGATACTGCGGACTGTTGGCAGCGCACGCGCCAGACGATCCCTTCACGATTTTTCACCAAGCGGAGGCATTCCACAGGCAAGGCCGCAGTCGGGAAGCGTTCGCGGTGTTGCAATACGCGTCAACGGAGGTCAAGCAAGGCGCGGAGTTCTTTTATCTGATGGCGCGCGTTCTGTGTGGATTGGAGCAATTCACGCTCGGCCTGTCATGCATCGGCAAGGCCGTTGATGCCGACCCGCGCGTCAAAGCAAAGGCGTTGAACGACCCAGAGTTGGAGCGCGTTTGGATACATCTTCAGGAACGTTGAAGCGGATCATTTATTTAACCGAACGCGGCAATCGCAAAAGCGATGCCTCTTACCGCGCCGGAAGTTGTTTGCATCTGAACGAATTGGACTTAGCGGGTGCCTTGCCGGAGGTTCATGGCCGCTATTACCTATTGCACGTGAGAGTCGCACGCCCGCAGTCGACCATTGATGATTTTAATCGGTGATGCTGAAAAAATGAGGGATCTGTTAAGGACCATGCCGATGTCGTTGTTTGGAGCACTGCCATGAATACTTCAAAGTTGAGCCCGCCGGCACATCGTCAGGAGGAAATCTCAGCCCGGTTGCGAGAAGCACGTTTAACCCTCGGCTTCTCAATACAAGAGTTTGCATTTGCTTTAGGTGTGGCGGTCAACACGATCGGAAGGTGTGAGCTGAGGCAAACGTACTTGCGATTTGACCTCGCTTTAAAAATTTGCAGGCGCTTTATAATTAGCGAGCTTTGGTTGGCGAAAGGCGAGGGCCACATGAGGCATTATCTTGATCTCAGCGAGTTCGTCCCTGACATGACGCCTCCCGTAAATACCAGATTCAGTGTGGTTTTCGACAATTATCTGGACCGGGAATATCGGAAATTGGCGCAGCTATTCCCGGACTCGATTCGCTTCAAATTGCATCATGATGACACGCCTGCGTATTGCCGCGACGTGCTTAATTTTTTGGCTGATCACTGGGTCGAGAAACTGAAAGCATTGCCGAATTCAACCGACGCAGAAATAATTGGCATGTTGTGTCATTGCATCAAGACTCTTGACGATCGCGCCGCGTGTGTTCATCAACGGCTTTCCGCGAAAATTCAGGCGTAGGAGAACCGTCCACTGGGTACGCTAAGGCCGAGCGGTTCAAGAGGCTCCTCACTATTTTCGATGGCTGCGCTCACACTAAACTTGTTTTGTAATGGTGTCGGCTATTCGAGTTGCCGCCTCACCATCCCAGAATTTCGGCACCGACGGCATTTTCCAATCTCCCGCCAAAATCCTTTGGACCGCTTTTTTCAATTGCGGCACGGTTTGGCCAACTACCGAATTGGCGTCAACGCGTTTGCCTGACGAAACCTCAGTCCGGTTACGGAGAATTATGCACGGCACGCGTAAAAAAGTAGTTTCGGCTTGCACGCCTCCAGAATCGGTCAGAACCACATGTGCATTTTTTTCGAGCGCTAGGAACTGTAAGTATCCGAGCGGCCCCGTAAACTTGATTTTCGACAAAACCTCTCGATGCCGTAACTTTTCAATCCTTTCGCGAATGCGGGGGTGAACCGGAAATACAATCGCCATTTGATCGGACAATTCATCCAGCGCTTGAAGAAAAGTTTTGAGAAATGAGTTATTATCGGCGTTCGATGGCCGGTGGAGCGTCACGAGCATGTAACGATCAGGCAAGCCAATGTCTGGGGAGGGAATTTCATGTAAGTGCTGGACAAGTGTATCAATGGCGACGTTGCCAACGACGTGAATCTGGCCGCGGTGAACGCCCTCACGGATTAGGTTTTTACGGGCCTCTTCGATCGGTGCAAAGAGAATGTCGGCAACCCGATCGATTAGGAGCCTGTTAATCTCCTCAGGCATTGTACGATCATTGGAGCGCAGGCCCGCTTCGACATGTGCCAAACGGATGCTATTTTTAGAGCACACAAGAGCTGCCGCCAACGAACTTGTCACGTCACCGTAAACAATGACCAAATCGGGTTGCGCATTTCGGATCGTTTTTTCCAAGGCGATCATAATCCGCGCAGTCTGCTCAGTCGGTGTGCCGGGGCCCACCCGCAGATGGAAGTCTGGTTGAGGTAGCTTCAACTGCTGGAAAAAAATCTCGGACATCTCATGATCGTAATGTTGTCCGGTATGAACCAATAGCTGCTTCAACGGATGAGCACTCAAGGCGCGCATCACGGGCGAAAGTTTCACAAAATTCGGCCGCGCCCCTACCACGTGCATCACTCTAGACCGCCGGCGCATTTTCCTCGAAGGACCCGCGAAAAGATTCAATGGTGACGTGTCCGCCATTCAGGTGGCGTGATCTTTGACAGGCTTCCGTAACTCGAAGCAACTGTAATGTCTCCGAGGCGCTACCCGGAATTGAGCGGAGTTTGAGGTGTTCGAAAAATTCCCGGCACAATCGTTGAAGATGGACCTCGGCAGCGTCCAATCCAATGACGGATCCGACGTTTTCTTCCAAAACGACATGTGGGACCTCTGCTTGAACTCGCCCATCAAAAAGGTGCAACCGGATTTTGCCTTCCACTTCCCGGATGATTGCGGTTCGGTTGTTGTTGGCATGTGCAATAATGCGGCAGTCATTCAAAGTGGCGACCGACGATGCGAACACAAAAGCTGCCCTACCGTCAGCAAAGCGAACCGACGAGACACTGTTGTTAACGTGGAGTTGTTCGCCGGAAATTCCCGTAGAACACGCAACATCCAGTGGTTTGTCGTTAATGAGGGCGACAGCGGTCAGGATATCTTCCAAATGACTGGCGCTAAGCTCGACGGTGGATATCCTTTCGACTTGCACGAACACAATCTTGCCCAGGGCGCCAACGGAACCTAGTTGGCGTAGCTTTTGAACGGCTGGGTGCTGGGAGGTTGGGTTTGCCAGCATAAGGACTCGCCGCTGCCGAGAAGCACTGGCGTAAGCCTCTTCCGCTTCGTCGGCAGAGAGGCCAAGTCCGTTATGAACGTACATGTCCTTTCCGTGACTAAGCGCCCGCCTGATAAGATTCGCCGGGTTTTCGTGTGTTATGGCGACTGCAGTGACATCGGGGCGATCAACAACGTTTTCGGCGGCATGCAGAGGTGTCACTTCAATGTCTCTGAATTCCTGAAGGTCATCCGCACAGATGACGGCGAGGATGCCGAGGTTCGCGAACTGTTTCGCAAGCTGAACGGTGTCCCTCCCCCCGCCAATCAGCGCCAACTGCGGTCCTTGCGCCCGGGAAGGCGCGCATGCCCGGACAGGCTCGTTGCGAAGGGCATCCATATTCGCGGCAACTTTGTGTTTCAACCTTCATCGGGTCAAGCATTACGCTGAAATCGCAAGTCGCGGCTCTTCGGTAAGCGGTTAGGAATCCGCTGGACAACGGATTTTCAGGCGGGCGCACGTAATAGGCGGATTTTAAGATGTTGGCGTTTGTCGCGGACTTGGGCGGTGGATCGTCCGGCTTTTTCGGCGACGACTGCGTCGGAGAGTTTACCGAGGAGGGCGATTTCGCTGGGCGTCCACCGGCGCCACAAACCTGGTCGAAGCGGAATGCCAAGTTTGTTACGCCGTTGAGCAATGCTTTTTATGGTTCGCTTGAATAGGCTGGCTGCTTTTTCGTCGGAAATTTTCCCAAGCATTTGATCTTCAGAAGGTTTCCAACGACGGAACTTCGAGTTGATCTTTTCAATACCGAGCTGAACGCGGCGGCCGGCCACAGCTTTTAATGTGCGTCTAAGCTTTCGCGAGATTTGTTTATCTGTGTACCGTTTGAACATTCGATCTTCGCGCTTGGTCCAAAGCCTTCTCAGTAAAGGATCATGCGGCGCACGTGGGATACCGCGAAATCGCCGCTGATTCTGAACGGACTCCTCCGAGACCTTTAGCCGGCGCGCGACTTCAAAATCAGAGAATTTGCCGAGCAGAGCGACCTCTTCGTCAGTCCAGTTCTTGTATGCACGGAAGGTGAGCGGAATTCCACAGGCGTTCCGTCGGGAAATAACGGCATTAAGCGTGCGTCGAAGCAAAAGAGCTGCCTGTTCGTCTGGCATCGTCCCCAGCAGCCGTTCCTCGTCAATAGTCCACTCTCGCGGTTTGCTGACAAACTGAGCGATCTCGAGCTGGCTTCGCCGAGCGGTGACCATTTTAAGTTGTCGGCGCAACAGTCGCGCAACGGCGTCATCGCCCGCACGTCCCAACATCTTGTCTTCGCTTCGCGTCCAAGGGCGGCGGTCGAATGCGGGTATCTGCAATACCTTTCGACGGTAGGAAACCGTGGAGGTTGTCGTTTTCAGTTTCGCCGCGACTTCATGGTCACTGTGGTTGCCAAGCAGGGCATCCTCGTGTGGTTCCCATTCCCGCCACAACGCGACCGCGTGTCCGGTGCTGGATGCATTTCTACCCATCTCTATATCGCTTGTTCGATGAACGTCGAAACAGTGCCTTTTTGTCAAGACGACCAAATCGAATCGACGTTGCGCGCCGGACGCAATGCGTTGATCGTGTACACATGACGTCTCTCTCAGTTGCAGATTTAGGATTTGAATGTTTGCGGATTTGGTTTGTCCCATGATGACGCACGCCAAGTGCTGCGGAGAAAAAGATCACCGTGAGGAACACCTCCTGCAGCGTGAGCGCCGATGTGAATCTCGTCCAAGGGTGATCCGTGGGTTGCCCCCATTTTAGGTGAAAAAACAAATATAAAACACCGGCGGACCAGAAAGCGAAAGAAAGAAACGTCCAGAATCGGTCGTCGAAGCTGTTAGACCCATCCGAAGTTGAAGGTTCGTTTTGAAATGGGTTTTTGTACATGAGAGTGAACATCAAACCGATATGACTCGCTGGCAAGGGCCTTCTGGTGGAAGAGCGCTTTTTATCGCACCAAATCGGGTTTCCATTGAATTCTCCAAACCATTGGGTAAATGTTGAGCCGAATTGAGCGAAAACCAGAGCAAACTGAATGGTCAACAATCGGTTTTGCGGCGCTTCCTAAGCGAAGCGGCGGATTGCGGTTGGCTCTTTTTCGCGCTGGTGGCTTACAGGATCGCCGATTGGCTGGACCTGTCGGATAAGGACTACCACGACGACCTTTAGGTCCGCTTGGTCTGAATCGCAAAGGCCGCGTCGGAAAAGCTTACACTGCCTTGGCAGCAAAACATGAGCAGATTCCGACAAATAACTTGATCGCGATTTTCCCGTCGGGTTTTCTTACAACTAGTGTTTAACTCAAGAAAAGCGGTGCCATCTGTAACGGCTTCGAGTGCAAATGTTTGTGCGTTGCGTGGTCTTATGATTCCAACTTGGCAGCGGATTTGCTTTCCGAGCTGTAGCTGTTCTCTGCGGCTCTAAAATCAGTCGGTTAAAAAAATTAGGAACAAAATGAAAATTCGGAACGCGAGTAAAATCGCAACGGTCGCTACGTGTTTGCTTCTTTCTGGGGGAGCATCGCAGGCTGGAACGATTCTGTTAGGCGTCTTTAAATATCACCCCCCGCTTTCGTCGATTTCACAGGAGGCATCCTACGTAAACACTTTCGTCGACATGGCAAACGGCGTGATCGCGCTCGATCCATATACATCTGATGGGAAGTGGTATGACCTCATTAATAATCCGGCCCCGCTGCTACCCAAAGCTATCACGTCCGGTGCAACGACCGCTTACAATTGGACGTCGCCAGTCAACTTTGGTGCCGGATCGGGTTTCAATTACGTCCTGGCCGAATTTGCTTCCCAGTGGGGAAATATCGATGTGGTTTACTACTCGACGGATGGTGCGTTTTCGATTCCATCGAATGTGGCCGGTTGCGATGGCATTAAGCACTATTCGGCGTTTCGAACGACAGAGGCGCTGACCGCAGCAAGTGCGGTTCCCGATGGTGGAGCAACAATCGTCTTTCTCGGCTTCGCGATGCTTGGTTTATTGGCGCTCAACCGCCAACGACAACCGTCCTTCGTTTGACACCGTAAAGGCGGCGATTGCAAAATGTCGCCCAAATATTTCAGGCGTCAGCCCGTCTGAAAGACTATACGCCCTAAATATTGACCATCCCACGCGCGGGTCGGCGTGTCAGGGATAGGTTTCTGACCTTCGCGTCGCCGCGCTATGCGTCCGCCGTCAGCACGAACGGGTGTGACAGCAACCGCTTCACAAACAACCGGGACGACGCGGTAGCGGCGATCCGAAACTTTTCGCCCACCATTTTCCCTTTTTCAATACGGGGGAAACGTGTTTGACACACCGGTGTTCTGTCGTAAGCTGAGCGGCTTTTCGCGCGGAGGAGGCAACCTTCGCGATCAACAAAAAGCACGACTCTACGCAGAAAATGTTATCGAAGACTTGGAAACGCTTCGGGAAAGCGCTGCTCTCCGGCGCTCTCTCGGCGACAATTATTACGACCGGCACGGCCGCCGGTCCGGCGAAGGACGC
This sequence comes from Pyrinomonadaceae bacterium, assembly GCA_035526805.1. Lineage (GTDB taxonomy): Bacteria > Acidobacteriota > Blastocatellia > Pyrinomonadales > Pyrinomonadaceae > PSRF01. The sequence continues at coordinate 6,485 of DATLBQ010000409.1, forward strand.
CAAAGGCAAAGACATTGTGCCCGGCGAATTGATCGTCAAGTTCAAGGCGGACGCGACTGATGCGCAGATCCAGCACGGTTTGAAGCTCGGCCATTTGAAGGTCAAAAAGCACAAGCAAACCGAACCGATGAAGGCGCGCGGGCACAACGGGGTGACGCTCGTCGAAACGGCCCTCGGCGTGGACGACGCAGTCGCGCAACTCAAGAATCATCCCGCGATGGAATACGTCGAGCCGAACTACACCTACAAGCACCAGCTCGTTTCCAACGACACCTATGTGACCAATAATTACACGTGGGGTCTCTACAGCGGCACGTCCAAGCCCGCCAATGTTTACGGCAGCGGCGCGATCGATGCGTGGGCCGCCGGTCACGTTGGCACGAATTCCGTTTACGTCGCGGTGATCGACGAAGGCATCGACGTCGCGCATCCCGATCTCGCCCCGAACATGTGGGTCAATTCGAAGGATCCCGTGGACGGCGTCGACAACGACGGCAACGGCTACGTTGACGACATGCATGGCTGGAATTTTTACGGTGGCAACAATCAGGTTTTTGATTCAACCGGCGACACGCACGGCACGCACGTCGCCGGGACCATCGGCGCCAAAGGCGGCAATGGCAAAGGCGTGGCGGGCGTGAACTGGAACGTCACGATTCTTTCCGGAAAATTTCTCGGGCCCGACGGCGGCGACACGTTCTCCGCGGTCGAAGCGATCGATTACTTCATCGACCTGAAGAAACGCCATGGCATCAATCTCGTTGCGATCAATGCTTCGTGGGGCGGCGGCGGATATTCGCAATCGTTGCACGACTCGATCATTCGCGCGGCCAAAGCGGGAATTATTTTCTGCGCCGCTGCCGGCAACGACGGGTTGAACAACGACTTTAATGCGAGCTATCCGTCGAACAGCGACACGACGCGCGGCACTTCGACCGAAACGGCCGCGTCGTTCAACGGCGTGATTGCGGTAGCAGCGATCGACCGCAACGGCGCGCTGGCGAGCTTCTCGAATTACGGCGCGCGCACCGTGCATATCGGCGCCCCTGGCGTGGATATTCTGTCGTGCTATCCAAATCTGCAGCTCGGTCACATGAGCGGCACATCGATGGCTGCCCCGCACGTTACAGGAGCCATCGCGCTATACGCGGCTGTACGTCCCGCAGATTCACCAGAAGCGATTCGTACCGCTATTCTAGGAGGAGGGGCCGCAACGCCTTCGGTTATTGGTAAAACGATCACGGGCAGTCGTTTAAATATTTCTGCAATGCCGCCCTTTGTAGCAACACCGGTATGTACGCCGCCTTCGGATGCTGTCGCGGTTCCGTTGAACTCCTCGCAAATCCACATAGATTGGGTGGATAATTCTGCCGATGAGACGGGATTTAAGGTTTTTCGCAAAGCAAACGCAGGCTCTTATGTGCAGGTTACAACTATCGGCGCCAACGTGACGGGCTATACAGATAGCGGTCTGGCGGGCGGCGTTCAGTACTCATACAAAGTCTGCGCAACGGCGACAACCGGCGATTCAACGTTCTCAAATGAGACGACGACGACAACGGCGCCGTATGCTCCAATAAATCTTGCTGTGATCATCGATAACGCCGGCCAGGTGCAATTCACGTGGAAGGATAATTCGGTTAACGAAACGGGCTTTAAGATCTTTCGCAGAGTCGTTGGAGGAGTCCACTCCCAAGTTGCCGCCACGGCTCCGAATGTGTCCCTTTGGAAGGACAGTGCCGCGACGCCGGGCGTCCGTTACTACTACACGGTGTGTGCCGTTGGTATGGTGGTTAATTCAGGTTTTTTCACCGAAGTAACTATCGTAGCTGGCACGCCGGCATTACCATCATCGTTGGTGGCGACGCCGCTGAATTCTTCGCAGATCAAACTCACATGGACAGACAACGCAAGCAATGAAACCGGCGTCAAGGTTTTCCGTGCGTCACCGACCGGCATCTATTCACCAATCGCAACTCTCACCGCCAATGCAACGTCGTATACAGACGTTGGACTCGCGGGCGGTATGCAATATTCCTATAAAGTGATTTCCGTGAACGACGCCGGTGATTCTGCTTTCTCAAATTCATCATCGTCTACGACGGCTCCGTATGCTCCCGTACAGCTTGCTGTTGCTGCATCATCGGCAACGGAAGTTCATTTTACATGGAAGGATAATTCCGTGAATGAAACCGGCTTCAAGGTGTTTCGCAGAGTTCCGGGTGGACCTTATTCCCAAATTGCCACGGTCGGGCCGAATGCCGCAACATGGTTGGATTTCACCGTTCTCGCAGGGACACGGTATTACTACACCGTGTGCGCGAGCGGTCCCGTCATCGACTCCGGCTTTTTCACTGAGGTTAGCGTTGCAACCCCCGCCACACTGCAACCTCTTTTCTGAGGACGAAAAACGGTAGCAGCCGCTCCCGAATAGTGCGCGTTAGCCGGCTACACCGCATAACACAAATACGGCACACGTCCTTGCGCAATACTGCCGCGACGACACGGCATGATTTTTTGGCCACCGCAGCCCCGAGACGCTCCAATTATCACAATACGTACAGGGGTTCCACCGCTGCCGCCCGCTTCTTCGAGGGAATTGCTTGCGACCGAGCACCGGTTTGGATTGATATTACCGGACATGGAAGAAGACAGACGTGGCAAGAGGCGTCGCGAGCGCCTGCCGGTTCACCCAGATCGTGCTAAGGGTTTTTATTGGCAGTTAGACACTTGCACCGAATTCCTGATTTACGCGATTCTCATCTTCACGCCGTGGGCTTTTGGGACGACGGAAACGTGGGCAATTAACACGGTCAACATGTTGAACTATTTTCTTGGAGGTCTGCTGGTCGCCAAGTGGCTGATGCGTCTCGCTGGTTTCAAGTGTGAACGATGGGATGGTTCAAATTCCTCATCCGGCTGGCACCCATACTGGATAACAGGGCCGTTGTTCGCGTTGACTATCGGTGTGCTTGGGTATTGTGCGCTAGCTGCTTGGAATGCTCGAGCGCAATTTATTCCCCAAGAGCAGCGTTTCGAATATTTTGACGCCATCGGCGGGCTTCCGCAAAGTTACGATCAGGCCAGGAGCTGGGGCGCGTTTCGTTTGTATCTGGCCGCCGCGTGCTTTTTCTGGGCTCTTCGTGACTGGCTGGTAACAAAGTCGCCCCGAGACCTGTGGGCAGAAGCACAACACCAGCCTCTGGTCTTTGTCGGGCCGGAGTTGGCGCGATCAGGAGAGGATGGCAGGCACCAAGTGCGAATTCCGACGCGCCTGAAGCGTCTCTGTTGGGTTGTTACAATCAACGCAGCTATTTTAGCTTTTGAAGGCACGCTTCAACGCCTCTCTGGCACTCGCGATTTGCTGTGGCTTGTCAGGCCAATGTTCAATGATACAGCGGCTGCACAGTTCGGCCCCTTCAACTACCGGAGCAACGGCGCCCAATATTTGAATTTGATCTGGCCGTTGGCCTTGGCTTTTTGGTGGTCGCTACATCATCACAGCCGGTCGCGATTCGGAGCGGGCGCAGAATTTATTCTTCTTCCGGCGATTGGATTAATTCTGGCTGGACCAATTATCGCAAGTAGCCGAGGTGGAATTGCGATCGCGGCAGGACAGATTCTGGCCGTAATGGCGATCTTTGCTTATGCATTCCGCCGAACCGCTTGGAAAATTGGGGTTGCCGCTGCAATTTTGATCGTGATTTTCGGCCTCGGCATATGGTTGCAATGGGATTTCCTATTAGCCCGACTGAACGAAAACACGCTGAACACGATGAGTGGACGCACCGAGATCTACGCGAACGCCGAGAGGATCGTGGAAGATTTTCCAGTTTGGGGAACGGGGCCAGGCACGTTCGCGCCCGTTTACCAGTTGTATCGTGCAGACCCAACACAAATTTGGTACGCGCATGCTCACAACGACTATTTACAAACAATTATCACTTTTGGCAGAGTAGGATTCACCCTGATTGGCGCGATGTTGATCGCAACTGGCGCTTATTGGTTTCTCGCCCGTGGCATACGCACATCCGTTTTCTTTGTTTCCGCTTTGTGGGTTGCCCTTGCCGGATGTTTAATGCACGCGCGATTCGATTTTCCATTTCAGATCTACGCGATTTTGCTCATTGTTTTAACTAATTGCGCAATATTGACGGTGTTATCGAGACGGTAAAGCGCACTGGGGAAAAGAGTAAAACGCGCGCTAATCTCTGCCGAATGGTTCGTTGCAGTAATCAACATGTCGGCATTTTGTTCTTAGTCTGTCCCCGGCAAAACCGTCCTGCCGCACCAAAACGAGTAATATTTGAGCCTGAATCAGCCTAAAAGCGCATTTTCCATTCGACAAACGATTGGCACCCTGGCTGCTTTGGGTCCGGTTGCTGATAGCAGCTAAACATACTATTCGTTTAATCAGAATTGAACGATTAAATTGTGGTGTGGTGTGCATGAACTGACCGGCACGAAGTGCCTCACCGAAACTGATCGATGAAAAGTTCGAATGGAATGGTTGCGACCGAAATGCATCCGGCCCCCAA
>DATLBQ010000410.1:0-10929 GCA_035526805.1 Pyrinomonadaceae bacterium
AGGCCATGATAAGTTATTTTTCCGCCGCGGTTTGTTTCGAAGACAGCTACTCCACGAACAGTGAGTAGCTCCGGCGACATCAATATACCAGTGGTATCGCCTCTGCGGCCCACCGTTAAAGTGTGAGGATGTTCCAGGAGCAACAGCGTGTCAGGCTGGTCGCCCTGTTTCACCGCAAGTTCGGTTTCCTGCTGGATTCCCAGGGCTTCGCCATACTCGACGCGACCTAACTTTTTAATGCGCAGTTTTCTTTTATGGTTCACCCGATGCAACCTGCCGGTAATAATTTTGCGTCATTCTAACAGCCGAAAGATGAAGTTCCGAGTTTCAAGGTCCAAGTTTCGAGATGAGGTCAGTACCACCAGGTGGTAGCGGGGTGGGTCTCGTGGGACTACTGGTAGCGAGCAGAAAGGACACCCAGCCGCTACCGCGTGGTGGTATTGACCTCATCGGACTGTTACGCCGTGATCGAAATGCTGCGAAACGTTCTACTTGAAACTCGAAACTTGGAACTTGAAACTGCTTTTAGGGCTATACTACGCTGTTAACAAAACCAGAGGAGAATCCACGTGCAACGAACCATAGGTCTATTACTGATCACAATTATTCTTTCTCCAGTTTCCACTCTCGCTCAACGTAGACGGACCCCGCCAAAACCCAGCCGCACCGCCGCAACCGCCACAGCTTCAGTGGCCCAACGCGCCGGGGCAGCTCGGGTAGCTGAGCAAATCAAGATCCTGACCCGCTTCATATATTTGCTGGGCGGAGTTGCCAAAGGACTTGAGGGAGTCGACGACGCCACCCGTCGCAATGAAGCTTCAGCGGCCGTTATAGATCAGGTCAAACAGAACAAGGCCTCCGTCCGCGCCAGTATTCAAAGCGTTAGGGAAGGCCTGGACAAACTGGAAATTGATTTTCGTAACACTCCAGAACTACAACGGTATTACATCAAGCTGGCAGGTGTCGCATCCCGCGCGGCGAGTGCGGAAGATTTGGCCGCGGCCAACCAGTTTGATAAAGCCGGTCGAACGCTGCTGGAAGTTGTCAGTCATTTGACGGATGTGCTGCTGGAAATGCGCTAGCGATGTAATGCGGACTAAATGCGAGTAGAACTGAGTAGGAGATTTTCCATTTCTCTTTTTCATTTCTCATTTGCCATCGAACCGAGGTTTGTCGCCGACTGTTTAGATAAGGCACTTGTGCCCCATTCCGAGCCGGGTACCAGCCCATTCCTAAATAATGGCTGGTGCTGGCGATGGCAAATGAAATATTTCAAATGATATATGGAAAATGTTTTGTTTGCCCGTGAGCCTGCCCGCTATTTAGCTTTGGGGTAGTAACCCTGGCGAGCGCGGATGCGAAGGTCCGGTCGGGCCGGCAGCGTTACTGCGATGCGACGAAACTGCGTGCCTCCCGCCTGAGAGTTTGAATAATATTGCAGTAAATATTGCCCGCGCAGCTCGGCGCCAATCTCATTAAAAACTCTTTCTAAATCTCGCTCTGCCTCCGGCACGTAGGCAGTGCCCCCGGTTGAATGCGCGATCGATTCCATTGCCTGCTGCGCGCGTGTGCTGATCTGATTGAGGTGCACGGACGGCCCCCCTGGGTTGATCGAGTAAAAGGCGGCATCAGATTGTTGCACTGATTTTTGCACCTCAAGTACTGCGCGACGACGACGCTCAAGCAGATTCTGATGCGACGCTTCCGAGGTTACTTCTCCCTTTTGGTTGGCGCGATATTCAGCCACGGTCAGGTCCTTGACTACGCTACTGAAATTGTCGTCCCCATCGGAAATCACAAGGATCACGCGGCGATGACGGTCTGCTGAATTCTGGACCAGATACTTTGACGCAGCCATTACCGTGTCGTAAAAGGCGGTCGGCACCGCGGAAGTGGCGGCCGGAATACTCAAAATTCTCGCCGCGGCCACCTCAGCCCCGGCCAGGGCCGAAAATAGTTTCGGCTCACCTGAAATCGTAAATACAGCCGCCCGATCGACCGGCTTAAGTACTTGTTTTAAAAAGCTGGCAGCTGCCTTCTGCTGAAAGGCAAAGAAACCCTTCTGACTCACGCTGCTGGAAATATCAAACAATATAGCTATGTCCAGCGGGACTTCATCGGGGTTGCCAATTTCGACAAGCTGTTGTTCCTTGCCCTCTTCAGCAAGGCGAAAGTCGTTAACCAGAAGGCCTCGAAGTGGCTCGCCTTTCGCGTCAGTGACCGAGACCGGCACCATCACCAGATTTGAACTTACGCGAACGATATCGAAGTCCTCGTCTTTTGGAGGCGCCGGCGTAGGTGTGGGCTTTGGGGTTGGCGCAGGCGGTGGCGGCGGCAGATCGCGAATGGTTTGCGCCTTGGTCGACCAGGAACAAAAAAGAGCCAGCACTGCAATTAGCAGCGCTGGCCCAAAGTGTTTTCCCACAGAATTACGAATCATCAAACCATTCCTCATGCCGCCAGGATTGCTGGCTTTAGTCTGCTCTCTTAAAAATATCTCCGGCGGCATGATTCATGGCGTTAGTTGCGCAGCAACCCTCAGCACGTTGCTCGCAGAGTTTTCTCAGTGTCTCCTACTGACCGCTGCTGGATTTCGTCATCGTCGGTGCCCCTTGTATCAGGCCCTTGTTGACTAACAACTTTACTTCCACGCGGCGGTTCTCCGCCCGACCGGTGCGTGAGTTGTTTTCCGCAATCGCATTCGATTCACCAAAGCCGTACGGCGTAACGATTCGTCGCAGCGGAATCCGATGGTTCTCGACCAGGTAGCGAATCACATTATCGGCGCGGCGTTGGCTGAGAGCACGATTCCTGGCAACACTGCCAGTAGAGTCGGTAAAGCCGGAAACTTCAAGCACGTATCCCTTCGCATTGAGCGCCTTGGTTGCGAGCTCGTCGAGTTTTGTTTTTGAATCAGCCGACAATATCGCACTGCCCGTCTTGAAGTTAACCGCCAGCACTGTTTGTGGCTCGTAGTCGTCAAGCGCTGAGATGCGTTCGTTGGTGGCATTCACTCCGGCAACAGCCGAGTCAGCTGTTTCCTGCGCTGCCCGGGCCCCGCCCTTGGCAGTGTTGGCAACAGCGGCGAGCTCATCTAATTGTCCCGAAAGACGCTGCGCATTTTGTTCCACCTGGCTGAGCTTGGTTTCGGTATTTGACGCACGATCTTCTAGCGGAGCAGCGCGAGATTCGACGGCGCGCGCGACTCGCAGATCAGCCTCGTTGAATCTGATCTTCTCAGCCAACAGCTCTCCGGATCCATTTCCACGACCTTCCACTTCCAAATTCAGGCCGCGCAGAATTTGTGTTTGGCCATAGTTTGCGCCGCTGCGCAAAAAGCCACCTTTGGTCTTAACACTGGTCCGGTCGTCCAATCGGATAACTGTGTCAACGCCGTTCATGTCACGCACGGTGAACGTGTCGGAATCGCGGCGCGTTACTACACCTTTGATCTTCACTTTTTCACCGCTGGCGATCGTACGGGAACCGGCGGGATTTGTTGTGTCCTGAGCGACAGCGATGGAAGCTGAAAACGCTAACAGGAAAACTGTAAGCATGAGGGAGGAAAACATTCTTAATTTCGGGATTGCCATAAGTAACTCTCTCCTTCTCTGTAGTGTACGGCTCACACGAGCGAGCACGCGACGTTGTGGTTTCTGACGAGGTTTCACTCTAAGAATTGTGGCTCGTCGGGTATTGGTTCTAAATGGATCGTCACTTCTTAGCCCGCTCGGAAAAGTAAGTCAAGACCCTAAGCCCCGTTCGTCGCATTCATCATGTAATTGCCACTCGATCGCAATAACCATCGGGTTTTAAAGCGAAATCGCGGCAAAGCTCGCGCGACAAACGCTGGTTAACGCGATAGCAATTAAATCGAAAAATCGCTAGATAGAAAACTCTCCTGCTTCCAACTGCTCCTTGAGATAGGCGAGGAATCTTTCTGCGTCCGAGCCATCGATGACGCGGTGATCGAAGCTCAGAGCAAAGTATGCCAGCCAGCGAATCCCAATGTAGTCCTCACCTTCAGGAGTTGTTAAAACCTTGGTCCGCTTCTCGATTTTGCCGACGCCGAGAATCGCAAGTTGCGGTTGATTGATAATCGGCGTGCCGAATAGACCACCAAAGACGCCGGGATTTGTAATAGTAAATGTGCCGCCGCCCACCTCGTCTGGCTTCAACTGTTTAGTGCGCGCGCGCTCCGCCAGGTCATTTGCAGCCCGTGCGAGGCCGGAAATCGAGAGGTCGTCGGCCCGCTTGATTACGGGAACGATCAAACCCCAATCGAGAGCGACTGCCATGCCCAGATTAATGTCACGTTTGTAAATTATCTGATCGCCGCTTACCTGCGCGTTGAAGATCGGCAATTTGCGTAAAGCATTGTTGACTGCCTGGAAAATAAACGGCATGAAACTTAGCTTGGTGCCGGTCCGTTCGGCAAACGAATCCTTGTGTTGCTCCCGCAGTTTGGCGATGCGCGTCATATCAATTTCGTAAACAGTGGTAACGTGCGCTGAAGTGCGTCTGGATTGCACCATGTGGTCCGCAATCTTCTTGCGCATTACTGTCATCTGCTCAACGCGATCTCCCTCGCCGGGTTTCACCGGTGGCGCGGCAGGCTGCGGGGTTGCGACACCTGTCGCCGGCCGGGTTGCCAGCGGGCCACTCTTTGCAGCGCCAACAGAACTGCCCGACTCGATAAAACTAAGAATGTCGTTCTTTGTGACGCGTCCGCTCAGGCCGGTCCCCTCGAGGCTCGCGATATCAACGCCGTGTTCCTCCGCAATTCTGCGCACCAGCGGACTCGACTTCGTGCGACGTAATTCTTCTGCAGTCTGATTATCTTTGCGAGCTTCGGGTGTGGCGGCGACAGTTTGCTGACTTGCCCCGTTGCCAGCCGCTGTCTTCCCAGATGCCGGTGGCGTTTCGTCAGATAACTTCTCAGACTCTGGCGCAACTCGGGGTTTGTCTTTCTCCTGCACCTCCGCGCCGGTCGCTGCGGCGGCTTCAATCTGGACTTCTCGTGCGGGCACATCCACAGCTTTTACTGCAGCTGCTGGTGCCGGTTCTTCTTTTGGCGCCTCCGCTTTAGCGACTGCATCCTCTGTTGTTGGACGAGTGTCTTGCGCCGGAGCGCCGGCACCGCCGTCAAGGACCGCAACGGTAGTGTTTATCTCGACAGTATCACCTTCTTTAAAACGGATCTCCGTCAACGTGCCGGCGGCAGGTGACGGAATCTCAGCATCAACCTTGTCTGTCGAAATCTCGAACAGCGGTTCATCGCGCTCGACACGGTCACCCACCTGCTTCAGCCACTTGGTAATCGTCCCCTCCGCGATGGATTCGCCCATCTGCGGCATTACAACTTCTGTACTCATAGCTTCTCCAAAAACTCGGACTGCGGAGTTCTCGCACGTTCTCGTTGATCAACCGTTGGCTGAAGTCGTTCAGCCGGTGGCTGATCGCTGATTGCCGGCTGCTGTTTCCGCAGTTGTCGGATCGATAACCGACTTGATTTCTGAAATTCGATTGGCCGGAAAGCCACCCTGCCTTGCGTGCTCGCGGATCATCTCCTCGTTCGGCGCTATGTAAACGCAGTATACCTTGTCGCCCGTTACGTAACTTTGCACCCATTGAATTTGCGGCCCCATATTCTGCAATACACCGCAAGACTTCTGCGAAATGCCTTGCAACTCTGCTGCACTCAAATTTCCTGCACCGGGAATCTCTCGCTCGATAACAAACTTTGGCATCGTCTTAACCCCTCCATTTCAAATTTCAGATTTCAAATCTCAAATCCGGATTCGCGCCTGCGGCGCTCACTGCAGGCAAGATGCCTGCGCTCCCAGCTTCTGCTGCTTTCTGCCTGCCTACTGGCTACTGCTTACTTTCTTCTCAATACGCGGCAAGTTTCCGCGCCGCATCGAGGACGTCTTTCGTTTGCGGCAAATAGTAATCCTCGAGCGGCGGTGAATACGGCACTGGGGTGTCGATCGACGCAACACGCAAAACAGGCGCATCCAGCCATTCAAACGCTTGCTCCGCAATGGTGGCCGCAATTTCGCCGCCAATGCCGCCCGTACGCGATGCTTCGTGCAATACCATTACTCGGTTCGTCTTCTTGACGCTCTCGAGAATGCCGGACTTATCGAGTGGCGCGAGTGTGCGCAGATCGATTACTTCAATATCGAGGCCTTCTTTCTCGAGTTCTTCCGCGGCATCCAAAGCCGTCAGGACCATTGCGCCAAACGTGATAATTGACAAGTCACGCCCTTCACGCGCCGTTCGTGCCTTCCCAATCTCAACGATGTAATCGGTGGCCGGCAACTCTTCACGCAGGCGTGGCAGGCGGTAAAGTTTTTTGTGTTCAAAATACAAAACCGGATCAGGATCCCGAATCGCTGCCTTGATGAGTCCCTTGGCGTCGTAAGCCGTCGAAGGTTCGACAATCTTCAATCCGGCCGTGTTCATAAAAAACGCTTCGGCATTAATAGAGTGAAACGGACCCGAGCGCACGCCGGAGCCACATGGTCCACGAAAGACGGCGGGAATGTTTGCGCCCCAGCGATATCGACATTTCGCCGCGTAATTAGTAAGCAGATCGAAACCAGCGGAGATGAAGTCAATAAACTGAAATTCAGCCACGGCCTTCAGGCCCATCAGGCCCGCTCCGCAAGCCGCGCCTACTATCGCCGCTTCAGAAATCGGTGTGTCTATCACGCGGCCCGGTCCAAACTCATCAATAAGCCCGTCAGTAACTTTAAAGGCGCCGCCGTAAGCGCCGACGTCTTCGCCGATCACAAAGACCGTCGGGTCGCGTTCCATCTCTTCCCAGATGCCCTGGCGAATAGCTTCAACCAGCGTGGCCTGCCCGCCACGTTCGGGTCGCGCTGACTTGTGATCCTTTCTAATCGCGGTTGCCATAAAATCTTAAAGATGTTGGTTTTTGGTCTTTGGTCTTTGCCCTTTGGTCTTTGAACTTTGTGCTTTGTGCTTTGTTTGTTCTTTTGTGCTTCAAAACGTCGAGAGCAAACACCAAAGTTCAAAGTTCAAAGACCAAAGGCCCCAGACCAAAGCCCAAACTCCCAAGACCATTCTTAATCAATCTCAATTCCTCTTTCTTTCGCGATACCACGTGCCTTCATCACCACGTCGTCGTCGACGGGTTCTGCTGCACCCATCCATCCCTCTACCTCTTCGAGCGGCCGGCCAAGCGCCAAAGAAAGCTTCTCGTCGCTGCCCTCAAACCCAGCATCACGCAATCGCTTGAGTAACGCTCTGCCCTCGCCTTCGGTTGTGCCCTGATCATCAACTGCATTGGTCGAATTTACCTGCTCGTCATTTCCCATTGATCACATCCCCTTATCTGCATGACTTGTATTGTCAGATCCGCGCCTATCCGCGAAAATCCGCGGCTAAACTGTTCTAATTCTTCAACGCCTCAGGCCTGAACGCAGGCGGCACAATACGGTTATCAAACACGCCGTAAGCCGCCTGTTCAGCTTCGGGCATTGGCGACGACTCGGCCCAGGCGCAATCTTCTTCAATCTCGCGCAGCACACTGGCCGTTATCTCTTCCAGCTTAGTCGTATCCGCCACACCCCGCTCGATTAGATAGGCTCCGTAACGACTGATCGGATCGTTGTGTTTTTCCCACCATTCGATTTCGCCCGCCGGAACGTAGCGTTGATCGTCGTGCTCCGCGTGACCTTTGCGCCGGTAAGTCTTCGCCTCAATCAAAACGGCGCCACCGCCGCTTCGCGCATAATCGGCAGCGCGTTTGGTTACTTCGTAACAAGCCACCACATCATTGCCGTCAACAATCGACGCCGGAATGTTGTAGCCCGCAGCTTTCTCCGCCAAATCTCTCACCGCCGTTTGTAAACTTGTCGGCGTTGAATAAGCGTAGTGATTGTATTCCGCGACTACAATTAGCGGGAGTTTCTGCACCGCGGCAAAGTTTAGTCCTTCATGAAACGCGCCGGTGCTCATGCCGCCATCGCCGATATACGCGACGGCGACGATCGGCTTCTGCTGCATACGAGCGGCGAGCAGCACGCCGGTCATCACCGGAATCATGTCGCCAAGATGCGAGATTGGGCCGATGAATCCCTTACTCATGTCGCCGAAATGGATATTGAGATCGCGTCCGCCGGATGGTCCCCACGCTTTGGCCATGTATTGCGCGAAAATCTCGCGTGGGCGAATGCCCTTCACTAATACGGCGCCAAGATCGCGAATCAGAGGCGTCACGAAATCCTGCGGCTGGAGCGCGTAGGCGGTGCCTACCGCGGTGGCCTCCTGGCCCAGCGAACGAAAGACACCGCCGACAACTTTTGTTTGGCGATATAGATTTACCAATCGCTCTTCGACCAGTCGTGTCAGCTGCAGATAACGGTAGAGCTCAAGCATTTGCTCCGGTTTGAGACTGGTCTCGGCCGTGCAAGTGAGAGGCTTACCTTCTGCCGGTTTTTGCGGAGCGTACTTAGTGCTGATTCGCATCTCAAAGCGTGGCCGCCTTGGGCCACGCCGGCGACGCGAATCTGTGCGTCGTCTTTGCTCTGACTTGATGGATTCGTCGTTCATTGCGCTTCTGCATAGACAGCCAGGAATGTCTGTCCCATTAAATATGTACGGCCAGGCCGTGGACACCTTCCGCGGCTTCCATAACCGTCTCGGAAACGGTCGGGTGCGCGTGCATCGTGCGGCCCAGCTCTTCGGCGGTCGATTCCAGTTGCATGGCAACGCAAGCTTCGGCAATCAACTCCGTTGCGTGGGCGCCGATGATATGCACGCCGAGTATTTCGTCATATTTTCCTTCGCCCACGATCTTCACGAAGCCTTCTTCTTCACCAAGAATGCGCGCTTTGCCGGACGCGGAAAATGGAAACTTACCCACCTTGACGTCGTAGCCCTGCTCACGCGCTTTCGCTTCCGTTAGTCCAACTGAAGCGACTTCCGGATCGCAATAGGTGCAGTTCGGCACCAGTCGCAGGTTGATGGGACGAACATTCTTTTGTCCGGCGAGATGCTCAACCGCAACGATCCCTTCTTTCGACGCCAGATGCGCCAGCAGCGGCGTCGGCACTACATCGCCAATCGCGTAGACACCCTTTTCCGCAGTCTGTTGATATTCGTCAACCTGCACGAATCCTTTTTCAACTTTTATCTTCGTGCCTTCCAGGCCCAAGCCTTCAGTAAAAGGCATGCGCCCTACGGCCACCAGCAACATCTCAGCCTCCAAACGCACCGCTTCACCCTTCGAAGTCTTGCCGGTAACGACTACGCCCGCAGCGGTCTTCTCAAGTTTTTCGAGCTTGGTATCGACCTGCGATTTGATACCGCGTTTGCGGAATGATTTCTCCAGCTCTTTCGAAACTTCTTCGTCTTCCAGCGGTACCAGCCGCGGCATCAGCTCCACAACTGTGGTCGCCGCGCCGAAACGTGAATATACCGAAGCAAACTCGACTCCGACTGCGCCTGCACCCATAACAATTAAAGACTTAGGCACGTCTTTTAATTCCAGGATGTGATCGCTGTTGACGACATGCGCTCCGTCAGTTTCAAAACCAGGAATTGGTCGAACGACTGAGCCGGTTGCGATGATGATATTTTTAGTTTGGATGGTTTGCTTGGCGCCGTCAGCGCCGCTGACTTCAACTTTTCCCGGCAAGGCAAGTTTTCCCGTACCCTTGAAAACAGTCACCTTGTTTTTCTTCATCAGGTACTCGATGCCCTTCGTGTTCTTCAGCACGACTTTGTCTTTGCGCTTCTGCACATCGGCGAAAGCGAGCTGTATGCCCGAAGCCTGCACACCGAAATCAGCCGCGTGTTGCATCTGTTCGTAGATATGGGCCGACATCAGCATCTGCTTGGTGGGAATGCAGCCGCGCAAGGTGCACGTTCCACCCAAACGCGTGTCTTTTTCAATCATCGCCACCTTCAGGCCCAACTGGCCCGCGCGTATGGCCGCCACGTAGCCACCTGGCCCACTGCCGATAATCGTTACATCAAACTGTTCCGCGTTTTGCTGTTCTAGTTTTTTATCGCCTGCCAATTGTTTGTCTGCCAATTTTTATAAGTCCTCTCTCGTAACCTCTGACCGCGCCAGGAGCGCCTTACGCTGGGAGCGCAGGCATCCTGCCTGCAATGAGCGCCGCTTCGGCGCGAACATTTACGCACACGCTGGTGCGCGATTAGCTTTATCCTCGTCAGTGCTTTCTATTAGAGACCGGCATTATAATCATTGACCGTAGTTTCATCCAATTGGCACTCCGAAGAAGTCAGAACCGGGAGCCGTAGCGACCGGGTCTCGCGAGCACAAGAGTGAACTTTGACGTTTCATTCACCAGTCTTTTGAACCCGGAACCTCTGCTTTCGCGTAACACTCACCCGGTCGCTACGGCTCCCGGTTCCGACTTTGCATTGCGTTTCAAGATCTTGACTCCAGGCAGGCGTGTCGCGCGGACATTGTGAGCCAACGACTTATGGAATAAGGTCAACCACATGAAACACTCGGAAGGATTTCTCAAGCTAGTCAACGATGCCAAGACGCGCATCCGCGAAGTCACCGTCAACGAAACCAGACAACGCCTGGCCGCGAACAGCGACGCCCGACTAATCGACGTACGCGAAGATCATGAATTTGAAGCAGCTCACGCCGCCGGCGCTCTGCACCTCGGAAAAGGCATCATCGAGCGCGACATCGAAGCGACCGTGCCTGACAAATCAACTGAAGTAATCTTGTACTGCGGCGGCGGCTTCCGCTCCGCTCTCGCCGCCGACGTGCTCCAGCAGATGGGCTACACCAAAATTTTCTCCATGGCCGGCGGCTGGAAAGCCTGGCAAGACGCAGGCGCGCCAATTGAGGTAGGTTCTTAAAACATTTTCCAGATCCCACACTGCGCTCATTTCCAAAATTTCACCGCGCTC
>DATLBQ010000411.1:0-2671 GCA_035526805.1 Pyrinomonadaceae bacterium
ATGCTCCAGCGTAACCCGCGCATTAATCGCAAACCGATCCAAATGATCGAGCTTGTCGATCCGCGTCATCACATGTTCCTCGATGGCCTTGGTCAGCGTCACGTTATGCGTCGATAGAATTAACTTCATATATATACCCCTCAGGCAGGATGCAGCGCCCCGGCCAAAAATCCAGCCAAAGCATGCGATTTCCCCGCCTGATTTTGCGTCCCTCCTAAATCTGAACGACGGCGCCACCTGACCGCTGGACTGAATGAGACGCGTTTCTCCCTCCTCTTCAAATGATACGTATACGTATAATAAACGCAACCCTGCGAGATTCAGTGAGATTTGAAAATCGGTCTCTGCAATAGGCGCACCGCAAGCGTTCCAGAAGCGTATGGTAAGCGTTCATTAAGCGTCAGCCAGGGGTTTACGAAGCGTCCAGCTAAGCGTTCTCAAGCGTACGGACGCGTTCGTGAAGCGTTTCCTAACTGAATAGGATGCGTCCCAGAAGCGACCCGAACGCTTGCGTGGCTTGCTCGTCACATCAAGTTTTGCTTCTCTATCCCAATGCCCCTCGGCTGCCAGCCTCGATCCAATACCCGCTAAGGCAGTTTTGGCGCCTATGACCGTGTTTGGCTTATCGAAATTATTTCGCGGTGCGCAACTGACACCGCTCGAGAGGCGAGTCGTCGGGGTCGTGTCGGCACAGCTTGGAACGGACGCGAGGCAGTTGTTCGAAGCCCAAGTTAACCCGATCAACAAGATCCAACGTCACTCCTCTGGCAAAGAAGTGAACCTCTACGCCATGAGACGAGGCAAACCCTCAATCGAGGAGAGATTCCTTTTTCCGCTTCGAACTGAAACGTTGCTCGCGAAAGTCCAACTGAACTTGGGCCAGGAGAAGCTGCCCCTCAGGGCCGAAGTGTGGCTCGTCAATGGACATGTATTCTCCATCCATTTCAACAAGCCTCCCGCCGAAACACCCGAGACTGAGATTCATGTGGCCAATGTGGAAATTTTGCATGACCCGATGATTGCCGCGTCCGCGGGCCCGACTTCTGACGCGGATAGACGAGAGATTCTCCTTAGGAACATTCAATCGAAGTTGCCCGATGAATACCTACAGTTAGTCGGCGACGGCAATGGCCTTTCCATCAACGACTGGGCGGTTTACGAGCTGCAAGACGTTCGCAAGGTAGTGCAGCGGGACGCCAACTATTATCTTTTGGCGGAGAAAGAAGGCGCCGGCGCAGTTGCGGTCAAGGAGGACGAATTGTCGGGCCGGATTTACTACCTCGATTACGGAGATGATCGCGCAGAGAAAATCAGCGTTGGCCTTCAGAAATTTTTCGCCGAATTTGACGGCGGAAAGATCGCCGGACGATTTTGAGGCCCGAAATCACGAAGTCGAACTTTTCAAACCCGACAACCTGGTAGCGTGCAACTTTTAATGCTTCCGCTGTGACGCCCGCCTCTACGAACACCAAACTCCTCTTCGTGTGCAGCCGCAACCAATGGCGCAGCCGCACCGCTGAAGAGATTTTCAAGAACCTCCCGGGATACGCCGTCAAATCCGCCGGCACAGAACCCTCCGCTCGCATCCGCGTCACCGAAGGCTTGGTTTCCTGGGCTGACCACATCTTAGTAATGGAACGCAAACATCGCGCCATCCTCCTCGAACGTTTTCCCGAAACCCTCCGCGGCCGGCAAATCCACTGCCTCGACATCCCCGACGACTACACCTACATGGACCCGGACCTCGTCACCTCCCTGCAAAGCGCCCTCACCCAACACCTCGGCATCGTGTTCGAGTGACGGCGATGTAGCGAATCTTCACCGCAACCCACCCCGGTTTCCGGGTAACCTTCAGACGCTTTCTTTTAAAATCACTTGTTATGCATCGAGCAATTGCAAAAAAGGTTTCGCGCTCCAGAAGAAAAGCGTCCTTACGTCAGCCAGCGAACCTTTAGAACCATACAGCACAGTTGAAACTCACGAGTTCCGTTGCATTAAGTCCGCGACCGTCCCGTAAATGTCCGCATTGTCGCTAATTACGAGGGCATTATCATCAATTGGCACGGGCATGTAGTCCAACCCCGTCGTGAATTGAACCACCTTCGGTCCGGGCTCCGCCAGCGCGTCCGAACGACAATAGACCACGATCAATTGCCGCCCATCCAGTCGCACCACTCGCCCGCGCAAAAAGCCGCCGTAATCCGGCTCATCCCGCAGGATGTGCTCAAATCCTTTCGGTACGTTATCCCGATGACTCCGGCGCGCATCATGCAACCGTCCGTTCGGATATATCCAAAACACAAACTCAGGATCACGATGAGTCAAATCACGAATCGCATTCCGGCGTCCCGGATAGTGCTCCGCCAGAAACGGGAATGCCTGCGCCGCCACCTCGCGGGGAATCGAACCAGTCGTCAGCATTGCGGGGCATGATGCACCGTAGCCGAAGCAGTTCAAGAATGCAGGTCGCGGAGCTCCCTTTCGCGACTCTGTTCCACTTGTTCCAGATAAATTTTAAATTTTTTCAGGAACATGTATACTTGGGAATCGATCTTGTCGGCCACTGCAGATCCCTGTGGACGATGGAGCGCACTCCGCGCCATTCCGGAGTTCACCCCACCCAAATCCCGGATTTTTCATTCATTCGTCGCCGAAGATTTGCTTTCCAAAG
>DATLBQ010000412.1:0-4299 GCA_035526805.1 Pyrinomonadaceae bacterium
TCAGGCGATCGCCGAATCAATCGGCTTTTATAGTGCCCAAGTAAATCAGGCGCGCAACTTGTTGCTCGGAATGCTTGGTCACGACCTGCGCAGCCCGTTAAACACAATACTGATGACTGCCCAGTACCTGGGCGCCTTGAACGCTGGAGCGAACGTATCGGACGCAGCATCGCGCCTGATTCGCAGCGGCGCTTCGATGAAGGCACTCCTGGAAGCCTTAATCGATTTCAATCGGACCACATTGGGACTCGGTATAAAAACCGACGTGGCAGAAGTCGATTTGGCGGCTCTGTTTGGGGATGAATTGGAACAGTTGCGCGGAGCATATCCAGGTCGGCAAATCGAATTGGAAGTAGTAGGTGATACTGAAGGCACTTGGGACAGCCTACGGTTGCAGCAATTACTTCGCAATTTGGTCGTGAATGCAATCGATTACGGAGCGCCAAACACACCGGTTCGTGTGGTGCTTACCGGCAACGAGGCTGAAGTCCTTATCGAAGTAAAGAACAGTGGACCGGTCATGGAGAAAGCGATGTTGGACCATATCTTTGATCCGCTTACACGTGGACCTGGGCAAGGTAACCGCGGCGATATAGGGTCCGGCCTTGGCCTTGGATTGTATATTGTGCGCGAGGTTGCGCGGGCGCATGGCGGCGAGGTGACTGTGCGATCCGACAACTTAGAAACCGTTTTCACCGTGCGCCTGCCTCGCCGCAATTAAAACATCGCGTTTCGCACTCTGCCTGCCGGCAATGGAACAACTTTACCGATGACTGGAATACAAGTTTCTAAACGCAGATCCTTTTTATCAGTAATAAGTTCCGTCAACAGTAGTTCAGCCGCGATCGTAGGGACGCTCTTGTCAACATTCGCGTACCTGTCGAGTGCAGTTATTTTCGTCCACGTATTGGCCACTTGGAAACTGCAAGCCAAAATTCAATCATCCAGTGTGGTTTTGGTATTACTCTGAACCAAAGTCGCTATCTGCGAAGTAAGGTTTCCTAAGTCGACCGGCTTGGAGATGTGGACCTGATAGCCGGCGGCAGTAGCGCGTAACTTGTCCTCGGCACCTGCGAAGCCACTCAGAGCAATGGCCGGGATTCGCCCTCCGTCTTTCCTTCTCAGTGCTCTTACCTTTTTGATGAGTTCATAACCGTCTTCGCCGGGCATTCCGACATCAGAAATGATGCAATCCGGTTTCCAGGTCTCTATTGTTGCCAGAGCATCCGTACACGAACTACATGTCCGGACGTCCGCGGCGGAATCAGTGAGTGCTACTTTCAGCAGTTCCCGCGTATCCTCATGATCATCAACCACCAGCACACGCAAACCGTCAAGTCTGACGATTTCGGCGCGAGTCGTCGTCGACAATGCTCCCACAAAAGTCTGTGAGCCATCCGAGGTTTCGACCTTAGTCAGCAGATCTGATACCG
This sequence comes from Pyrinomonadaceae bacterium, assembly GCA_035526805.1. Taxonomy (GTDB): domain Bacteria; phylum Acidobacteriota; class Blastocatellia; order Pyrinomonadales; family Pyrinomonadaceae; genus PSRF01. The sequence continues at coordinate 1,434 of DATLBQ010000412.1, forward strand.
GCATTATTGGAAGGGTTACTGTGAAAGTTGCTCCCTGGCCTTTCCCTTCGCTCGCCGCGTGAACGCTTCCGCCGTGCATTTCGACGACATTCCGTACAATAGACAAGCCAAGTCCCAAGCCACCGTAGCGCCGTGTGGTCGTACCATCTGCTTGCCGGAATCGATCGAACACATACGGCAGAAAATCGGCTTCAATCCCTTCACCAGTGTCCTTCATTACCACTTTGGCGCTTGAGTCTACCCGTTTGAGCTGAATGTCGACGCGGCCTTCCTTGGGAGTGAATTTCACGGCATTGGATACTAAATTCCAAAAGACTTGTTGCAGTCTGGCGGAGTCACCCCAAATCGGACCGGCGTTGGTGGCGAGTGATGTTTCAATGTGAATCGACTTCGCCTCAGCTGCGGGGCGGACGATCTCAATCGCGGCCTCGATTATTGAAGATAAAGCGACCGGTTTACTGTCGAGTTTGAGGTTGCCGCTGACGATGCGCGAGGTTTCCAGCAGCTCATTGATGATAATGCCCTGCAAGGCTGCGTTCCGATCTATGGCTTCCAGGCCCTTGGCAATATGTTCCTCGTCAAGCCGGCCGGAACGAAGCAGATGAATCCAACCCACGATGGAGGTCAGCGGTGTTCGCACTTCATGTGAAACGATGGCGAGGAATTCGTCTTTAAGGCGATTCGCGGCTTCAGCTTCAGCGCGGGCGTTTTGCTCGCGCAGAAGAAGTGCCACGCGCTCCTCTTCAGCCCGCTTACGGGCACTAATGTCGTGCGCGATTTTCGATGCGCCGACAATGTTTCCATGTTCGTCGGTTATCGGAGAGACAGTAAGAGAAACATCAACCAGGGTTCCGTCTTTGCGACGCCGGACCGTTTCGTAATGCTCGATGCGCTCTCCCCTGCGGATGCGTTCCATGATGCGCGACTCTTCCGCAGTCCTTTCAGCAGGAATTAATAATAAGACGATTGATTTGCCGATTGCTTCCTGCGCGGTGTAACCAAAGAGCGTTTCCGCGCCTCGATTCCAACTGGTAATGATTCCGTTTAGATCCTTGCTGGCGATCGCGTCATCGGATGATTCGACGATGGCCGCGAGTCGCGACCTGGCTTCTTCGTTTTGTTTTTGGTTAGTGATATCAATGAGCACCAGCACGGCGCCGTCAATCTTGTTATCGAGAGTCATGTAGGGCCGCACGCGCAATAGAAACCAACGGCCATCTTTGTCACGCACCTCGTGATCCTGAGCCGTGAGGTTTTCAATCACCTCGTCAATAACCTGCTCCAGATTAGCGAATTCCAGATTGTGGCGCACGTTCGCGATCGGTCTGCCGATGTCGTTCGCCATCAGGTTGAAGATTCTTTCCGCCGGTTGAGTAAAGCGGCGAATCGAGAGGTCGCGTCCCAGGAGAAGAATCGCAAGGTTGACGCTGCTCTGGAGATTAACCATGTCGTTGTTGAGCCGGGTCAGCTCAGTGTTACGATTGGCCATCTCCTCATTCACAGTCGTTAACTCTTCGTTAGTCGATTCCAGTTCTTCTTTCGAGGTTTCCAGTTCCTCGTTGATGCTTTGCAGTTCTTCATTTGCTGATTGCATCTCCTCGGCGGAGGCCTGTAGCTCTTCGTTAGCGGCGTCATATTGCTCCTGAACGGCTTGCAAATAATCGCGTGTCTCAGCAAGTTCCTGCTCAAGTCGAGCAATTTCGCGGTTTTCTTTTTGCCGCTCGCTTTTCGCTGCCGGCTTTTGCGGGGCCACGGGAATGGAACGTTTAGCTGTGGGCAATTCAGCAGGCTCAAACAGAACCAGGAAGGATGGCTCCTTAACATTCTTCAACGGAATCACTTCCAAATTAATAATGCGAGTCGAGCCGTTTTGATTTACCCGCACATCTTCTTTGCGCGTACGTTTGTTTTCCTTCTTTACTTTATTAATGGCGGCGCGCAGAGGGAGCATCAGCTCTTCGCGGGCCATCTTCAGAACGTTAAAGCTCGCTGGTCCGCGAGGCGGAGTAAGATACGGGCTGGTGTTACCTCGAAATTGAACAATCTCCAATTCCGAATTAATGACCACGCCGGGCGGTCCATAGCGGGCGAGCGCAATCCGATCGGCCTCTCTTTGGGCACTGAGCTCATCACTGAGCATATCGCGTGTCTCAGCCGGCAAAGACTTTCCTTGAACGATTCTCAGCGGCGCGCCGGGTACGAGGGGCACGTGCGGTACCTGTTGTGTCTGCCCTGGTTTCTTCGCAAAGATTTTTAGTTTCTTGTCGACTGGCGCAAACAAAGAGGTGAAGGTACCTACCGACTCCGACAGACCGAGAACCAGCACGCCGTCTTTCCTCAGCGCGTAATGAAAGGTGGGCAGGAGTTTCCGTTGCAAATCCGGTTCAAGATAGATCAGCAGATTACGGCAACTGATCAAGTCCATGCGCGAGAATGGCGGATCGGTGATGATATTCTGGCGCGCAAAGACGCACATCTCGCGAATGGATTTGCTGACCCGATAGCCGCCTTCTTCTTCAACGAAAAAGCGGTGCAGTCGTTCAGGCGAGACATCGTGAACCAAACTTTTCGAATAGAGACCGCCGCGTGCTTTCTCGAGCAAGCCATCATTTAGATCGGTAGCGAAAACTTGTAACCGTACGTTCTGTGAAATATGACTTGAATACTCAAGGAAGGCCATGGCAATCGAATAAGCTTCCTGACCTGTCGAGCAGCCAACCACCCATACGCGCACTGAATCGTCCGGTGAACGATCGCTCATTACTTTCGGAAAAACCTTCTGCTTCAGCGCTTCGAACGTCTCGGGGTTGCGGAAGAAGCTGGTGACGGCGATTAGCAAATCCTGATACAGCGCTTCCAACTCGCT
>DATLBQ010000413.1:0-41182 GCA_035526805.1 Pyrinomonadaceae bacterium
GGTAAGAGATATCTTCAGCGACAGCTTCTGCCGCCGGTGTTTCGCTTGAAGTGGCGCCTTCAGTTACTGCACTTTCATTTTCAGACATTTTTGCGGTAATACTCCTCTCAGAACTTCTCGGCTAGTTGTGGTTTGCCAGAATTGTTGCACACGCCTCGCGCGAGTGTCTACCAGCGGGAAATCCGCGTGGCCTTTGTTTAGGAAGAAGACGAATCCACGAAACCACACGAAAAGACAGGCGAATCGCGCGAAACAGATCAACCTAGCTCTTGCCGTTCCGCGTGCCAAGGGCCAACTCAACCGCTCTCCTCGGAACAACCACTCCCCATCCTTGTCTTTCAACCTCAACGCCATGTACGCGTTCTGCGGTGTCGATCAAAATGCGTTTCACCTGCTGCGGCGTCAACGCAGGGTTCGCCTCCAGCATACAGGCGGCGATCGACGCAACAATCGGTGAAGCAAATGAAGTCCCATCAACATACTTGTAATGCGGGCTAATGACGTTGCCTTCTCGCAGTTTTATGGTAATCAATTGCCTAAGAAGCGGAACCGGCAGATCACGTGCTTCGTCGAAGTCCTTGTCCACACCCGCCTGTGAACTAATGATCGCGCGCAGGTCGCCGTCAGCGGCTAAGTCGAGTTCTGAGCAAAGGTGAGCTTCGTCTGCCGTCGGCGTTGAGGGAAGGATCGGTGCTGCTACCCAAATACCCGGCGCAATGATTTCGGGTTTTTGTAGACCGTCGATTGTTGGGCCATACGATGAACGATACATGCCGCGCCGCGCTCGATCCAGCGAGTTCTGATCGTCAAGTCCGCCGACAGAAATCGCTGAGGGCGAGTTGGCCGGCGGCAACACCGGATGACCTGGCGCCATGCCGGCATTGCCGACCGCGCAAACTACAATCAAGCCCTCGCGCACCGCGCGCTCTACTGTTTGGCATAAGGGACTGTCCAGATACGATTGTTCCCTGTCTCCACCGGCTGAAATATTGACGATGCGGATGTGGTGCTTCTCTTTGTTGGCCATGACCCATTCCAAACCGCGCACGATCTGCTGATCGGGAATGTGCCCGCTGCGGCCGATCTTCACTAATGCAACCTTCGCATCGCGCGCGATACCGCGATAAAACCCTTCAGATAAATGACCGTTTCCCGCCGCCACTACTGACGTCATCATTCCGTGCCAACTGGCGACATCAGTAGTCTCAAGCGACGTCCGATCATCCTCACCGTCGAAGATACTGTGATAAGCGACTATTCGGTTTTCAGGTTTCGTTAGATCGGCATGGGCATAGAAACCGGAATCGAGGAACGCGATGGTCACGCCGCGCCCGGTAAATCGCTCATCTGCATTCATTCTGAGGGGAGTCGGCAAGACGTGATCGGTTTGCTCAAAAACAACCTGATGCGAATCGATCTGCGCCCTGGCTCGATTAAAAAGTTCTATGCAGTTCGAGCAGACTTGCGCGAAATCGCGCGTCACGTCGGTGTTGGCTTTCAAAAGCGCTGTGATGTCTGACGACAGGTCCGCGAGCGACACGAGCGGATCATTACTGCGACCACAGATGTGACATAACAAATCCCGCGTGTTATCGGCTTCAGTAATATTGGTGGAAAGAATCGTCTCCGCCATAGCGTGAGGCAGTTTACTTCATTCCGTGGTGATTTCAATTACTTGTAGCGCGCGCTGGGAGCGCAGGCATCTTGCCTGCTGCTACGCGGCCACGAACGTTGAGGCAGACAGGATGTCTGCGCTCCCAGCTAAAGTTACCCGGTTGTAAACTTGCCCGTAGGCCGTGTAAGGTATTGCTGAAAAAAAACTTCATCATAAGAGTTTTGATTTTATGGCCCAGCAAGTAACCAGCACTTCTGATCTCTTTCGCCGCGCACAGGCGCTTAGACAGGAAAATTCCAAGGCGTCGTATAAAGACATCAGGGCGCAACTCATAAAAGAGTTTACGGGCAAGCCGTTCCCTTCGTTGCTCACCCTGACCATCCCGGAGCAGGACTCGCGAGCACCAGAAGAAGACTGGTCGGCCGGCTTGCCGCTCATCAGGCGCGGCATTCAATTTCAGGATTGGAAGGAAGTTGTTGACGGGATCATCCTGAGTTTGGAGCAGACCGAAAACTACGAACGCGAGCGCGGACCTGAAGGTGATCGTGACGACTGGCACGATCGCACGGTCGGGATCGAAGAGTCGACCAAAAAAGCTGTGAGCAAATGGATGCCGGAAGAATTGATGAAACTGGCTGAAGCGCAAACAAAGAAATGAGCTTTCTTTGAACTTTGTACTTCGATCTGCGAAGTCTCTCCTGACACATGAATGCCGGCGGTAGGCACAATAGTTCCAATTACAGAGTTCAAAGTACAAAGCTCAGGCACAAAGCACGTTCTATTTTTATCCCATGAGCTTCCTCAATAACCTAATCAAAGATCCGAAGTACCAAACAACTGAACCGCGCAAGCCTGAAGAGCTTGAGGATTCAGAAGTGATCATCAGTCCCGACACACGACGCGAAAACCGCATGCCACCCGGTCAATCGCGTACTAAAAAGTGGCCAGTGCTCGACGCCCACGGCACGCCGGAAATCGATCTCGCAACCTGGTCGTTTGAAGTTGACGGCCTGGTCGAGCATCCACAGCAATGGTCGCTTGATGAGTTAATGCAACTGCCCGCGGTTCGCGTTTATGCCGACTTCCACTGCGTCACGCGTTGGTCACGTCTCGATAACCTTTGGGGCGGACTGCCCACTCGCGAGCTGGCAAAAATCGTGGGGATCAAGCCCGAAGCAAAATTTGTGCTGGCACTTGCCTACGATTCCGGTTGGTCTACAAACGTGCCCATTGAATACTTCCTCAATGAGGATTCGCTCTTTGCATGGTCACATGACGGCGCGCCCATCCCTCCCGAACATGGTGGACCTGTGCGCTTGATCATCCCGCAGCTTTACGCCTGGAAGTCAGCTAAGTGGATCAAAGGCGTGCGATTCCTTGAGCATGATCAGCCGGGCTTCTGGGAAGAGGGTGGCTATCACATGCGCGGCGTGCCGTGGGGCCCTGGCGATGGCGAGAGGTTTCGTTGGTCGTAAAACTGAAGGCTTCTTCGTCACTCCAAACCAATAGAATTAACTTACAGGAGATCCAGAGATGAAAAACAAACTCGTTCGCTTGTGTCTGTTGTTCATCCTGCTTGGTGCTACGCCTCAGATGTTTCGCGCGTTGGCATCACCAGGCATCGGACAGAACACGAATTCCTCGACCACTATGGCGACCGAAGTGACGTCCTCTAAAAACGCGGGTTGCAGGATCAAATGTCGGAAAGCGTTTGGCAGATGCACTCGGCTTCCGGGAGATGTGAGAAGGCGCTGCCTGATAAAGTATCGAACCTGTCTACGACGGTGCGCGCGCTAGTATCCGGTTGAAAAGATATTTTTTTCCGTAAACCGCATCGGTTTCAACGGGTCGTAATTTTCATGCGTTGTGGGTCGACAAATTCAGAACCGGGAGCCGTAGCGACCGGGTCAGACGCCACATACCTTTCTTGAAGGAGCAAATGGTTTATCTCGAGGCAATGTGTAGCGGAAGACATACCCGGTCGCTACGGCTCCCGGTTCTGAATTAGTCTCGTGCACGCTTCTTTGTCTCAAACGATCGATGCCTCCAGTGAATAATCCTATCGCACCCGGCCCACAGTTTCCGCCGCAGGCCGCAATCCCCAAAGACGCTGCGGCCATAATTCTTCTCAGGCATAACACCAACCCGGATGACCCTGAAGTTTTTTTAGTCAAACGTAGTGAGAAGCTCGCGTTCCTTGGCGGATTCCATGCGTTCCCCGGCGGGCAGTTTGATGCTGACGATGCTCAAGCTCAGGTAGAAAACTGTTCCGACGCGGAAACTCGCGTTGCGATCAGTTGCGCTGCGCGCGAGCTATTTGAAGAAACCCGAGTCCTGCTCGCACGCGGCGGTGAAGCCTTGACGCAAGGTCAACGCGCGTCTCTGCTTGACGATTTGCAGGCCGGCCGGATGTCGTGGCCCGCCCTCTTAAAACATTACCAGCTTCATCTGGACGCAAACGACTTCACTTTCGTGGGCCGCTGGGTCACGCCACCCTTCAGTGCGCGGCGCTTTGATACCTGGTTCTTCCTGGCAAGGTGTCCCGCGAAACAACGCGCCTTCGTTACCGGTGACGCGGAGCTCGAAAGCGGTGAATGGATCAGCGCGCGTGCGGCGTATGCATCGTGGCAGCGCTCAGAGATTCTCGCAGTGCCGCCAGTGTTGCATGGGTTGAAAACTTTATCGGCAGGCATGACAGATGACCTGATCGAAAGATTTTTGTCGTCGCCAAACGTTCATCGCGAGCCCGTGCGCCGCATTGAGTTTCGTCCAAATTACATTTGCTTCCCCGTGCGCACTCCGACGAAGCCACCCGCAACCCACACCAATTGTTATTTGATCTATACCTCGCGCGAGTTGCTGGTTGTCGATCCCGGCTCGCCTTACGAAGATGAACAAAACGCCCTCGCGGAGACTATCGCTGAGTTACTTCGTGAGGGACGAGAGTTAAATGGGATTTTGTTGACACATGTACACCCGGATCACGTGGGTGGAGTCACTGCGCTCAAAGCAACTTTCGGCGGTGTGCGCGTCTCGGCGCACAGTCATACAGCGCAAGCGCTTCCTGATGTTCAGGTTGACACCGCGCTCGCCGAAGGCGACACGATTGAATTAGAAGGCGAGCCTCGCATCGCTTTGCGTGTGCTGCACACACCGGGTCACGCGCGCGGCCACCTCTGCCTTTATGAGGAACGTACCGGCACGCTCATTTCCGGCGACAACATCGTCGGACTCGGCTCGGTGCTAATCGATCCGCCAGAAGGAAACATGGTTGACTATCTTCGCTCGCTCGAACGGATGCGCGCCCTACCAAATCTGTCAGTCATCTTCGGCGGACACGGCCCTGCCGTTGCAAATCCTTATGAGAAGCTTGACGAATACATCGCGCACCGGTTGGATCGTGAACAAAAAATACTTCAGGCCGTGCGCGATGGTGCGGCGACGGCGAAACAGATCGTGACACTCGTTTACACAGACGTTTCTCCCAAGGCACATGCAATGGCCGAACGCGCTGTGATAGCGCACCTGGAGAAACTTGTTGAAGATGGATTTGTTCGCAAAACCTCCGACGACGGATACGCGCCAATCAACTGATTAATAACAAGTTTGCCTTATCCAGGGAATAACTCAGTGCCGGAGAGTCAGGGTTGGGAAGGGTGGCATGTCCCCGCACGCGTTGAATGCCACCGGATGCAAAGCGGGGGCAAGCCACCCTTGCCAACCCTGAGTCTCCCATCTTGAGCTATTTCAATCGGAGTTATTCCTTAAGTATCACACGGAAGGCGGCAAAGCCGCTGCGCTACCTCTTTCTTTGTTCACTCGCGTAAAATAGTTGCCTCCCCCAATTCCTATTCCGAACTAGTCGCAGGTCTGTTTTCATGAGTAGTCCAAAAATATCCAATGAACGAGCCAGAACCCTTGGCGAGCTAAAGCAGAGTGGCTACAAATCCGTTTCTGTTAAAGACGAGTTGCGCGCGAATCTCATCAAGAAACTTCGGGCGGGTGAGAAGCTGTTTCGCGGCATCGTTGGTTACGATGAAACAGTCATTCCACAACTCGTGAACGCAATCCTGGCGCGCCACAACGTGATCCTGCTGGGGCTGAGAGGGCAGGCCAAGAGTCGCATCATTCGCCAGCTCACGGAGCTCCTCGACGACGAAATCCCAATCATCGCCGGGTCGGAAGTCAACGACGATCCATTCAAACCAATATCGGCGTATGGTCGTCAGACTCTTGCCATTCATGGCGAACTGACACACGTTGATTGGATCGGTCGTGACTCCCGCTTTGTCGAAAAATTAGCTACGCCGGATGTAACCATGGCCGACATCATCGGCGACGTCGATCCCATCAAGGCCGCCAAAGGCGGGCACCTGCTTAGCGATGAGCTCACGATTCATTATGGACTCCTGCCGCGCGCCAACCGCGGCATATTTGCTATCAACGAACTGCCGGATCTGGCCGGCAAAATCCAGGTCGGGCTCTTCAACATCATGCAGGAAGGCGACGTGCAGATTAAGGGCTATCCCGTGCGTCTGCCGCTGGATGTGATACTCGTCTTTTCCGCGAATCCGGAAGACTACACTGCACGCGGCAAAATTATTACGCCGCTCAAAGACCGCATCGGCACCGAGATCACGACCCACTATCCTGCTGAGCTTCAGACGGCCGTCGAGATCACTCGCCAGGAGGCGTGGGTTAGTCGCAGCAGTCTCGCTGAGTCGACCGGCCCTAACGAGAGTTTGCACATTCCGGAATTCGTTCGTGAGCTCGTCGAACAGATTGCGTTTGAAGCCCGAGACGACAGTAGGGTCGACAAGCATTCGGGAGTTTCGCAGCGCATGCCGATCACGGTCATCGAGTCAGTGCTTTCAAATGCTGAACGACGCGCACTGCTGACGGGCGAGGATGAAATAGTTCCACGTATCTCCGACGTTTACGCGGCGATTCCTTCTATGACCGGAAAAATGGAGCTCGAATACGAAGGGGAGCAGATTGGCGCCAATGGCATCGCGAAAGATTTGATTAAGCGAGCGGCCGGGGAAATCTTCGAAGGCTACTTCGTCGGGATAGATTTCGGGCAGACCGTGCAATGGTTCGAACAGGGTAACAACTTGCGACTGGCGGATACCGCGGCGGCCGAGGAATGCCGCAACTTGCTGGAAGCGGTGCCGGAACTGATCGACGCGGCAGTCATCCCCTTTGAGTTCAAGCAGTCGGACACGTCCCAGCTGGTAGCTGCATGCGAATTCGTGCTCGAAGGTCTCTACGCTCAGAACAAGATCAGCCGCAATGAAGAAGGCGGTTACACGGCAGTAACGAAAGCGAAAAAGGATCGCCGCGGAATGATCTACGACGATCTGACCGAGACGGGAAAATACAGCTAACGACCATTCGAGGCCACAGATGAACACGGATGAACACAGATTCAAACATGGAGATGTCACACAGAAAATCATCCGCGTCTTTTATGAAGTCTACAATGAGCTGGGCCACGGCTTCCTCGAATCTGTATACGAGAAGTCGCTGGAGGTCGCCCTCAGTTCCATGGGCCCAAAGGTGTGTAGACAGATTGAAATACCAGTCTGGTTCCGAGGACATCAAGTGGGAGACTTTTCTGCCGATATGCTGGTAGAGAACTGTGTGCTTATTGAACTAAAAGCCGCGCGTGCCCTTGATTCCGCTCATAGCGCTCAACTACTCAATTACCTGCGTGCAACCGAAATCGAGGTTGGGTTGCTTCTTAATTTCGGATTGAAGCCTGATTTCAAAAGGCTGATTTTCGATAACCCGCGTAAGTCAATCCGTGAAAATCTGTGTTTATCTGTGGCCGATCTCTTAGAACCAGACTCTCAACAATGAAGTTCACGCGCTACTCAAAATTCAAAGGCCTCGACATCGCGTCGATCAACCTCGGCGACCTGATGGAAAGTCTGTCTGATTCACTGCTCGATTCCGGATTCGACGACGATTACTACTGGACGCGCCAACGCCGTCCTCAAGATACCTCTCTCGACGCGCTACGCCGTGCGCTCCTGCAAGCGTTGATGGATCAGGGTCTGCTCGATCAGCGTCAGATTCAGGAGATGCTCGCCGACAACGAAGGAAAGTTCAAAGGCTCGTTGCTCGAGGAAATGCTCAATCAATTAATCGAGCGCCTGGTGGAAGAAGGTTATCTTAAACTTAGCGAGGAACCGGCGCCGCAGCCACGTCAGCAACCCGGCAGGGGCACACCGGAAGTCTCAGAACCGTTGCCGCGCAACGTGAAGTTTGAAGTTACTGAAAAGGGTCTGGACTTTCTTGGTTACAAAACACTCCGCAATTTGCTTGGCAGTTTGGGAAAGAGTTCCATGGGGCGCCACGACACGCCTCATCTTTCGACTGGCATTGAAGCCGCCGCAGCAAGCAAGCCGTATGAGTTTGGCGACACCATCAATCTGGACGTGAACACCACCTTGTTGTCGGCTATCCAGCGCGAGGGATTAACAGTACCGCTCAATCTCGAATACAGCGATTTGCACGTTCATCAGTGTGACTATCAATCGTCGTGCGCCACAGTCGTCATGCTTGATTGCTCGCATTCGATGATTCTCTACGGCGAGGATCGGTTTACGCCGGCGAAAAAGGTAGCACTGGCGCTGGCGCACTTGATTCGCACCCAATATCCGGGCGACTCGCTCCGGATTGTGCTGTTCCACGACAGTGCCGAAGAACTGCCGCTGGCAAAACTTGCCGTCACGCAGGTAGGTCCTTATCACACCAACACCGCCGAGGGGCTGCGCCTGGCGCGCCGCATTCTGCAGTCGCAGCGCAAAGAGATGAAGCAAATCGTTATGGTCACTGACGGCAAACCGACGGCTTGCTTCGTTGAGGGTGTAGGACAGACATTCCTGTCTGTCCCTGCTGGCAGACGAGCAACACAACAAGGAGCGATCGGCAGGAATGCCGGTCCTAACACACGTCGGCTCTATAAGAACTCGATGGGTGGCGACCCTTTCGTAATGGAAGCAACCTTCAAAGAGGTCCAGGCTTGTCGAAAAGCCGGTATAATGATCAACACGTTCATGCTGGCAAGCGATTACTACCTGGTCGAGTTTGTGAAACAGATGAGCGCGATGACGAACGGCAAGGCCTACTTCGCAAATCCAGGCAATCTTTCGCAGTTTGTATTGATAGACTTTCTTCGACGACGAACCAGCCGGGTCAGATAGCATAGGTTTTTCATCAACAGCTAAGGAATTCCGCGTGACCGAATCAAAGCGTGGTGAACCCCCACCCAGGCGACGATATTTCGTTCCGTATTTTGTGCTGGTCATCGCTCTTCTTTGCACCGTTCTGTTCTCTTACTACGTTTGGCGAACCGCCCGGGCAAAGGATCTCGAACGCTTCAATACGTCGACTCAGGAGTTGACAACCTACGTACGCGGCAGGCCACGGCTCTATATCGAAGTATTGCGCGCCGCGACCGGGTTGTTTGCCGCAAGTCCCTCAATCAATCCGGGCCAGTTTCAAAAATTCCTGGAGCGTCTGGAATTGGCGGATCAATACCCGGGCGTGCAGGGAATCGGGTTCCTGGTACGTGAGAACCGCGGTCCGAAAGGCGTCTTTACAATTACCAAGCCAGAACCGCGGCTCGAAGACTTTCAAGTTTGGCCAGCTAAGAACCTGAATGAGTATGCGCCGGTTCTTTACTTTGAACCACTCGATCGTCACGATCCGGCAGATGACTTTGGCGTTCATCTGGATCCTGCTTGCCGGGCAGCAATGGAAGCGGCGCGTGACACCGGTCTACCCGCGACATCGTCAAAGGTCTTGTTGGACCACCCAAAAGGCGGGAACAAGCAAGCCGGGTTTTTCATCTATGCACCTATCTATGAAAACGACCGCACGCCTAAAACTGTTGGCGAACGCCAAGAGGCATTGGCGGGCTTTGTCTACAGCCAGTTTAGAGCGGCGGACTTTCTCAATGCCGTTCTGGCAATCAAAAAAACCGGCGACATCGACATCAGCCTTTACGATGGGCCAGAAGCTTCAAGCGAAAACCTGCTGCACGATACCGCGACCGACAACGGGGTTGTTGAAGCCAGCCACTCGCCGCGATTTACGACTGTCAGCCGCGTGGAGGTTGCAGGCAGAATCTGGACTCTTGGCTTTGCTTCCCGTCCCACGTTTGCTTCTGCAGCGAACACGACTTCTATTTACTTGACCTTTCTGGGTGGCGTATTGATCACGCTGCTGCTGTTTGGACTCACCTACTCGCAAGTTAATGCGCGGGCGGCAGCTGAGGCTTCGACTGCGGAGTTGCGAGAGTCTGAGCGGGAGGTGCGGAAAACGCTTACGGATCGCCAGCGAGCCGAAGAAGCACTTAGAGAAAGCGAAGAGCGTTATCGTGACCTGGTCGAGAATGCTAACGACATTGTGTTTATGCTCGACCTCGAGGGCAATGTTACTTCCATAAACAAAGCAGTGGAGTCCCTTACCGGTTACTCCCAACGCGAACTCATCGGCATGAACATATCGGAGTTTCTGACGCCGATATCGACTGACAGTGCTCGTCGCATGACTGAGCGCAAATTGGCTGGTGAGGAACGCACTAATTATGAAGTCGATGTGCGCGCGAAAGATGGCCGCGTTTTCACGTTGGAAATCAGTAGTAGGCTGGCGCTCAATCAAGGCAAACCGATCGGCGTACAGGGCGTGGCGCGCGACATCACCAATCGCCGCCATGCCGAAGAAGCCTTGCGCAAGGCAGATCAACGCGCCTTGTCGGAATATGAGCGGTTGCTGGAAAGAGTTGCAGGTCTTGCTCAGACATTGGGTACCTCCCGTGACCTGCTCGCAATCTTTCGCGGACTGCGAGAGTTTACGCAGTTATCAGTGCCTTGCGACGGACTGTTTGTTTCTCTTTATGATCCAAATCGTGATGTTCGTACCGCCTGCTACGGCTGGGGCGATGGTGAGGAGATCGACACCACTGAGCTGCCGCCGATGCCGGTGAACTTCACTGGGCCAAACAGCCGGGCAGTAAGAACGAACCAGGTAGTCATCACTAACGATTACCAAACCGAGACGCTCGGCCACCCGGCGGTGCTGGTCGGTCCCGATAACGGCTTGCGACCGCAGTCGTCGCTCTCGGCGCCAATGGCTGTAATGGGCCGGATTATCGGCACGATCGAAGTGCAAACATATGAAAGAGCCGCCTACCGAGCTGAGCATGCTACTGCGATGCGTTTGGCCGCAAATCTCACAGCCGTGGCAATTGAAAACGTGCGCCTGCTTGAGCGCGAGAGTACCGCGAGAGCAAGCGCCGAAGAGTCTAATCGGCTTAAGGATGAATTTCTGGCGACGGTTTCTCATGAACTGCGCACGCCGCTGACCGCAATACTTGGGTGGTCGCGAATGTTGCAGGGTGGTGCGCTGGAAAGCGAGATGGCAGCGCGCGCGATCGAGACAATCAAACGAAATGCTAAGTCTCAAGCGCAAATCATCGACGACATCCTGGACGTTTCCAGGATCATCACCGGGAACCTGTATCTGGAACTGAACCCGGTCGAGATTGCTCGTGTGTTGGAAGCGGCGGTAAACGTGGTGCGACCAACGGCGGATGCGAAAGGCATCCAGATTGATGTCGACTTCGAACCCGAACCGGCTGCCGTACCCGGTGACATTAACCGACTGCAACAAGTCTTTTGGAATCTACTTTCAAACGCGGTCAAGTTTACGCCTGCCGGCGGCCGAGTGACGGTGACCCTTCACCACGTCGACTCGCAAGTTCAGATTACAGTCGCTGACACCGGCCAGGGCATTACGCCTGAATTTCTGCCGTTTGTATTCGATCGTTTTCGCCAGGCGGACAGCACCTCCACGCGACAGCACGGAGGCCTCGGATTGGGGCTGGCCATCGCAAGACATCTCGTTGAAATCCATGGTGGGTCGATTTCCGCAAGCAGCAACGGCCCGGGAAGTGGGGCGATGTTCACGGTGCGATTGCCGCTGGTGGGCACGATCGTGGAAACAGCGGCCGCGATACAACCTGATGCCGAGAGGGCGAATAACGAGCGTTCAAAAGCGCGGCTGATCCTGTCGGACTTGAACGTGCTGCTCGTTGATGATGATCAGGATACTTTGGATCTATTAAGCGCCGCCCTAATGCAGCGGAGCGCGAACGTAACCGCAGTGTCGTCCGCGGCAGCGGCGCTGGAGTCGATAAAGATGTCCAGGCCGGATGTAGTCATTTCCGATATCGCGATGCCGAATGAAGATGGATACCAGTTAATTCAAAACGTGCGGAACCTGAATTTGACACCTGAGTTGCCGGCCATCGCGATCACCGCTTATGCCAAGGAAGAGGACAAACAACGCGCGCTTGCCGCCGGCTTCCATCGCTACATGTCCAAGCCCGTAGAACTTGGTGAATTCATCTCCGCCGTGGCTGAACTGGCTCGCATGGAATTCTCAAGCCGCTAACGGAATATTAGCCGCGAATTTTCGCGAATGATCGCGGATCAGATTTAAACGAGTAAGCAAACAGTCAGCGCCTGCCCCTTCAACCGACGTTTGTGATTGATTGGCTTTCGGTTCTGATCCGTGTCTATCCGCGTAAGTCCGCGGCTGAAAACCGCAGTGCGCAAGAGCATGCCGGAACACCGAAAATATACGATCGAAGAACGCGTCCGTTGGGGAGACGTCGACGCAGCCAGCATAATTTTCTACGGCGCTTACATTCGCTTCTTTGAATTTGCCGAGACGGAATTATTTCGCGCAGTGGGTTTGCCTTACAGCGTTATGTTTGATGAGCTCGACGTCTGGCTGCCGCGCGTTCATCTGGAGTGCGACTTCCATCACGCTGCGCAACTCGATGATCTGTTGGAAGTGTCGGTTTACGTCGGGCGCTTTGGTAATAAATCAATGCGTCTGGATTTCGAGGTCAGACGAAAAGGCGATGCGTTGATTATTGCGCGCGCTCACTTCGTGCTTGCCGCCGTGCGACGCGATACTTTCGAGACGGTGCCGGTTCCTGATGAACTGCGTAAACGGCTGGCGCCATTTACCAAGATATCCACTTAGCTAAACCAAGGTCCGTCCGTCCAATTACGTTTTTCGCTCCAGAGGAGCGAGATGTTTATAGACACACCCGAAAAAAAGAACACCGCTCGGACAAAACTCTCATGCTAACAATGTGAAATAACCTGATATTTCGCTCCTTCTGAGCGGGGCAAAATTTCCATTATATTGTCTCTAAACATTTCGTCCCTCCGGGACGAGGTCGCTTGAACTAAATATCCGATGCTGCAGTTTCGAACCAATCATGGACGATAAGAAACCTGGTTATTCCGATACGACGCTGGACGAAAACACCGTCGACCCTGATCCGCTAATGCTCTTTCAGCGCTGGCTGGATGAAGCGATTGCGGCCGGCATTCATTTGCCTGAGGCAATGACGCTCGCTACTGCAACCGGTGACGGAAAACCTTCGGCCCGCCTGGTGCTGTTGAAACAAGCTGACGCGCGCGGTTTCGTTTTCTTTACAAACTACAACAGCGCGAAAGCGCGTGACCTTGATTCAAACCCCGAAGCGGCGCTCGTTTTTTACTGGCCACAATTTGAACGGCAGGTGCGTGTCGAAGGCACAGTTGAACGAACTTCTGAGGCAGAGTCTGATGCGTATTTCAAAACACGTCCGCGCGCGAGTCAGATCGGCGCCCTGGCTTCACCGCAAAGCGAAGTAGTCGCGTTCAGAGAAGTGTTGGAACAACGATTTCGGGAACTGGAGAATCTTTACGAAGGTCGGGACGTGGATCGCCCAGAGCATTGGGGCGGCTATCGCCTACGTCCGGAAAGAATTGAATTCTGGAAAGGCCGACCCAGCCGTCTCCACGATCGAATTCTTTACGAGAGACGGGATGATGCCTGGTCTATCAAGCGACTGGCCCCATGATTCTTGTCACCAAGTCTCCTTTACTCAACTGGTCGCAAAGCAGCAAACGCATATAGCAGTGTGAGCCCGGCAAATAGGATCGTCAGCGTGTAATAGCCCAGTTTCAACCACCAGTTGGAAAGATGCTCCTTAACATCAAAAATCCACTGAAGAACCAATCTAATTCCCCAAAATAACGCGTTATATCCACAGACCCAACGTGCAAGACTATTTGCGCTTGCTAATTCCCTGAAATTGAACAGGCTGATTAAGCCAAAGGCGGCGATCGCGAGTACGACGTAACCGCCGTAAACCCAGTACATCTGTCGATGCAGACGCGAGAGGACTGCCAACTCCGTTTTCCATTTCAATTGAAAGGGTACGAGCGCTGATGCGATCAAAATGCACAATTGCACCGCACCGGCCATAAAGATCAATCGTGGCAACAATTCTCGCATCAACTTTGTGCCG
Organism: Pyrinomonadaceae bacterium; assembly: GCA_035526805.1. GTDB lineage: Bacteria > Acidobacteriota > Blastocatellia > Pyrinomonadales > Pyrinomonadaceae > PSRF01. The sequence continues at coordinate 14,004 of DATLBQ010000413.1, forward strand.
TTGCCGCCTCAGATTCAGCGTGCACCAAGCGCATGCATAAACGGCACGATCACATTCCTGACAAATGGCGGGTGAAATAGACCATACGCAGGCAAGACCAGAGTGAGCATGGTAAACAACCGCCCGCGCCAACCGTGTCCGAGGCCAATGGACCTGCCGGCACGCGACCTTTCGGCAAACATGGCGACGGCCTGGGTTCCAAAGAAGAGCGTTGGCCCGCCATAGCCGCCCCTTGCGGGAACCGAAATGACGACATCATGTATAAGGCCGCTAAATACGAAGCCAGCTAAGATCGCTCGACGCGGTCCCAGCCTCGAGTTCAGCGGGCGGAAGAGAAAGCGGTGAGTCAAATCCCGAAACGCTGTGTTCCACCGCCGACCCCAAAATTCACCTACGCTGACCGAGGATAGCGGACGGTTCATGAGTGGACGAGCATCGATGCCGATCGATCTCCAGGCGCAACTAAGAAGATGGAATGCGCCAAAGTGAAGCATTAGGATCAAGCCAATCATCCCTAACCAACCAAGCAGAAGCTCGTGATCCTCGGAAACCCAACCTGCCACGCCCCAAAACAGCATGACCCCGATGACGAGTCTTAAGGAGGCCAAGCGCCATTCTCCTGGGTGCACCCTTTCTTTCGGAGGCAAACGTTTTGAACTGAGAAAGGCACCGGCGTCCAATCCCGGCCAGGCAAGCAAATAGGCGGCATGTTGCCACCATTCGGCGCCAGGAGCGAGGGTGCGGCGCCACGTTAGCCACTTGCAACCAGCAAAGATTCCTACGGAGAGCAGCCACATGAAAACCCAACGCGGCCATGCTGCCGGCGTAAGTACCAGGACGGCGATCGGCAAAATAATCAACGGGCCCCAGCCGCGCCACACAGAGATGTGTTGGGTGGAGTTTCTCGCGATGATGTCTTCTATGGTAGGCGTGTGACTCAAGGAATTACGGTGAACAAGAACGGTAAACTGGAGTACGCGGAGTAGTCAGGTTCCCAGATTCGTTAGAAATCAAAGCGGCCGTAGCGCGCCGCGCGCAAGCTTTTTCTTGAGCCCCACATAACCCTGTTCGCCGGCGACAAGATCGCCTAAGACTTTTTTTATTCCTTTGTGGCCGCGTGCGAATTCGATCATTCGTTCAGTGAAGGGGGCGCCCCAGAAGTTTCCATAAAAGCGCCGGCGCATCTGTGAAGCGCGCCGCAGTTCAGCGCCGAAGTCCTGACGCCAACGCTGCTCGTATTCTTCCGGTCGCCCTTCGAGGAATGCGTCAGCAAATAACTCCGCCGAACGCAGCGCGTAGTAAATTCCCTCGCCTGTTACCGGATCGGCAAAACCAGCCGCGTCACCGAGCAAGGCCCAGCCCTCGCCGCACGCGCGCCGTTTGTCCCAGGTTTCATCCGCCAGACCGGGTATGCGTGCAGCGTAACGTTCAGCAGTCGCCCGCAGCTTCTTCTCGATGTTGATAGCAGCTGGTTCCCGTGAAGTTTTCCAAATATTTGCCTCGCCGTTTTCCCGTTGTCGGTAGTAACCAAACATGAATTGCCAGAGCAGCGTGTCAAGTGCTTTGTGATCGAACGCGTCCTGCGTCGTCGCGATGCCAAACGAGATATGGTCCAGGCGAGGAAAAGCCCACGCATACCCAACCCAGCCGGGCAGGAACGCTATCACCGTCGGCACACTTCCCTCTTCAGGCAACGGCGCGCGATAGCCGAAGGCGACTTCCATGTCGGAAGCTTTTAATGGGCCGGCAAGCTTTTTGGCGATAGCGCTGTTTGCGCCGTCAGCAGCCACCAGCACCTTCGCCGACCATGAAGTGTTATTTCGGCCGCGCAGGATCCAACCCGTTTCAGATCTCGTTATCGATCGCGCCGTAATTTTTTCCGCCAACACTTTCGCGCCCGATTCGCGCGCTCTCTCGCGCAAGTAACAATCGAAAGCAACGCGCGAATAAATTGCGAAGGGCTCGTCGAGCTGCAAATGCAGATGCCTGCCAGACGGTGAGTACATTTCCAACTCGTCGACTGTACGACCGATAGCGCCCAACAGATGTGGCCAGGCCTTCAGCGCTTTCGCGGTCACGCCACCGCCGCAGGCCTTCGGCTCACCGTCCGGCCGGCCATCGAATAGAACGACGTTTGCGCCTCCTCGCGCCAGACGCTCAGCAGCAAACGATCCAGCCGGACCGGCGCCAACGATCAAGACATCAACACGATCTGTTCCCATAATCTGGCCGACAATTCAGAGTTCAAGCAGTTGAGAGTTCAAACATTATTTTGTCCGACATCCCAAAGCACCAGGAACTCCGAACTGCCTTAATCACTTCACAACAGTATTCACGATGATAGTTATCTTATCGATGAGAGGCAATAAGGCTCCGTAGAAGCCAAATGTTGACCATTCCAAGAGGTTTCGTGGCTACGGCACGCAGGCAGGTAGCGTCCCGGACTGAAAAAAAGCGAAATGAAACCACGAATACACACAAAACGTCGGGAGGTTTCGAGAGAGTTTTCGTGTGTTTTCGTAGTCCGTACGCACCGGCTGAAAATAGGCCACGAAGACAAACTGAGACACTACCCCGAAACCACCGCAACTTGAATGTGACGCAAGGTGCCGAACCCGCTTAATGTGGTAAAATTCGTGTGTTCCCTAAAAACGAAATTGGGCGCTGAAAACGGTGAGGAACGCCTCCGCATTTCAGCTGCGTGGATTCTTCACCAGCACTCCACTCTTGATGCCGTGCTGGGTAAATTCTTGGCCGCCGCCATGGGAAATGCCAGCGCGATTGTGTTCAGCGGCATCGCTCCGCACCCACCGATAATGGTTGCTGAAGTGGGGCGCGAAGCCACCGCCGAGGTGCGGGCCTCAATTGCGGCGATGGGCGAATTCACGCGGCGCATCGTCGCGAGCGGCGCGGAAACCGTAGTGCTCATCTCTCCTCACGCTCCGCTTGACCCAAGCGCCTTTGTGGCCTATCAATCGCCCACGCTTTACGGTGATTTCGCAAACTTCCGCGCGGCCGGCACAAACGTCGAATTTTCGCTTGATGAAGCCTTGCTCGAAGCGATAGGCAGAGTTGCGGCTGAGCAGGATTATGAAGTGATGGGCCTGGACCACTTTCCACTCGATCACGGCACGGCCGTACCGCTTTACTTCCTCGATCGCAATGGCTGGAGCGGTAGTGTCGTCGCGCTCGGCTACAGCTTCCTTTCCAATGAGGATCACTTGAAGTTCGGCGAATGTATTAGGACTGCTGCCGACTTAGTCGGGCGGCCGGCTGCGTTTATAGCGAGCGGGGATTTGAGTCACCGTCTGAAACCTGATGCCCCCGCTGGCTACGAACCGGCTGCACATCATTTCGATTACGAAGTAGTAAACGCAATTCGCGCTGACGCTCCGAAACAAATAACGGAAATCGATCCAGCGCTTAGACGAACCGCCGGCGAGTGTGGCTATCGCTCGATGCTTGTCGCGCTCGGCGCTATTAACAAACTGCCGCTGGCGTGCGAGGTCTTGAGTTATGAAGCACCGTTCGGCGTCGGCTACCTGGTGGCTCAACTCACTAACGCCAGCGTATCTAAAACCAGGAACGATCGTGTGAACGCTTCGGCGGAACGTGAAGACCAGGGCTTATCCGCGGAACTGCCGGCGCTCGCACGTCGTGTCGTCGAGACTTTCGTGCGAACGGGAAAGCAGATCGATGCGCCTGATGAACTGTCAGCGCTGCTTTCGGTCCGCGCTCCCTGCTTTGTCTCGATAAAGACCATTAGCGGCGACCTGCGCGGTTGCATAGGGACTGTTGAGCCGGTGAGGGACAATCTGGCCACGGAGCTCATCGCCAACGCCATCAACGCTGCGACCCGCGATCCTCGTTTCGATCCCATCTCGGCGGAAGAACTCGAGAACTTGCGTTATTCAGTGGACATCCTTGGTACGCCGGAGCCGACAAATTTGGACGAACTTGATCCGAAGGTTTATGGCGTGATCGTTGAGGACGAATCCGAAAGGCGACGCGGGTTACTGCTGCCCGATATCCCTGGCGTGGAGGACGCCGCCCAGCAGGTCGAGATTGCCGCACGTAAAGCCGGAATTCCACCTGGAACGCCTTTGAAGCTTGCGCGTTTTCGCGTGGATCGGTTTCGCGAGTAGGACAGACATTCCTGTCTGTCCAAAGTTGCACAACTCAACACAAGTAAGGAAGGACTCTTTCGTCGCCTTGATCTCCTTGTTGTGAGGTCCCGCAGCAGCCAAGGACAGGCAGGAATGCCTGTCCTACCGTTAGACATCCAGATTTCTGACATCCAACGCATTGTCTTCGATGAATTTTCGGCGAGGCTCGACTGCGTCGCCCATCAGTACCGTGAATATCTCGTCAGTTTCTACGGCATCATCGATCCTTACTTGTAGCAACGTGCGCTTCTCCGGATTCATCGTCGTTTCCCAAAGCTGCTCCGGATTCATTTCGCCCAAACCCTTGTAGCGCTGGATCGATAGATCTTTTTTGGCAGCCGCTAATACTCTTTCGAGCAGCTCCTCGCGCGTGGCAATTTCTTCACTGGCTCCATTCGTGCCGGTGATAAAAGGCGCCGCCAGAGTGTCTTCCAGACCCATGTAGAGCTCGACAGCCTTTTGAAACTCTACAAAGCTGGCGAAGTTCCAGTCGATCGCCAGTCTCAAACCTGACGTTGTCGTGGTTTCAAGTTTCCACATCCCATGTTCTTCATCGTGCGGCAGCTCGGTTTCAAAACCAGCCTTCTCGACGATAACTCTAACCTTCGACATCAGTTGGGTGCTCTGAAAGACTGACCGTAGTGTAGTGCCTTCCTTGCGCAGTACTCCTTTCTTACCGCCAAAGGCCTCAAGCAACGTATCGAGCAAATGCACATCACCGCCAAGACGACGCGCAGCGCGCTCACGATAACGTTTGAGGTCTACCAAACTCTCTAACGACTGGGCCAGCTCGCTACCTTCGATATCGTGATTGGCGCCGACTGACTTTACGGTCATGTCAGCAGTCGCCATGCGCATCAGATATTGAACCATCAGGCCTTCGTCTTTTATGTATTCTTCTTTCTTACCACGCTTCACTTTGAATAGCGGCGGTTGTGCGATGTAGACATAGCCGCGTTCAACCAGCTCCGCCATCTGACGATAGAAAAAAGTCAGGAGCAGCGTTCGGATATGGGACCCGTCGACATCGGCATCGGTCATGAGAATAATTTTATGGTAGCGCAACTTGCTCGCATCGAAATCTTCCTTACCGATTCCGGTGCCCAGCGCTGTTATCAGAGCCTTGATTTCGCTGTGGCCCAACATCCGGTCAAAGCGCGCCTTCTCTACGTTAAGTATTTTGCCCTTGAGCGGAAGTATTGCCTGGTTCTTGCGATCGCGGCCCTGCTTCGCCGAACCACCGGCGGAGTCGCCCTCAACAATATAAATCTCCGAAAGGGCAGGATCCTTTTCCTGACAATCCGCAAGTTTCCCGGGCAACATCGAACCGCTAAGGGCGCCTTTGCGCACGATTTCACGGGCTTTTCGGGCAGCTTCGCGGGCACGGGCCGCGTCAACGGACTTACCTACAATTTTCCGGGCGACCGTTGGGTTCTGTTCCAGATACTCCGTCAAGCGCTCGTTCAAGAAAGATTCAACAGCGCCCTTGACGTCGGAATTGAGCTTGCCCTTGGTCTGTCCTTCAAACTGCGGCTGTGGCAACTTCACGGAAATGACGGCCACCAAACCTTCACGCACGTCATCACCGCTTAACGAGCCCTTGAAGTTTTTCGCAAGACCAGACGACTGCGCGTAGGCGTTGATGGTTCGAGTAAATGCGGAACGAAAACCTGAAAGATGGGTACCACCGTCAACTGTGTTGATGTTGTTGGCGAAAGAGTAGACCTTCTCGTCGTAGCCATCGTTATATTGAATAGCCACCTCGATCGAGAGAGCGTCACCTTCTTTCTCAAAGTAGAGCGGCTGGTCGTGAAGCGTGGTTTTATTTTTATTCAGGTGTTTGACAAACTCCGCGATGCCGCCCTTGTAATAAAACTCATGCGAGCGTTCGGGCTCTTCTCGTTCATCCCTGATCGTTATGCGTATGCCTTTGTTGAGAAAAGCTTTTTCTCTGAGACGCTCAGAGAGTTTGTCGAAACTGAAGACGGTGTGATCAAAAATCTGGCTGTCGGGTTTGAACGTAATCTTGGTGCCGCGCTTCCTGGTCTTACCTGTCTGTTCCAAACGCGCTACGGCAATTCCGCGGACGTAGTCTTGTTCGTAAGTTTTGGAGTCGCGCCAAATTTCAAGGTGCAGCGTCTCTGACAGAAAATTCACGCACGAAACTCCGACGCCGTGCAGACCGCCGGATACCTTGTACGCGTTAGAATCAAACTTTCCTCCGGCGTGAAGTTTTGTCATCACCACTTCAGCCGCCGATTTCCGCTCCTTCTTCATTTCATCGACCGGAATTCCTCGTCCGTTGTCGATGACCGTGATCGAGTTATCGAGATGAATAGTGACTTCCACCGTATCGCAGTATCCAGCCAGTGCTTCGTCGATAGAGTTGTCTACCACCTCGTAAACCAGATGATGAAGACCGATCTCACCGGTTGAGCCGATATACATCGCGGGCCGTTTACGTACCGCTTCCCGACCCTCAAGAACTGCGATAGAAGATGAATCGTAAGTCTGGTGCTTCTTACCTATTGCTGTTGTTCCCGCTGCCGTCAATACATTCTCCTTGATACTCATAAAACCTGATCGTTATATCTAACTATTGGGCGGCTTCCACCACAGTTGCGGTCGCAGAAAAGGCGCCTCTGTTCAACTCGGTTGACAATGCCTCACCTTGTACAATCTCGTGAACGTTTGCTTGGGATAGGAACCCTTCGAGGTGGCTTCTCTTCGATGTGGTAATGAATGTCTGGGTGCGTCCTTCAAGATATTCCAACAGTCGTCTTATCCTTTTTTCATCGAGCTCAGCGTCGACATCGTCGACCAGAAAAACAGGATAATCCTGATGCCAGGAATTATACACCGAAATTGCCGCTAAGTCTAATAGTAACAATGCGCTACGCTGTTGACCGGAACTGCCGTAAACGCGCATTTCTCGGCCCGCTAAATGTATCGACAAGTCGTCTCGATGCGGCCCGATGAGCGAGCGTCCGGCCGCCACTTCCGCCGGCAGTCGCAGCTGCAAGCGTTCTCTTAAAAGGGCTTCGTAATCGTTAACATCGCCCTTACTTTCCAACGAAGAGGCGTAACGAATCTCAAGCTCCGCCGGCTCAAAAAGCGATTGTTCGAGCGTCCTCTTTAATCGTTCGGTATAGTCAACGCGCGCCTTGTGAATTTCCGTTCCCAGAATGGCCAGTTGCTCGTTCCAGGGGGTTACCAGATTTTCAGTCTGTTCGAGTCGCAGTTCCCTTTCAGAGGCCTCCTGAAGAATCCTGTTTTTCTGTTTAATTATCTTGTTGTAGTCGGAGACCGTTCGTACATACGCCGGTCGCAGTGACGCCGCTCCGCGGTCGATGAAATGTCTACGCGCTTCCGGCATGCCGCGAACAACCTCAAGTTGATCGGCGGTAAAAGCGAACACCTGGAGAAGTCCGAGATACCGCGCGAGTTGCTCGCGCTTGTCATTGACCCAAATCGACTTGGTATTCTCCCTTAACGATATTCGCAGATTTCTATGCAGGTCCTCGCCAACGGAAACCTGTCCTTCAATTAATGCGGAGTCCTCGCCAAATCGGATTGATTCCTGGAGACGTTGGGTGCGAAAGGATTTAGTTCTGGAGAGTGTGTGGATTGCTTCGAGCCAGTTCGTCTTACCCTGACCGTTATTGCCGTAGAGAATGTTCAGGCCTGGTCCCCAAAAGATTTTGCCGCTTAAATTTCGGAAGTTTTTGACGGCAAGCGACTCGAGGATCATCTAGAGATTTTAGCACACGAGTGGTGAACAATGACCGATTCGCGGGATTACCGAAGACAAAAAAGCGCTCGACTTTTTAACATCGAGCGCTTCGATCCGCAAAAATTTCTTCGGGGGTTGATTACCTACAAGCGCATCGGCATCACAACGTACTTATATTCATACTCACTACCTTCAGCAGGTCGTAATTGAGCTTGCGAGTTACCGTCTTTGAACTCGAATGCCACCGCGCCATCGCCGATTACGTTTAAGAAGTCCTGGAGATACTGAGCGTTGAATCCGATATCAGTTTCCTCACCGTCGTATTCGGTTTGAATGGTTTCGCGTGCTTCACCTTCTTCCGCGTTCTGCGAGCTGATCACTAATTGATTAGGCTCAAGGTGAAAACGAATAGCGTGTGACCGTTCGTCGGCCATCAGAGCCACACGGCGAATAGCAGAGTTCAATAGAGCGCCATCAAATTGAATTGATTTATCGTTGTTCTTTGGCATCACCATGTCGTAGTTGGGAAACTGGCCATAAAGCATTCGCGAGATCAAGAGTCTGGGACCAACCTCAAAGAAAATGTGGTTGCCGTCCATTCCCAGACTAATGTCCCCTTCGTATCCGGCTGACAATTTTGTTAGTTCAGCCAACGTTTTCCGGGGAATAAGTGTATCGATTGCCTCAGCGCTACCATTTTTGGAGACGCCTTTCCTTTCCACATAAGCCAGCCGGTGACCATCTGTTGTGACCATCTTTGCGCCCGTATCATCCAGGATAAACTTAGCGCCCGAGAGTGTGTAACGCGATTCTTCCTGCGTGATAGCGAAGATCGTTCGGTCTACAAAGGCCTTAATGACACCTGCGGAAATCTTTGTAGGCGCTGATTTGAAGGACGGTACTTCCGGAAAGGCATCTCGAGCGATCCCAACCATCTTGAAACGGCTCTTATCACAGGTTACAGTCACCCAATCATTGTCTTCCTTTTTGAAACTTACTGGCGCGTCCGGCAGCAATCTGGCTATCTCAAAAAGTTTTCTTGCCTGCACGCAAATCGAACCAGGAGTTGAAATATCATCGGCATCCATGTCACAGCGAATAGTTACATCGAGATCCGTTCCGGTTAGACGAATGGTGTTTTCGCCGACAGATTCAATCAGGATGTTGGATAGCACAGGAATGGTGTTCTTCTTTTCTACCACTCCCTGAACGAATCCAAGTTCCTTCTGGAGATTTTGTTTACTGACAACGAATTGCATGTTCGACTCCTTACGCTTCGTACCTTCAGTGGATGCCATAATCGATCCTCTTTACTTTCTACCTCTAACTAACAAAAACAGTTTATTAATTTCCAGCAGTAGCACTAGGTCCTGTTAATTTGTGGAAAAACAAGGGAACGATAACCAGTGCCGTGGTTTAGGTTGCTTAGCGCCCGGTGAATTCTAATTGCGAATTCCACCGGTCCTTTTGAAAACTCGTTCAAGAACTTTTCATTCTATTCTTTCACAGGCCTTCAAGCCAAACATCTTGTGGAATTCTTACTATGGCCGACTTCTAACGTGTTTTCAAAATAAATTGGCTTTACAAGCTGTGGAAATCATGCAATCACTTTTTCAAACTCTCTGAAAGATTAAGTAATTGTCTCTGGAACATAGCGTCGGCCGAGGATAGCGATTGTATCTTCGCACAAGAGTGCATCACAGTAGTGTGATGTTTGCCTCCGAAGGCACGGCCTATCTCAGGATAGCTGTGCTTCGTTAACTGTTTGCAGAGATACATAGCGATTTGTCGAGGAAAAGCAATCTCTCGAGAGTTAGTCTTTGAAATCAACTGGGCTGCCGTCAGCCTGTAAGCAATTGCAACCGTTTTTTGTACTTGTTCAATTGTGATGACACCAGGTTCCTCTTCCATTGCGATATTTCTAATCGCATCCCTGGCTAGCTCTTTGGATACCGGAAGGCCTCTTAGAGACGAAATTGCCAGCAGCCGTATGAGAGAACCTTCCAACTCTCTGACGTTGTTTTTTACCCTACTGGCGATGAACAGCGCTACATCATCCGGCATGACAAATCCCATAACCTCAGCTTTGCGCTTGAGAATAGCAACTTTGGTCTCCAAGTCAGGCGGCTCAAGATCGGCGATGAGACCCCATTCAAACCTGGAGTGCAGACGCTCTTCTAGCGTCGGTATTTCACGCGGAGGGCAGTCAGAACTAATTACTATCTGTTTCTGTTGTTCATACAGAGTGTTGAAGGTGTGGAAAAACTCCTCCTGAGTGCGCTCTTTCCCGGCCATGAACTGAATATCATCGATGAGCAAAACGTCGACTGATCGATATTGCTCTCTGAAGCCCTGCGTTCTGTCGTAACGAATGGAATTGATCAGTTCGTTCATGAAACGCTCAGACGAAAGGTAGGAAACGCGCAGGTGAGGACTTCGCTCTTTAATCGCATGCCCGCAGGCGTGCATCAAATGAGTTTTTCCAAGGCCTACTCCCCCGTACAAGTAAAGTGGGTTGTACGTTTTTCCAGGTGCCTCAGCGACGGCAAGTGATGCCGCATGAGCAAACTGATTGCAAGAGCCGACTACAAAGCTGTTGAAGGTATACTTTGAATTTAAGGAGGGGTCGAGATTAAGGTCCCTCGCCGGCGCCACGGCAGCCGCAACCATTGTGCTTCGCGACGGAGGGGCTGCGGCAGTTTGCAGAGCGAGATTAATAGGTTGAGGACTCCCGTTTTCTTGAGAACCGCTGTCGTGCGCCTGCTTCTGGCCAACATCTTCGGAGACCACCCAGTCAACGGAATAACCAGGAAGACTCAATTCACCAAAAGACTGATCGATCAAATTCGCGTAATGTGACTTTACCCAATCCCGCACGACTGAATTCGGCGCGCGGAGCCTAATCATTCGTTGGGCCTGATTAATACCCTCAAAACTAATCGGATTAAACCACGTTTCGAAACTCTCGCTATGGAGTTTAGTTTTGATTGTGCGACGAAAGCTTTCCCAAAGATTACTCTCCACCAGACTCACCATAGACCACTCAAAATAGTTTCTTCCCGTAAGGCAGACACCTGCTTGCGAACAATCAAATTCGGGTCTGTTTACTCAATCCCTCAGGAGGCGGATAGCAGTGAAACAAATTACCCACAGGCTTTTCCTCAGCTTTGTGGAAAACGCCCGGTCTTAAAGTAAAGCTTTAAGCGTATGGTTATCAATGGTTTACAAGGAGTAACGGGAACTTGTGCGGAGACTAACACACAGATTCTGTCTTAGGCAAGAAACTCACGAGATAAAACACTACTGCCATTGGGTGCGTCAGATCGGGCTGGCCGCCGCAGCGAAACTTGGGAAGTTTATCTTGTTTTTTGCCCCCCGAAGGCGCAGCAGAATTTAAACTACTTCCCGACAAAACCGCTCCTTCGACACTGCTGCCTAACGCAGCACGTCTTGAGACTTGGTTTCGTGATTCTCGTCCGGGAATTGTAGACAGGCCCCTTTCTTGACAGAAGGTTCGCTGACAGCTAGTCTTACGGTTTTCTTTTTAGGGGAGATTTTCAGCTATGTCTAAGCGAACTTTTCAACCCAACAACCGGCGGCGGGCGAAGACTCATGGCTTCCGCGCCAGAATGGCGTCGAAGGCCGGCAGACTTGTTCTTAAACGGAGGCGCGCAAAGGGCCGGCGGCGTTTGACTCCTGCTCATTATTGATGTGTCGTAGTTCATGTATCTGCGTGGCAGCTCCGATTTCCAAAAGGTTTATCGCCATGGCAAGCGTTACGAAGGCGTATTGATGACGGCATTCGTCTTGCCGAATAACTTGTCTCACAACAGATTGGGGGTTACTGCTTCCCGCAAAGCGCTGGGAAATGCCGTTCAAAGAAACCGGGCCAAGCGGTTGTTGAAAGAGACTTTCCGCCTAAAGACATCATCGCTCGAAAATTTGCCACAAACCTACGATTGGGTAATAAATGCTAAACGACGGCTAGCGTCGCTGAAGGTGGCCGCGGCGATCGAAGAATTTGAGCTTCTTCTAAACAGAGTGGCAAAGGCGGAGAGTAAGGAAGAAGAAAGTAAGTCCCCAGGTGTGGGCAATACGTGAAGTCACTACTGATCGCATTTCTTAGATTCTATAAACTCGTCATTTCACCCTTTCTTCCACCTTCTTGCCGATTCTCTCCAACATGTTCGCAATATGCCAGCGAAGCGATTGCTCGTTATGGAGCTGTTCGTGGCGGCGGTCTCGCTCTGCGCAGGTTGCTGCGATGTCACCCATTCAGTCAGGGCGGCTATGATCCGGTGAAGTAGTCGTGCAGTGGATCCGGCGGCAAAACATGCGTAATCGCTAAGCTAAATGCAACAAAAACGACTTATAATCGCCCTTTTGATCTCCACAGCAATTCTTTTCCTGTGGAGCTACCTCGTTCCGTCGCCCCAGCCGGTCGCACCGCCTGCAAACCAGCCGAGCCCGCAACAAACAGCTACACCGCAAAGTACTCCTGTCGCTGGTTCCACGCCGCTGGTTAATCCATCTCCGGTGGCCAGTGCAGCGCCCACTGATTCAGGAAATGCAGCCCCACACCGCATTGTTTCGATTAGGACGCCTCTGTATGAGGCGAAGCTCGATACCCTCGGCGCGGAGGCCATCAGTTGGATAATCAAGAAGAATAGAGACAGTGCACAGGACATCTATTCAGTGGCAAGCAATAAGCAAAGCAAAGTTCCACTGGAGCTGGTGTCACAGGAGGGTTTGCGGAGACAGCCCCGGGAAGCCCCGCTTCAATTGTCCACCGGCGAAGCTTCGGTTGATAACCTTCTGACGAGCAAGAATTATTTTGTCGATGGGATCGGCAATGATGCAGGCGATGAACTGACGCTCGCTCCGGGTGAGAAAAAGCGGATCACATTCCTCCTCAACGATAAGGCGACCGGCCTGGACGTTGTGAAGACGATCGTACTCGATGCTGATAGTTACGTCGCTGACCTCGAAATCACGATCAAGCGAGGTGGACAGATCCTTCCACAGGCGAAGGTAAGAGTTGGTCCAAGCATAGGGGACCAGGGTATCAAGAGTTACACATTTTACTCAGTAGCTCCGGAGGCTGTGGCTGCCGTTGGGGAGGAAGTCCAACGTCATCTGCCGCAAGCAATCAATGAAAACAAGAATAGCCCCGATCGTCTAACAATTGCTGGGCCCGTCGACTGGGCCGGCGTAGGCGATACCTATTTTGCGATGGTGGTTGTTCCCGCCGGGAAATTGGAGGGCCTTGAACTTCAAACAACACAATACGATTATTCTGCAAATGGGGCCCCGGAAAAACGGTATTTAATTACCGCCTGGGTGCCTGTACCAACGGACGGCTCACGCTCCGCGGTCTACACCGGTCCTAAGGACCACTACTTACTCACACAAGCCAGCGCCCAGCTAAGACAGACATCGGGACGCAGTTCCATAGACCTCGAGGGCCTTATTGATTTTGGCTGGTTCAGCTGGATGTCTCGTCCTCTTGCCGTGCCGATTCTCAGTTCCATTAAGTGGCTGCAAAAGCTTACGGGGAGTTATGGCGTTGCGATTATTTTGTTCACCATCGTTATCTACTCTCTGTTTTTCCCGTTGAAGTGGCGTTCGTCAAAATCGATGAAAAAGGCGCAGAAGCTCGCGCCCCGTATGAAGGAATTACAGGAAAAGATCAAGGGGATGAAGCAAAATGATCCCCGGCTGAAAGAGTTGCAGGTAGAGCAACTGCGGTTAATGAAAGAAGGTAATCCGCTGGGCGGCTGCCTGCCGCTTTTGATTCAGATGCCGTTCCTCTTCGCACTGTACCGGGCCATCACTATCTCCCTGGATTTTCGACAGGCAAGCTTCCTTTGGCTCCCTGATCTTTCAGCGCCGGAACCTTACTTCATACATATTCTGCCCATTCTCATGGCGGGCACCATGGTCGTTTTGCAATTGATTACTCCAGCACCCTCCGCAGATCCGTTGCAGCGAAAAATGATGGCGGTGGGAATGCCTTTGTTCATGTTGTACGTACTTTGGAGCGCGCCTTCGGGTTTGTTACTCTATTGGTTAGTCGGAAATATTGTGGGTTTCGCGCAACAGTTTGTTATCAACAAGTGGACCAATCCTGAGGGCAGTGAACCGGCTGAAGTGCCGGACAAGAAGTCTTTGAAGAAAGGCAGCGGGACCGTGAAAGGCACATAGTCGAAAGCACTGACGGCGAGCTGACGAATCATGCAAGAACCATGTGTAAGGGCAAGCACTTTTCTCGAGTCGTTGTTTGCCGGTACAGGTCTGGATATCAGAGTGGCTCTGACTGAGACGCCAACAGAATGCCTTCTCGATCTGAGTGGGCCAGACGCGGAGTTGTTGCAAGCTGAAGGTGGCGAACTATTGCAGGCTGTGCAGCATTTGATGAATCAGGCCTTCGGCCGATCGCTGCCCGACGGCCAAAGGCTGATTTGCGACGTTGAAGGGTTTCGCGCCACGCGGGAAGCAGAGTTACGCGCGATGGCAAAGCTGGCTGCGGAGCGGGTCCGCTCTACCGGCGTGCCCTTTTTGTTTGGTGAAATGAATGGCAGTGAAAGAAGAGTTATTCACCTCACGCTCGCAGAGTGTGAGGACCTCTATACCGAATCAGTCGGTGATGGCGCCGCGCGCAAGCTGCGCGTGGCCTTGAAATCGGCGAAATAAATTTCGAACTAACCGATACCTTTGATGTCCTTCCCAAGGCGATGGATACTATTGTCGCAATCGCTACCTCGCCCGGGCGCAGCGCAATAGGCCTCGTACGACTGACTGGTCCAAGCTCTCTTAACATCCTCCAGGATCTGGTCCATAAACCACTTTTTACTCCTGAACCCAAGAGACTTTTTCTAAAGGAAATACGAAGAGAATCCGGGGAACTGCTCGATTCGGCGCTTGTCTGTTATTTCGAAGCGCCGCACTCATTCACGGGTGAGGATATGGTTGAGATCAGCTGCCATGGATCCCCCTTTATTCTAAGGCAAGTACTCGATCTCACGCAGAGTTTAGGAGCACGTCTGGCCGAGCCTGGCGAGTTCACACTTCGCGCTTGCAAGAATGGCAAGATGAATCTAACCCAGGCCGAGGCCGTCCGCGACCTGATCAACGCGCGAACCAACGCTGCGGCCGCTCAAGCGCTGCGGCAGTTAAGTGGCGAACTGTCAGCAGCTCTACAGCCACCCAAACATAAGTTGATTCAAATTATTGTTAGATTAGAGTCAGCGTTGGAGTTTGTTGAAGATGATCTGCCGCAAATTGAAACCAAACAAATAGGGGAAGATCTTCTGGAAGTAGTCTCGGGAGTGGGCCGTTTGGCGGCCACGTTCGCCTCGGGCCGCGTGGTGCGCGACGGGATAAAGGTAACAATTGTAGGCACGCCTAACGTCGGTAAGTCCAGTATATTCAATAGGTTAGTGGGCGGCGACCGAGCCATCGTTACCGAAATCGCAGGAACCACGCGGGATACGATTTCAGAATCAATCATTCTTCACGGAGTGCCTGTGTCACTGACAGACACCGCGGGAATTCGCGAGGCAGAGGGCAAGATTGAAGAACTGGGGGTTGAGCGCACCCATCGAGCGGCGGCTGATGCTGATCTGCTTGTGGTTATGCTAGATGGTTCCAGAGAGCTAATCGCAGAGGACCGGGCAATACTTGCTCAGACCAAACAAGCGAAACGTGTGGTAGCCGTGAATAAGTGCGACCTTCCTTTTTTCGACTATGTCGAAAACGGTTTGAAGCCATCGTCGAAAGTGGTCCATGTTTCGGCAAGGACGGGGGAAGGACTGGACCAGCTTACGACTGCTATACTAGAACCATTTGGTACGGTCGATGCGGAAACAGTTGGACTGTTAATTACGGACAGCAGACACTATGATCTATTGCGTCGCGCGCAAAGTTCGTTGGAGAGCTCAATAGAATTGTTGAACCAGTCCGCGAGTGAGGAATTGGTTTTGGCCGGCCTTCATAATGCTCTCCGCTTTTTGGGCGAGATAACCGGCGAAACGACGACGGACGATATCTTAGCTGAGATATTCAGCACGTTTTGCATAGGCAAGTGATGATGGTATTTGACGAAAGTTTTGATGTGATCGTTATCGGCGGAGGTCACGCCGGCTGTGAAGCCGCGTCCGCAGCGGCACGACTGGGAGCGCAAACGGCGCTAGTGACGTTGAACCTGGATCTGATAGGCCAAATGTCTTGTAATCCCGCGATCGGAGGAATCGCCAAGGGACATCTGGTGCGCGAGATTGATGCCCTGGGCGGGATCATGGGCAAGGTCGCAGATCGCACAGGTATTCAGTTTCGACTCTTGAATCGGTCTAGAGGACCAGCAGTCCAGTCGCCGCGCACACAAGCCGATCGCGCTCTTTACCGCACTGAAATGCGACGGGTGCTGGAACACACGCCTAACCTTCAGCTTCGCCAGGGAATGGTTTTTGACCTGTTAGTTAAAAACGCGAAGATTCGCGGCGTGGAGATGCAGGACGGTCGTCGAATTGGCGCCTCGGCGGTGGTGGTGGCGGCAGGCACATTTCTAAATGGATTGGTTCATACGGGCAAACGCACGTATACGGCAGGCAGGGCAGGTGAACCCGCTTCGATTGAGTTGGCAGAAACGTTGAAGCGGTTGGGCTTTCCCGTCGGCCGTTTGAAAACGGGGACGCCTCCACGAATCGATGGCCGCACAATTGACTGGTCTAAGTTTAAGCCGCAAGAGGCGGATGAGCGGCCCGTGCCGTTCTCTTTTTCAACTGAGAATATAACGCAGCCTCAAATCAAGTGTTACGTAGGTTACACGAGCAGTTTACTGCACGAAACAATCCGTAAAAACCTTAATCAGTCGCCGCTCTATTCAGGACAGATTAAGGGAGTAGGCCCGCGTTATTGTCCTTCCATTGAGGACAAGGTGGTTAAGTTCGCCGAGAAGGATCGCCACCAACTCTTTTTGGAGCCCGAAGGACCCGAAACCAATGAGGTGTACCTGAACGGGTTCTCAACGTCTTTACCGGCGGCGCTGCAGCAGGATCTGGTGCGCATGATCCCCGGACTCGAAGAAGCACGGATTATCCGCCCGGGGTATGCCATCGAGTACGACTATGTGGATCCACGAGAACTTGGGCCTGACTTACAGTGCCGGAGAATCACCGGGCTGTTCCATGCGGGTCAGGTTAATGGAACCACAGGCTACGAAGAAGCCGCGTGCCAAGGTCTGCTGGCTGGTATCAATGCTGCAGGTTTTGTGAGCCACCGACCGGTGTTTCGGTTGCGCCGGGAGGAATCCTACATCGGCGTGTTGGTTGACGACTTGATAACCCAAGGAGTCGACGAACCATACCGGATTTTCACCTCGAGGGCCGAGTATCGATTGGCACTTAGATATGACAACGCCGACGCGAGGTTATGTGAGTATGGCAGAGAACTTGGACTGACCGGAGACGCGGACTGGGAGCGCTTTAATCGACGGCGTGACAGGATTGCAACCGCTAAAGCATTATTACGGTCGACGCGGCTGCGCAGAGCGGACGCGGCATATCCCGCTGTTGTTGCGGGCGTGAGCGGCGATCTGGGCGACTCAATAACCCTTGAGGATCTCGCCCGACGTCCAGGGGTGACTCCCGACTTAATTCACCGGCTTCTGCCGGCTGAGGCTGGCAGAAGTATGGCGCTTACTGACTTGGAGACCGCTTTGGCCGACAATCTCTATGCTGGCTACATTCGTGTACAGGACGCCGTGATTCAGCGGCTTCGACACCACGACACGACGCCGATACCGCAGGATTTAGACTTCAGAAGCCTGAATGGCCTATCTCACGAGATGATTGATCGGCTGGAACGATCTCGCCCACAAACGTTAGGAGATGCTCGCAGGGTTTCGGGCCTTACGGCAGCCGCCTTGTCTACTCTATACGTCGCCGCCAGCCTCCGAAGCTGATGTTTCACGTGTCCCGCCCACGAGGGGGACACGTGAAACATGGGGAAACGCCATAAAACAGACAAGCTGACCTCAAGCTAGGAACTCTTCCGACCTTATGTTAAGTTAGCCCCCACAAGCCAGGCCGTGGAATTCAGTCCTTTTCTGTCCTTAAATGTCCAAGGTTGTTGCCATAGCAAATCAAAAAGGCGGTGTGGGCAAGACCACGACTGCTGTCAATCTCGCGGCGGTTCTTGCCGGCATGCAGGTGTCGGTACTACTTGTCGATGCCGACCCGCAAGGAAATGCCACGTCAGGGGTGGGAATTCAGCGAGGAACCTTCCGAAAAAGCATCTACCATTGCCTCGTAATGGGAGAAGGGATTGAAGGCACGCTTCTCGACACGGACCTGCCGTATCTAAAGATTTTGCCCGCCAATAAGGATCTCGCCGGCGCTGAGATAGAACTGGTCAGCGTTGACCGTCGCGAATTCCGTTTACGCCAGGCTTTAGACGCGATCGCAGAAAAGTTTGAATACGTTATCATCGACTGTCCTCCGTCTTTGGGACTCCTGACCCTAAACGCGCTGACTGCCGCGAAGTCACTGCTCGTGCCGATTCAGTGTGAGTACTACGCACTGGAAGGCGTAACTGAGTTGTTCGATACGCTGGCTCGCATTCGTCGCCTTCATAACCCAGGTCTGACAATCGAAGGGCTACTGCTTACGATGTACGATGAACGCACTAACCTGTCATCAGCGGTGGCGTCAGACCTTCGGGACTTTTACGGTCAGCAAGTGTTTGAAGCGATGATTCCTCGAAACGTTAGGCTCGCGGAGGCGCCAAGTTATGGGAAGCCAATAACTCTCTACGATCCACATTCCAAGGGCGCAGATGCGTATTTTCAGTTGGCCAAGGAGATAATCGCCCATGACACGAAAGCCGCTGGGGCGGGGGCTGTCAGCACTACTCTCAGCTGAAGGCGCGGCAGCCGTAGCTGAGGAAACCAACGAAGTCCCGATAGATCTGATCGATCCTGGTTTGTCGCAACCCCGCACCAGCTTCAATGAGGCGAGTTTGAACGAGTTGGCAAAATCGATTGTTGCGAACGGCGTTGTGCAGCCGATCCTTCTGAGGCCTAGAGGGGCGCGATATGAACTCATCGCCGGCGAGCGGCGTTGGCGTGCAGCGGAACGCGCCGGGTTAACGAGGATACCGGCGTTAGTACGGAATTTCTCGGATGATAAAGTTCTGGAAATTGCGCTCATCGAAAACCTCCAGCGTGAAGACCTTAACCCCATCGAAGAAGCCCGAGCCTATAAGAAACTCATAGACACCTCGGGATTAACACAGGAGACTGTCGCCGAAAGGGTCGGACGAGACCGTTCTTACGTCACCAATTATTTGCGGCTGCTGAAGCTTCCAGAGGACATACAGAATCTGCTTCAAAGCGGAAGAATATCCACAGGACACGCAAGGACTCTTCTAGGGTTGGAGCATGCTGACGCCCAGCGGAGAATAGCGCGAAAAATAATTGAGCAGGATCTGTCCGTTCGGAGCACAGAACTACTCGTCAGGATGGCCGGGCAGCCAGCGGTGCGTCGGGCAGCTGCAGCTCCTGGGACGCGCCAAGCCGACGCGAACACGAGAGCCGCTGAAACCAAGCTGCGTCGACAGTTCGGAACGAAGGTTAGGATCGTTCCCGCGCAGGGGGGTTCGGCCGGCAAGATAGAACTGGAATACTATGATGATAGGGATCTTGCCCGCCTTTTCGATCTACTTATGACGGAACGTTGAACTCGACGTACTATGTACCGCCGACCCTTTTGGCGCAGTAGTACATAATACAGCAGCGGCGTTAGAAGCCTGGGCGGGTGAGCCCGTGGCATAGTATCAATGTGCCTGGCTTGACCCCACTTTAGGCGGGTGTTATGCTCCGACGCTTTTGATTCGAAGCTTCTTGGCGGGGAATGACGGAGTGATTTTCCTGGCGTTGGCAGGCAATGCGATTCAGTTGGTTCCGGATGGAACATTGGTGTTCCATTTGGTCCTTATCCTGGTGATGGTGAGCTTGCTCAACGCTACGCTTTTGAAGCCGATCAACCGGATCCTGGCTGAGCGTGAGCGGCGCACAAAAGGGAGCTCCGCCGAGGCGCAGACTGCGTTAACCATTGCGGGCGACAAGATGTTTGACTATCAGCGGCGTCTTCGGGAGGCTCGCACGAGAGGTTATTCGCTTTTGGACGAAGAGCGGAGAAACGCGGCGGGCGAACGGGAGTTAAAGGTTGCTCGAGTTAAGGCAGAAGTTACCCACTGGATTGACCAGGAAAAACAACGTCTCAAAATAGACGAAGCGGCGGCCAAGTTGAGTCTGATCGAGGATGCGGAGGCGCGGGCATTTGAGATCGGAGGTCGAATTCTCGGCCGCTCCCTCCGCTCAACTCGGTAGTCGCCGTCACTCGGGTGTGAAGTCATTTTGGTTCTACTCCTTCTCAACACATTTTCCGCCATAGATATAATTCCAGAGTGGCTCGGGCCATGGCTGGACTATCCAGGGCTGGAGTTGTGGAAATTCGTAAACCTTCTGATATTCATTGTCTGCGCGCTTTACCTTCATCGCCGATTCGGAAGGCCAATACGCGAGGCTCTTCAGTCACGAGGCGAAACAATAAAGAGTGAACTGGAAGCGGCGCGACAAGAGCGGGATCAGGCTTTGGCGAAATTAGCTGAGGTGGAAGCCATGTTCTCCAATTTGGATGCCGAGCTTGCAAGAATTACGGAAAATGCGAGGGTCGAGGCGCATGCTGAGAGGCGTCGGATGGAGCTTGCAACCGATCAAGAGCTCGCGAAGATTCGAGAACAGGCGAAAAGGGAAATAGAGAGTGCGGGCAAGATTGCCAAGCATGAACTACGCAAATTCGCGGCAGCGGCGAGCGTGAAGTTGGCGGAAGAAATTTTGAGAAAAGAGATTCGGGCCGATGACGACGCGCGGCTCACGAATTTGAACATCCAACAGCTAGGAGGAGGAGGACAGGGCGCTTGAGTTCACAAACCGCTGCCAGGCGCTATGCTTCGGCGCTAGCTGACGTAATTGTCAAGGGCGGCGAAGAACGTGCCGTTCAGGACGAACTGGATGAATGGGAACGGATGATTTCGGCAAACGGGGGTTTACTCGAGGCTTTCAGTAATCCAACGGTGGCCTATGAACAGAAACGGTCTGTTCTTGAGGAATTAATAACTCGAACTAAAATCCGACCGACCACTGCTAATTTTCTACGCATTCTTTTGAAGAATCAACGATTGGCTGAGCTGCCGCAGATGAACGCCAAATTGCGTGAAGTATTAGACGAGCGTACCGGCATCGTTAGCGCCGCAGTAGTATCTGCCCGACCGGTCACTGACGCTACAAAGAGTTTGCTTGAGGAGAAGCTCGCGCAGTTGACTGGAAAGAAGCCACGCTTAAGTTTTAATACTGACGAATCGCTTTTGGGCGGAATAGTTACGCGAATCGGTTCGACGATTTATGACGGTTCGGTACGCAATCAATTGGACCGACTTCGTGAGGAGCTCGCGGGTTAACAGAGGAAACGATGGAACCAATTAGAGCAGACGAGATCAACGAAATTATTCGAAGGCAGATTGAGCACTTCGAGACCGGTGTGACGGTTAGTGAAGTGGGCACTGTTATCAAAGTTGGGGATGGAATTGCTGAGATCCACGGACTTGAAAAGGTCATGGCCGGCGAGTTACTCGAGTTTCCTCACGACGTTCGCGGGCTCGCATTGAATCTTGAAGAAGACAAGGTCGGCGCCGTGCTGTTTGGCGAATATCAGGCGATTAAACAAGGCGATCTGGTTAAGCGAACCAGCCGGATTATGCAGGTTCCGGTCGGAGACGCAATGATCGGTCGGGTCGTCGACGCGCTGGGAAATCCAATCGATGATCGTGGTCCTATCCTAACTGAGGAGTATTACCCCATTGAGCGGATCGCTCCTGGCGTCGTCGACCGGCAGCCGGTGAAAGAACCATTGCAAACGGGACTCAAGGCAATAGACGCGATGGTTCCTATTGGCCGCGGCCAGCGCGAGTTAATCATCGGCGACAGGCAAACCGGGAAAACGGCGGTTGCGGTCGACGCGATAATTAATCAAAAAGGCAAAGACGTAAAATGCATTTACGTCGCCATCGGACAGAAGGCCTCCACGGTGGCCCAAGTGGTAAAAACGCTTGCCGATTTTGGCGCCCTCGCATACACAATTGTGGTCAAGGCGACCGCGTCGGATCCGGCCGCCATGCAGTTTCTCGCGCCATATTCGGGCGCCGCTATGGGTGAATACTTCCGCGACAACGGCCGGCATGCTTTGACGATCTACGATGATCTTTCCAAGCAAGCTGCCGCTTACCGCGAAATATCATTACTGCTTCGCCGTCCGCCGGGCCGCGAAGCGTATCCGGGAGACGTGTTTTATCTTCACTCTCGCTTGCTTGAGCGCGCTGCGAAGATGTCCGACGCGAAGGGTGGGGGTTCGTTAACAAGCCTGCCGATCATTGAAACACAGGCCGGAGACATCTCGGCATACATTCCCACAAACGTTATCTCGATCACGGACGGGCAGATATTTCTTGAAGCTGACCTCTTTAACAGCGGTATCCGTCCCGCCATCAACGTAGGCAACAGTGTCTCACGCGTAGGTGGCTCAGCTCAGATCAAGGCGATGAAACAGGTTGCAGGAACGCTACGAATCGATCTGGCGCAGTTTCGAGAATTGCAGGCCTTCGCCCAATTCGGATCAGACTTGGATAAGGCAACGCAGGCGCAGCTGGCGCGCGGTGAGCGTTTGGTTGAAATACTAAAGCAGCCCCAATACCAACCGATGAACGTGGAAAATCAGGTACTGGTCATCTGGGCTGCCAGTAACGGATATGCCGACGACGTGGCTATTGAAGACGTGCGAACTTTCGAAGGCGCGTTGTTGAAGTTTATTGAAAACTCACATCCTGGTCTGCTGGAAAGTATTCGGGAGAAGAAGAGTTTGACTGAAGAAATAACTGCCGACCTCAAGCAAGTTCTGTCAGATTTCAAGGATACCTGGAACGAAAGAGCAGACACGGCTAAGCAACCGGTAACCGCTGGAGCATAGTTCTAAAATACATGCCCAATCTTCTGGACATACGACGGCGGATTAAGTCGGTTAAAAACACGCAGCAGATCACCAAGGCCATGAAAATGGTCTCGGCGGCGAAGCTGAAACGTGCACAGGATCGCGTCGTTACCGCCCGTCCGTTTGCGAACAAGATGACGGAGGTTCTCGCCGGACTGGCCGATCGGACAGATGAGGATTTTCGTCATCCCTTGCTCGACGCACGCGGGGACGAGCGTTATCTGCTGGTACTCATTACTGCCGATAAAGGTTTGTGCGGCGCATTCAATACAAACTTAATCAAAGCTGCGCAGGCGTTTGTTCGAGAAAATGCCGGCAAGCAGATTGAGATTCTGGCGGTTGGGCGAAAAGGAAGAGATTTTTTCCGCCGCCGCGGTGCTAATCTCGCAGGCGAATACATCGGTATAACCGGTAAGGGACGTGTCGACTTTTCGGAGGCGCTCGAAATTGCGCGCGATTTGATTAAAAGGTACATCGATAATCAGGAAATCGATAAAGCATTTCTTATCTATAATGAGTTCAAGTCAGTGTTACAGCAGCGCGTCGTTACCGAGCAACTTTTGCCGGTTTCCCGAAAAGCCGGAGATTCTGAACCCGTAGCGGCGGACAAGGCCTTAACACTTGTCGACTATATCTATGAGCAGCCTCCAACTGAGATTTTTGCTCGCTTGCTTCCTCGCCTAATCGAAACGCAAATTTTCCGCGCCTTGCTGGAATCAATCGCGTCGGAACAAGGCGCACGTATGACAGCGATGGACTCCGCTTCAAAGAACGCGCGCGAACTAATCGACTCGCTGACGCTTAACATGAATCGGGTTCGCCAGGCAGCCATCACTAATGAAATCATTGAAGTGGTCTCCGGCGCAGCAGCCCAATAGCCTTGCAGCGTCAACAAGTGCAGGAAGGGAAGCAGCGAGCGCAGCTTCCCTTTCTCATTTTCCACGGCAATGATCAACCAAACTTCCTCAGCGGGCGGACGGTTGTGGCGCTATGGTCCACTTCTACTCTGGATAGTCTTTATCTCGTTCGCTTCGACCGCGGAATTCTCCGCCGTCAATACCTCAACGTTTTTTCGCCCGTTGGTTCTCTGGCTCTTCCCAACGCTGAGCGAAGCTAAAGTGGCTGCCATACACTTCCTGTTACGTAAGATCGGACACTTCACGGAATACGCCGTGCTGGCGTTTCTCGCCAGACGAGCGTTCATAACGTCATCTCGCGCATGGCTGCGGCAGGGCTGGTTCCAGTGCGGACTACTGCTAGTTATGACTTACGCGCTGCTTGATGAGTTTCATCAGAGTTTCGTTCCCTCGCGCTCGGCTTCTATTTATGATAGTGCTATTGACATAGCGGGCGGTTTCACCGTCCTGCTGCTCTTCAGGGTTCACGAGCGAGCTAGCCGAACGCGGGAAGTAAAGGTCTAGCTCGAGGAAAAGAGCAGGCTCGCGAATCTTCTTTCCCAGAAGCAGCCTTTGTGCAATTATTTATTGGTAAACGCGTGAGCGCGAACTAAAGAAATGCGCGCAACGTATTAGTCGAGGCGGACAGTTGGCGGGCGTCAGAGGAGAAACCCATGGGAATATTAGATTCCATACGCAACCAGTTCATTGAGGTCATCGAGTGGCTCGACGATTCGGGCAACACTTTAGTCTATCGCTTTCCTGTTCACGGTCAGGAGATCAAGAACGGAGCTCGACTGACCGTACGCGAATCGCAGGCTGCGGTTTTTGTTCATCAGGGGCAAATCGCGGACGTATTTGGACCAGGTCTACACACGATCGATGGCGGCAACACGCCGATCCTTACCAAATTGGGCGCGTGGATGCATGGCTTCAACTCCCCTTTCAAGGCAGAAGTTTATTTCGTAAACACCAAGCAATTTACGGATCTTAAGTGGGGAACGTCGAACCCGGTGATGATGCGCGATACAGACTTCGGCATGGTCCGGCTGCGCGCTTTTGGTATTTACTCTATCCGCGTTACTGATCCGCAGGCTTTCATAAAAGAGATTGCGGGCACCAATGCACACTTCGTAACCGAAGACATCGAAGGACAGCTGAAACGAACCCTCGTCAGCGGCTTCAGCGATGCGTTGGCCGAGTCGAAAATTGCGGCGCTTGACCTCGCCTCCAACTACGATGAACTGGGCGGCTTCATTCGCAGCAAAATCACTGACGATTTCAAGGTATTTGGACTTGACCTAACTAAGTTTGTAATTGAAAACATTTCGCTTCCGGCAGAGGTTGAGGCTGCTATGGACAAGCGCACCTCGATGGGCGTCATCGGCGACGTGGGACGGTACGCGCAATTCCAAGCCGCAGACGCCATGCGCGACGCCGCGCAAAACACCGGTGGTGGCGCCGGCACTGGCGCCGGTCTGGGAGCAGGCTTCGCGATTGGAAATGCCATGGCGGGTGCGATGACAAACGCCATGAATCAATCAAGGAGCGAAGTGGGTGGTCCCACCAAGACCGCGTGTCCAAAATGTGGTGCGGCAAATCTCGCGAGCGCAAGATTCTGTAATGAGTGTGGTGCGAAAATGGAAACAGCCGTGCAAACCATTCCCTGCGCCAAATGCGGAGCACAACTGCAACCTGGTTCCAAGTTTTGCAATGACTGTGGCACGAAGGTGGAGTAGCGTCGCCGGTTCCAAATAACCCCAAGCCAGTTCTTAAAGCACCGAGAGATGCGGCGGTTTGGCGCGGAACTTTCCGGTACTCAGTTTTGATGTCTGATCGACTTCAGCTTGTCATAACACCCCGACAAACTGAAGTTTCTCGGACATTTTGAACAAAACTGATCGACAACGAGTCCTGGTGCTTCTGTATCTCACGACAATCTACATGCTATTCTGGCTGCCAGCCCGACCTACTTAATTATCTGGATCAACTCTCATGCTCAGGCAATTCAAGCAACCTCGCCGAGTAGTAATCACCGGCATGGGCTGTATCACGCCGATCGGCATTGGCCGCGAAAAATTCTGGACTGCATTAACTGCCGGCGAAAGTGGCGTCCGGCGAATTGAATGCTTCGACGTTTCAAAATCACCGGTGCAAATCGCAGCTGAGGTTCGCGATTTCGATTGGGAGGCCCAACTCAATCCGAAAGATCGAAAGCATGTGCCGAGAACTGTGCCACTGGCGCTGGCTGCGGCCAGGGAAGCTATCGAAGATGCCTCGATCACTCCCGAAAACTTCACTTTAGAGCAGCGACGCTCCTTTGGCGTAGTGCTGGGAACCGGTGGCGGCGGTCTGGCATTCACCGAACAGCAGTACGCTTACTGGTACATCGGTCCTGCGACCAAAGCGAGCGTCTATACAATTCCCGCTTCCACTCATGGTGGCTTGTCGAGTGAACTGTCAATGGCCTTTGGACTGCGGGGCCTGTCACATATCGTTTCCACCGGTTGCACGAGCTCTACCGACGCAATCGCCTATGCCGCCCAACACATCGCGGTAGGCCGGCAAGACATCATGCTGAGTGGAGGGGTTGATGCGCCAATAGCGCCAGGTATCCTCGCGGGGTTCAATCTCATGACCGTTTTGACCAGCGATTGGAACGATGAACCGCAGCGCGCATCGCGGCCCTTTTCGTTGAACCGTTCCGGCATCGTGTTAGGTGAAGGGGCTTGGATTTATGTGCTGGAAGAACGGCAACACGCGGAGCAGCGCGGCGCGAGAATCTATGCGGAAGTTACCGGTTACGGCGCCACTTGCGACGCTTATCATCGAGTACGACTGGAAGAGTCTGGTGATGAACCGGCGCGAGCAATGAAGCTAGCGCTCGAGGATGCCGGCCGGAGTCCAGAAGAAGTCGACTACGTAAACCTTCATGGAACGTCAACAGTTCTCAATGATCGCATTGAAACGAGCGCTCTGAAGATCGCTTTGAATGGCCGGGCGATCACGACACCAATGTCCGCAACTAAATCGCAGATTGGCCATCCGCAGGGCGCCAGTGGTGCGGCCGGTTTGGCAGCGGCATTGTGTGCAATGCACACCGGAATGATTCCTCCCACCATCAATCTTGATGAACCCGATCCTCAATGTGACCTCGATTACGTGGCTAATACTGCCAGGAAAGCTGACGTGCACGTTGCGCTTTGCAATTGCATTGGCTTTGGGTCGAAGAACAGCGCATTGGTAGTTGAGAAGGTTGAGTAAGGCGAACTTTCAGTTTGGG
>DATLBQ010000414.1:0-9649 GCA_035526805.1 Pyrinomonadaceae bacterium
CAGGTAAGCAAACACATCTATGATCGCAGCAACGGTCAATTTGTAATTGGCTGCATCACTGAGAATGATTGAAACTGCCAGCAGACTTATGAACATGGCCGCCCATGAAAACCAACGCACTCGCCGTCCGACAATGCCATCAACCATCGGAGCTATAATTAACGTGCCTCCGCGCAGCAAGACCAGCACCAGGACAATTGAGAGTCCGCCAAAGGTAAAGGCCAGCGTGGTAGTGGCCATTATGATCGCCATGCACACCCCGGAGAAGAAGGTTAGACGGCGCGGGAAGGGAATGCTGACACCGAAGAACTGGCGATGGCCTGCATACTTCCACCACCTCATCGCAGTGATGAAACCAAGCATGCCTACGGCCGTAGCTATGGCGGATAGGGGTAGCAGTACCGTACCCTTTACCTGCTCGTGCGTACCAGCCAGCAGCCTATTTGACAAGGCTTTGGTCAAGCCGCTGTATGGCGCGTAGAAGAGATAAAATCCAAGACCCAGTGCCCAAATTTCCAGGTTGTATCGTCGCTGTGTGTTGAGCATAGCTTCCCTCTCGTGAGAAGAGCCGGGGGAACAATACTAATCAAACAATCTCAAGGGCAGTCGTGCCTTGTTCTCTGTGGGACAAACTCCGCGCTTATGGTTTGTAGAAAGACGGATCGTGAGTAAGTCCCAGAACGGATTTGCCAATCATTGCCAGGATGTGATCGTCGTTATCGTGCCGCACATAAAAAGATAAATCCCGGTAGATACGCTCCAAAACGCTGGGGCGAATCAGACATCGTGCGCCACAGGCGCGAATGCAATCTTTGACCGCATCCTCTGCCAGATGTTCGACCACATGACGGGCCCGGCTGCCGGCGATCTGAGCTTCAAGATATCTTCCCGTCTCCCACAAGCGGGCGACATGCCTCAGCCAGAGGTGCGCAGTCTCGACGTTCACAGACATCTGACCAAGGTGGTGCTGCACATATGGATCGTCGACTTTATTCTGTGTGGTGATGTAATCGAAGGCGTAGTCGTACGCTGCTTCTGCGGCGCCAAGAAAAGTTGCGGCATAATGCGGAATGAAACATGTCTGCCAGCCTTCCTTGAGATATTGGCCCGGGTAACCAATGAGGTCGGCGTCGGGAATAAACGTGTGGCGAAAATGGACCAGATGACTGACCGTCGCGCGCATTCCGATTGGATCCCACCAGGAAGCATCAACCTCCACAGTTGGGTCAGAAAGGTTGCAGGCCATCATCAGTTGGGTATCCAGTGATGCCGAAGCTTCGGCGTGACGAACTCCACCGGGGCCGGCCGTGTTCACAAGCAAAATTGCCCACTGCGCCCCACTTGCGCTGGTCGCAAAGGCCTTGTTTCCGTCGATGAAATAACCGCCATCGACCTTTGCCACGGTAGTTCCGAAGCGAACAGGTTCACCTGGTTTGCGCGCTTGCGGCTCACCACTCCACGCTACCCATTTTTCACCACGCTCAACGACGCCCTTGAACCAACGCCTCCTTTGTTCCTCAGTTGCCATGCCGTCGAGGAGCACCAGCGAGTTGACGTGACCCTCCCAGCAGCGCGCGAGCGAAAGATCGGCCTTCGCGATCTCCTTTGTCATCATCCATAAGGTGAAGACATCGCCATTGTAAGGTCCAAGGCCCAGACCACCGTATTCTTTCGGGAGCACCGGAGCGTGTAAACCGGCGCGGAAGAGATCTTCAAAATCCTCAGCCGGAAAAGTTGCCGTAAGATCGTAGTCAGAGGCACGCGGCGCAAATTTCTCACGGGCGAGAGTCCTGACTCGATTGATAACTTCCTGCTGATCGTCTTTAAGATCGAGCTGCGTGTAGGTGTCGCTGTTGGAGTAAGTAGTTACCATCGTATTTACAAAGACTGTCGCTGCGTTTGTTGGTGGCGCGAATCAGTTGAACGACAGTTGCAACGTAATTAATGCCTGCCGTTCGCTGTCTGCCGGCCCAGCGTCTCCAGCGCTAAAGCTCGCGACATTTGTTTACCCGTCATCATTTCGAATTGGTGAAGCACCTGGGTTAGAAGCACGTCGCGGCCATCAATCGCGACCTGTTCACGCGCTAATGTGGTACCAACCAGCGGAGTTGGCTTGGAGCCATAAACCAGGTCGATGACCACCGCTTCGTCATTCAATCTTTCAATCTTAAAAGGGACTTCGTCGCTGTCGCGGCCTACCGGAGTAGCATTAACTACGATGTCATACCCCTGGGCGTCAAAACCTGGCAGAGGCAAGTAAGGTAGGCCGAGAAGTTCAGAAGCGTGTTGGCCTCGCTCTGGCCCGCGATTAACTAGGGTTACGCCGGCACCGGATTGAACCAACGCCGCGGCTATCGCTCGTCCTGCACCGCCGCAACCGATAACTGCCGCCCGCTTCTCTTTGACCTGAACGCTGCGTTGGCGAGTTGCCATATAGACCACTTCCGGGTCGGTAGTGTCGGCGTTCCACCACCCGTTGTTGCGAACTAGAATGTTGGCCGACTCCGCCTGCTGAGCCATGGAGCTCACCGTCTTTGCAATTAGTAATGCCTCTTCCTTGTGAGGAGAAGCGACAGTCATGCCGTTGATGGGTATGCTGAGCGAATCAAGGGCTCGTGAAAGCACGAACTGCTGCCAGAAATCGGCAAAAGATTCCACCCGCAAGGGCACGAATAGCGCTGGATAATTTAACGCGCGGTAAGAGGCATTGTGCAAACGTGGTGACAGCGAATGGAACACTGGGTTTCCAATAATCGCGAATATTTCCTTCACTGGTCTTAAGCCTGGCAGACCGTAATCATCGATCAGGTTCTTGATCGTAGGTTCGGCATTGGAGGTGGAATTCTGAGAGACCAGGCCGAAAATGGCGGGCGCTCCAAGTTGTAAGCCCATTAAGCGGGTCCAGAAACCGAGTGGTCCAGTCGAATAAGCGATCGTATCGCTGCGCCCCAGAGCCTTCAGCAGGGACAACGGCGCAAATTCCTCACTAATTCTCGCAGCGGCTGTAACCAGTTTGTAAGTGCTGGCCGGCACGGACGAAAGTTGCCTGAATCGTGCCTGGAGTTCCGATAAATCGTTGGCCTCCCCATACCATGAGACTAGACGTTGCTCGGCAGGAATTTGAGAGAGCAGGCCATACGAGAAATCTCGGCTGGCTTCAAGTTCCACGCGATCGTAGACACGCGCTGCCGATTGTAGGCGTCGGTGGCGTTCGGCGTGAGAGTCGGAGTATTGGCCGCCTTCACCCTGACTTCGCAGGGCATACAGCAGACGTCCTCTGAAGTGGCGCCGTAACCATTCAGGGTCGAGGTCTCCCACCAGATCCGCGCGTACTTCCAGCCACTCTACCGAATCTGGCAGGGCAGTTAACTCTGCACCGGTCAGTGACGGAGGGTCGGCTAAGGTAGCAATAAGCGAAACTTTAGTCATCGGATTTATCTGAATTCTCAGCAGGTTGATACTCGAGAATCGAACTACCTGCTGGACTTAGCGAGCATGCAAGGAATTCTCGTGAGAATCCAGCCGGAGACTTTGGAACGGCGTAACTATACTTCGCTCGACGTTAGAGTTCAATCAATTTGGGAAGGCGTCAGGAGACCCATGAGGAGACATAAGCCAGGTCAGGGCGTTTTCCGAAGCATTATATTATTGCTGCTTCGCCGCAAAGGAGCAGTGGGGGGCGAGATGTTTATAGCCCAGCGGTCCTTTCCTTACTCCGAAGCTCCGCAGGAGCGCCACCGCTCGCCTGCCCCGGAAGGTTCCGCTCACGGGTTTCGCTCATAACGAAGCGAGATCTTTAGCGCGCGCTGTAGCTATAAACATCTCGCTCCTCTGGAGCGAAAACCAACTCAACTGTTGCTCTTGTAAATTGAATTACCATGTGCGCTTTGGCAGGATCGTTATTTCGTGGTTCGGTTTCTCTGGTAGAAAGAACAAGAACTCCAATTAAGATACCAGCGAGCCTATGGCAATTTTGACTCTTGACCACTTGCGGCGGTTTACGGTCGCACGGAATTTCTTCGCGCCTACTACGCTACAACGCGCTTTGCACAGAATGGCTTTTGTGCAGGCCGATCCGATTCGCGCGCCGGCGCGCGCGCAGGACTTAATCCTGCGTCATCGCGTCAAGAATTATTGTGCCGGCGACCTCGAACGTCGCTACGCTGAACTCGACGTCGAGGAGGACGTGTTCGTCAATTACGGCTTTGTGACGCGTTCCCTGCAAGCGCTCATGGGAGAGCGGGGAATTGACGAAGAGAGGAAGACGAAAAAGGGGCGCGAACCGTCGAGAACTCGACTCCTGCTGGAGTTCGTTCGCGAGCGCGGGACGGTGCATCCGCGCGAAGTTGATGAACATTTTTCCCATGGCACGGTGAAAAACTATTGGGGCGGCTCCTCGAATGCCACCACACACCTGCTTGATGCAATGCACTACCGCGGTCTGTTGCGTGTGGCGCGTCGTGAAAAGGGAATTCGCATTTACACTGCACGCCGGAACCAAGACCGACGGCAGGCAGGCGAGGATGCCGTCGTTCTTGCGCCCACCGACGCAGCCGAGCGCCGCGCACGGGTTGATGCACTCATCGATGTAGTGGTTCGCATTTACGCGCCGTTGCCGGATCTGAGTCTGTCGTTCTATGTGCGACGGCTGCGCTATGCGGCGCCGCAATGGCAGGCCGAGTTGACAGGCGCACTGCAGCGAGCCAGACAGCGGCTCTCGCACGCGCGCATCGACGGCTCGGACTGGTACTGGTCGAAAAATAACGCGGTGCGCGGCGCACCGCGGGATAGCGTACGTCTGCTGGCGCCGTTTGATCCGCTGGTGCACGACCGCGCACGTTTCGAACTGTTGTGGGGCTGGGGATATCGTTTCGAAGCCTACACACCGTTGGCCAAACGCAAACTCGGCTATTACGCTTTGCCGCTGCTCTGGTGCGACCGCGTGATTGGCTGGGGTAGTCTCTCAGCCAGGAATGGTCAACTCGAGGCGGAGTTTGGATATGTCAAATCACAACCGCGCGATCGGGCATTCAAACGCGAACTCGAGGCCGAGTTGGATCGCATGCGAACATTTCTGAGGGTTTGAAATGTTGGCCGCGGATTCACGCGGATAAACGCCGATCTGATTTTAAAGAAAACGAAAACAGCTTGCTGAGAACTGTTTTCAGATCCGCGTTTATCCCCGTGAACCCGCGGCTAATTTGAGTTACGGGATAGTGCGATCGAGGCCGACGAGCAGCGAATCGAAACGTGGATCGGATCGCAATGCTTCCAAACGCGGATCGACGCGCACGAACGTGAAGCCGACTGCATGTTCGCGCTCCGCAATCCGGAGCCAGTGGAAGGCCTGGTCACGATCGCCCAGCAGGCTGTAAATGATTGCGATCTCATAAGCGGACACCCATCGCTCTGAGCGCTGCGCCACAATTTCTTCCAAAATTACGCGAGCTTCATCTTGTCTGCCAACCGACGCCAAAACGTGCGCACGCTTCAAGTTCGTTGTCGGCGTGTCTCCGGCAAAAACGCGTTCCTGTTCAAATGCGGCGAGTGCCTCATTGTGCATGCCTTTTTTCTCATAAGCCCAACGCAGAACCGTATGAGCAGACACCGCTCCGGAATCCAATTCCAACGCTTTAAGACTCTGCTTGATAGCATCGTCATAACTTCCGGCCAGAAACAGCACGTTAGCCACTGCGGTTGCCAGCACCGGAGACTGCGGCGAAATTTGGCGAGCGCGCTCAATCTCAGCGAACGCTTCCTGGTGCCGGCCCATTGCCGACAAACTGAAAGCGTACCAGCGGTGCGCGACCTGAATGCCCGGCTTCAACATGATCGCTTTTCTTAGTTCACGTTCGGCATCGTCCCAATCGCGATCGTGATGAAGTCTTACAAAGCCAAGTGAAGCGTGCGCCTCAGCGAGATCGGGATCGGCTTCAACGGCCTGAATCGCAGACTGCTTCGCCAGGTCCCAGGCGCCGGCGGGCGGCGGCTCAACGTACCAGTTAAGCAGCGCATAGCAATCGGCGAGCTCGGCGTGAGCCAGAGCAAACTGCGGATCAAGCTCGACCGCCCGCTTCAATCGCTCAATGGCCTGACGCATTCCTTCGGCTGTGCGTCGCGTCGCGTAATAACGGCCCGCGGTGTAAAGCTGACGCGCCTCTTCGTTGGCACTGTCCAATGTCTGCGGCGCCGGACTCGGCACCGGCGACGTTATCGCCGTACGTTCCTGAGGGCGCGGTGGCTGATGGGCCGCGGCGGCTCGCGACTTAACCGCCGCCCCAACACCCGCTGGATTTTTAGTCTTGGCTAGTATTTCGGCGAACGCGGGTTCCGCCCTTAGCGGATCAAGTTGCGGCTCGACGGCGAGCCACGCCAGCCAACCTTCATTGATGGCCGAGGCTGCCTTAAGTTGGCGCAGCGCCTGGTCGGTTTCACCAAGGTAGACGTGGATCAACGCGCGGTGGTAGGGCGATACGTAGTCAGTCGCTGACATTTCGTCAAGTCGTTGCAGCGCCGCTCTCGCATCGTTAGTGCGTCCAGCGGCGGCGTATGCTCCGCCCAGCACGGCCACGTAAAACTGGCCACCGCTCGACAGGCGCAGGGCTTTTTCCGCCGCCTCCACTGCCTGCGCACCTCTACCCAGATGCCTCAAGGTCCATGAGTATGTCGCTAACCCGTAAGCCAAATCGGGTGCCAGACTGACCATGTTTTCATACGTGGCCAGAGCCTCATCAAAACGCCGCGACTGGTGATATGCCCAAGCCAGACTCTGAACAATGCTCGGTGAAAGCGGATCCAGTTCGCGCGCCCGCAACATTTCGCGGATTGCTTCATCAAAACGTCCGACCATCAGCAGATGGAACCCATACCAATTGTGGCCGGTGGCGTAGTTTGGATTGAGATTAATCGCCAGCCGATGTTGACCTTCGGCAACGGCCCAATCGAACTCGTGGCAGACGGTGGCAAAGCCGAGGGCGCTATAGGCTTCAGCGGACGTAGCGTCTAACTCTACGGCTTTGGTGGCTGCTTCTTTGGCGGCCGCAGAAGTCTCGGCGAAGGCTCTGATCCCAAAGACGCCAAGCCAGTTGTAGTAATCGGCAATGCCCGTGTAGGCCAGTGCGTAGGCGGGGTCGAGTTCAATCGCGTGGTTGTAGCATTCGAGCGCTTTCGCCAGTCCCGATTCGGTATAACTGTTCCAGTAAAAACGGCCGCGCAGATACGACTCAAACGCCTGGACGCTCTCGGTGCCGCGTTTCGATAGTTGGCGCTGTTCGTCTCCCGTTAGTTGTGGCAGCAGGGCAGTCGCTACCTGTTCCGAAATTGAATCTTCGATATGCAGTACGTCCGTCGAGTCTTCATCAAACTCCTGGGACCAGCGCACCTCACCCGCGGTTACATTCAATAGCCGGGCGGTAACTCGCAAGCGATCGCCAACCCGATGCAGAGTTCCCTCGACGATGTAGTTGACGCTGAGATCACGCCCCGCGATAAGCGGGTCGATGCCGGCGCCGCGATATCGCAGCACGCTGCTGGTGGGACGCACAATCAGACGTTGCACATTACTGAGTCGCGTGATCAGCGCATCGGTGAGTCCAATGCCAAGGTATTCGTCGCCGGTGTTTTCGATGGCTGAACTAAGGATTTTGAAAGGTAACACGGCGATGGACTCTTCGCCGGAAAGCGAACGCGCCGGCAGCGTCGGTAAAGCACCAAGCCTATGGTTGAGTTTTCTCAGCAAATCGTTGAAACGCGGGTGTCCATGTAATGAGTCCAATTCCGGATCAACGCCCATCCAGAGCAACTTCGCATCGTGGATCTCGTGGGCCTTTTCCAACAAGTCGAGCGCTTCCTCAGTTCGTCCCAGATTACAATTGACCAACGCGAGATGATATGGGGAAATGTGTCGTTGTACGGCGATCGACTTCATTTCCGATAACACGGCTTCCGCGGTTTCGCGATTTCCGGCCAATGCGTTTGCAGCCCCAAGCCTCCCCAGCGTGTTGGAAGCTTTGCCCATTACGTCGACGCATCTTTGCGCGTTCGCAATCGCCTCATCATGACGGCCCATGCGACTCAACAGGAAACTCGACGCATATAGCATCATCAGATTGTTGGGCTCGGCTGCCACAATCGGTTCACACAGGCTCCACGCTTCTTCGAAGCGTCTCGCGTGATACGAACACCAGACGAGTGTGAAACGCGAGATGATTGAAAGCGGGTCGAGGTTGCGAGCAAGCTCTGCTTCATAAATCGACTCGGTAAAGCGGCCTTCCATCGCCAGTTGCAGAGCGTAGTAAATGCGAGCCGCCGAATAATTCGGATTGAGGTCAATGGCGTGTAGCAGTTGCCGTTCCGCACTAGCCCAGGCGAAATCGCGACAGAGTATTGCCTGGCCCACGGCGGCATAGCCTTCAGCGAGGGTGGGATCGAGCGCCACGGCTTTCGAGGCGGCTTCATACGCCGCGGCAGAGCACTCTGCAAACGGCAGGACCGTGAAACTTCCCAGCCAGTTGTAGTAGGCCGCGATGCCGGCGTAAGCCAGCGCATAGTTTGGATCCAATGCGATCGCCTGGTGATAACAAACAATCGCCCGCGCAAAACCGTCTTCAGTAAACGTGTTCCAGTAGAAACGGCCGCGCAGATACGCCTCATGGGCCTGCGCGTTGTTCGTGCCTCGCTTCGCCAGCCGAACGCGTTCGTCGCCGGTCAAATGCGGAATGATTGCTTCGGCGACATTTGAAGAGATAGCGTCTTCCAGACTCAGCACGTCGGTAAACTTCTCATCGAATTGGCCGGCCCATTGCGCGGTGCCATCGATCACGCTGAGCAATTGAATAGTTACCCGTATGCGATCCTCCACTCGTCTGACACGGCCATCTAATACGAAAGCGACTCCTAATTCGCGGCCCGCCACAATCGGATCGTAGTCTCCGCCGTAACGCAGCACACTGTTGGTTGGACGAACGGCAAAACGACGCACGCCACTAAGACGAGTGATGAGTGCGTCAGCAAGTCCGGTCCCGAGATAATTAGGTCCTGAGTCTGATCCGTTTTGCAGATCCAACAGTTTCAGCGGTAAAACTGCCAGCGAATTTTCCGTGGAAATAGGTTGTGGCTTCCGGGTTGGCCGGCTGAAAGGTGTTTCCGGCAGCACTGAAATTGGCGAACCGGCGAGGTAGCGAACGATGTCGTCGCGCAATTGCTCTGGGGTTTGATAACGCCACTCCGGCTCCTTTCGGAGCGCACGCATCACGATGCTGTCGAGCGCGCCCGAAAGGTCGCGGCGCAATGAATCAATAGTGGCACTGCGCGTTGAGTAGAGGTACTTGAGCGTGGTTACTTCATCACCTGTAGACACGAATTTGGGAAGCAGATCTTCTATTCGGGTGATGATGAAACTGGGCGGCGCGGGCGCCTCTTCGCAAATCACCCGGGCAATCTCATGCGGCGCACGACTGCTCAAACGGTAAGGCCGGTGGCCGGTCAATAGTTCATATAGCAATACGCCCAGCGAATACACGTCGGTTGTCGGTGAGTTTGCACCTCCTTGTACTTGTTCCGGAGAGGCGTACTCGGGTGTCATTAAACGCATTGCCGTCGCCGTCGGATCGTGAGTGATGTCGCCGACGAGACCGGGGTCGAGTAACTT
>DATLBQ010000415.1:0-7099 GCA_035526805.1 Pyrinomonadaceae bacterium
GCGGGGACCCCGGTCCGCTCGCGGTTCTGATACAGCTGCGCCAATCGTTTATTCACTTTTTGTGGAAAGCCGTTAGGCAGTGGAAATTCGATTAATCGGCGGGCGTCGTTCGTAAAAATGTGCGACGAGGTTCGGCTCAAGTTCTTTTGAACTCACCTCGCAAAAACCCTCTAAATAATTCTGCGG
This sequence comes from Pyrinomonadaceae bacterium, assembly GCA_035526805.1. GTDB lineage: Bacteria > Acidobacteriota > Blastocatellia > Pyrinomonadales > Pyrinomonadaceae > PSRF01. The sequence goes on from DATLBQ010000415.1 coordinate 187, forward strand.
CACAAATGCGTCAGCGTCTTCCACTGTCAAAGGCACTCGCGTAACAATCCATTTCTCGATATGAGGAAGAAAGGATCGATAGACCTGCTCGCCTCCGATCACAAAGAGATCGCCTTCCAAATTTCTAGCCATCATAAGAAGTGACTCTACGTCGCGAAGAAGTACTACAGAGTCAGGCGCGTCGATCTTAGCTTGCCGGCTCAAGACAATGTTCAGCCTATTCGGCAGCGGCTTCTTAAGAGTCAGCCATGTTTTGCGCCCCATCACTACCGCGTTTCCAGTTGTTGTCTCCTTAAAAAACTTCATGTCGGCAGAGTAATGCCACGGCAACTTCCCGCCTTTACCGATGGCGCCATTCTTATCCACTGCCACGATTCCGATGATCATAAGTTAGTGCGCCTCCATGTCCGCCGAGGCGTAGCCTCGAAAAATTGGAGGAGTTCTCGGAAAGGCACAGCCTTTCCGCACGAAAGGCGGCAAGCCGCAGGTCATATCGCAACTGCTGCCGAGATTTTTCCGTGAGATTGATATCCTACCAGCTTCAAATTGTCATACTGAAAATCCACCAGTCCCTCGAGTCCCCGCAGCCGCCTGCCTTCATCAATAATCTCGAGCTGCGGCAATGGTAGGGGATCACGTGCGAGCAGTTCCTCAACTTGTTCCAGATGATTCTGGTATATGTGGTAATCGCCGAGAGTATAAACAAACTCGCCAGGTTCAAGCTCCGAAACGTGCGCGATCATGTGCATGAGCAGCGCGTAGGAACTGATGTTGAAGGGCACCCCCAGAAACGCATCAGCTGAACGCTGGTAAAGCTGACAATGCAAGCGACCGCGATCCACTTTGAACTGGAACAAAGTGTGACACGGCGGCAGATCTACCTGATCGGCTTGCCGCGGATCCCAACCCGTAACGATCAAGCGTCGTGAATTAGCATTGCCCTCTATCTCCGTCATCAGACGTGCGATTTGATCCACACCATTTCGCTCCGGATAGTCGCCGCCAAATGAGCGCCACAGATAACCATAGACCGGTCCCAGGTCTCCGGCCTCACGACTGAAGCGTCGGGTGTGTTTCTCGTCGGCCCACTCGGCCCAAATGTCTACGCCTTTTGCGCGCAGGTTCGCTTCATTCGTGTCGCCGGACAGAAACCAGAATAGTTCTTCGGCCACCCAGCGGAAGGGGATTTTCTTCGTTGTTACAATCGGAAACCCTTCGCGAAGATCGAAGCGCGTTTGGAATCCGAAATGCGAAATCGTACCGACTCCGGTGCGGTCTTGATGTTCGGTGCCGTTAGCGAGAATTGATTTTAGTAGATCGTGGTATTGTTTCATTCGCACCGTAGCGGAGGAGAAGTAATTGGGAACGAGCAACAGACAATATAATACGACGATAGATAATACGACCACGGCAAAGGGATTATGAAACGATACAATCTCTGTTTTATTGGCTTCGGAAATGTTGGACGTGCCCTGGCCCGCCTGCTGGTTGCGAAGGCGAGCGAGTTGCGAGAGCAATACGGAATCGAGTTTCTAGTTACGGGTGTTGCGAGCCGCCGGATCGGATGGCTGGCGAAGTCTCAAGTCCCGGACAGATCGGAAGGGTTTGAAATCGCGAATTTGATCGCAAATTCATCTGCTCCCGAAGAGGCGATAGCTTTAAGCAATGTCGGCGATTGGCTGCGTGAAGCCCGGCCCCACGCGGTATTTGAGACAACCTCACTGAACCCCGAAACAGGACAGCCCTCGATCGATTATCTACGCGCGACTTTGCAGTCGGGCGCGCACGCGATAACTGCAAACAAGGGCGCACTCGTTTACGGATATGAGGAGCTTTCTCAGCTTGCACAAGCAAACAGCAAGCGTTTTCTTTTTGAATCAGCGGTGCTGGACAGCGCGCCGGTTTTCTCGCTTTTTCGGGAAACGCTGCCGGTCGCCAGGCTGCGCGGATTCAGCGGCGTGTTCAGTTCAACCACGAACGTGATCATCGAAACAATGGAAGCAGGCCGCTCGTTTGCAGAAGGATTGAAAACGGCGCAGGAATTAGGAGTTACCGAAACAGATGCGAGTCACGATATTGACGGTTGGGATGCAACAGTTAAGGTGTGCGCGCTTGCCAGTGTGCTCATGAACATTCCTTTGAAACCTGGCGATGTGAGCCGGGAAGGAATTCGGGAACTCACTCACAAGCAAGTGCAAGCCGCGCGGGCGGAAGGTAAGCCGTTTAAGTTAATAGCTCGCGCGAAGTCCACGGGTGATGGAAAGATCATAGCTACCGTGCGGCCTGAACAGACCAGCCTGAGCGATCCCCTTGGTAATGTCAGGGGAACTTCGTTAGCGATTCACTTCGAGCTGGACATGATGCCGGGGCTGACAATTACCTCACACCGGCCTAACCTGCAAAGCACAGCCTATGGATTGCTCGCCGATTTCATCAACGCCGTTCGTGGGTAAGTCCAAGGTCCAAGGTCCAATGTTGGGCCGGGAGCGCAGACATCCTGTCTGCCTCAACGTTCGTGGCCACGTACCAGCAGGCAAGATGCCTGCGCTCCCGGCGAGACGTTGGACTAGCCCCAGGCAATTTCGCTTACGCCTTCAATCAACCGTTCGATCTCTTCGGCAGTTGTATAACAGGCACAACCCGCGCGCACGAGGCCTTCCTCGCCAAGGTCCAGCCGTTCAACCACGGTCGCCGCGTAGAAATCTCCGTGCGACAGAAACAGTCCTCGAGACGATAGTCTGCGCGCAACGTCAGTTGAGGTCACGCCCTTTACTGTGAAGCCGATGGTTGGGGTTCGCGGCAAGTCAGGTGAAGGACCGTAAACCCGAACACCTTTGATTGCGGTCAAGCCATCCCACAACATTCGTGTTAACTCATTGCTTCGTTTGTGCAAGCCCTCATAAGCTGCTGCCAGACGCGAGCGGCGGTCCTCTCCATCGGCCAGCGACGCCATAAAATCCACGGCCGCTGCAGCCCCGACGATTCCCTCCTGATTCTGCGTGCCAGTTTCCACGTTTTCCGGCGCAGCATCCGGAGCGGGAATCAGCTTGGGAAAATCGACCGACTCGAGCAGCGCGAGTTTGCCAAAGAGAACGCCGACGTGCGGGCCATACGACTTGTACGAGGACATCGCGAGAAAGTCGCAGTCGAGCGTTTGAACGTCGACGAGCGCGTGCGGTGCATAATGAACGGCATCCACAAAAGCCAGCGCATCAACCGATCTTGCCATGCTGATGGCGCGCTGCACGTCGTTAATTGTGCCCAGCGCATTCGAGGCCGCACCAATCGCTATCAACCTGGTCCGATTTGTTATTAACTGCGCGAAGCCTTCCCAATCCAATTGCCCGCTTTCCGGAATAAGCTTTACAGTTTTTACCTTAACTCCGCGTTCAATCGTCAGCCGCTGCCAGGGCGCGACGTTGGCGTGATGATCCAATTCAGTAACAATAATTTCGTCTCCATTCTCAAATCGCCTTCCCAAAGCTCTGGCTAAATGAAAGGTCAGCGTCGTCATGTTCGCGCCGAATGCAATCTCTTTCGGCGAGACGTTTAGGAGAGCGGCGCAGGCCTGGCGGGCCTGATCGAGTGCCGCGTCAGTCTCCTCGCTGGTCGGGTACGCCCAATGGGTGTTGGCGTTGTGATGGTATAGGTAGTCAGTCATTGCTTCGACCACCTGCCGCGGTACTTGCGTGCCGCCGGGCCCATCAAAATATGCAACGGGAAAGTTGTTGTAAACACGCTCGAGCGCAGGGAAGCATGAACGTATGTCGGCGATAGACATCAGAGTCATAGGATTTGTTAGGGCTGAAGTCGGTCTCAGTTTAGTCCCGCAGATTACACGGATTATGCAGGTTACTTTAAGAATAAAAACGTTCACAAGTGGCTTCGGCAGGAACTGTTCTTGGCTGTTAAGAAAATCTGGAAGACGAGCAATCTGTGAGTTGGGGCTCGAATGTCTGCGGTCATAGTCTAAGCTTCCGCAAAAATGGTCCCAATTTCTGGCACGTGCGGTGTTTTGGAAGTTTCTATTTATTACGAACAGATTGCAGCGGGCGAGTGTAGCTAGCGTCGCTAGCAAGATTCAGGGGAAACCCAGGATATCGTAGTGTGCGATAGCATCCTTTAAGCGACTCAGCGGGAATATAACGATTAACGTATGCCTAGTTATCCATTAGGAACTACAGGGAACCTACAACTCGCAGTCCCGCCTCATATCACTCTCAGCTATCTGCGCCCGGGCAGTCCGCTGCCCTTGGTAGTGCGCCCGGCCGTTAGTGAAGTCGATCTGGCGGAGTGGGCAGCCGCCAATCTCGCCTTTATCGAGAATTATCTTTTCCGAAACGGGGCGATCCTCTTTCGAGGTTTCGGACTTAAAAGGGCAAGCGAATTTGAACGAGTGATAGAAGCCGTTGCCGGCCCATTGCTCGATTATTCTTATCGTTCGACTCCGCGCCATGTCATCAGCGGTCGCATTTATTCGTCCACGGAATATCCGGCACACCAGTCGATACCGCTTCATAATGAAAATTCATATTCACGAAGTTGGCCGATGAGGCTCGCATTCTTTTCGCTTCAGGTTGCGGAGCAGGGAGGGGAAACGCCCATCGCCGATAGCCGGAAAATTTACGATGCAATCCCGCTGGAGATTCGTGAATGTTTTGTGCGCAAGGGTCTGATGTACGTGCGGAACTACGGCACCGGTCTTGATCTGCCCTGGCAGGACGTTTTTCAAACTTCGAGTCGAGGTGTCGTTGAAGACTATTGCCGAAAAGCTGAGATGGAATTCGAATGGGTTGCCGAGGCTCAACTTCGCACGCGTCAACGTTGTCAGGTCGTCGAACGCCATCCCCGGACCGGCGAAATGGTTTGGTTCAATCAGGCACATCTGTTTCATGTTTCCAGATTGCAGAGGGAAGTTCGCGAATGGCTGTTGACTGCATTTGGGGAGGCGAACCTGCCACGCAATGTTTACTTTGCCGATGGCTCCAAAATAGAACCGGAGATGCTGGAAGAAATCATGCGCGTATGCGACCAGCAGTCGATAGTCTTTGGCTGGAATGAGGGCGATGTGTTGATGCTCGATAACATGTTGACAGCGCACGGGCGCAAACCATTTGTTGGAAGACGGAAAGTTGTCGTAGGCATGGCCCAACCTAACCAGTCGGCAAGCGCGAACACACGCTCAGCTGGGCAGGCAGCAACCGGACCAGCGAGCGGCGTCTAAACGAAATGGTGTTCAGCAGAAACTGAATAAAGAGAAACAGGATGGCAAGCTTAGTTCAAGACATACTTCGCATTGGCGAAAACAACGCCGCCGAAGACCTGACGCGCTTCAATTCGAGTGGAGTTCTTAAAGACCTCGGGCGCGTCGATAACCAGGTAAAAATCAAGGGCTTTCGCATCCAAATCGATGAAGTGGAAACCATCCTGAGGCAGTCTCCAGACGTCCGCGAATGTGCCGTGCGGGCGCGCGAGGACGCCATAGGCGAGAAGCGGCTTCTGGATCGCAAAGCGCTGCCGGCGCCCGAGCGGAAGGCTAATAGCTATCAGCAACAGAGCTGCGCTTCGAAATACACGACGGCCGAACAAAAGCTCATGACGATTTGGGCCGATGTCCTGAAGCTGGAGCACGTCGGTTTGCATGATAACTTTTTCGATCTTGGCGGCGACTCCGTTTTGGGCACACTGATCCTCGCGCGAGCCGCGCAAGCCGGTTTGAAATTTTCTCCGAAACAACTGTTTCAGCATCAGACCATAGCTGAATTGTCCGACGTCATTAGATAATGTTTCCGCTTGGACAACTATTCCACTGAAGACCCTGCCGAAACCATCCGCGTCACCGATCTCGCCGACGCCGCGTCGCTCATTCCGCGTCTCAAATTAGGAGCGGACGAAGTCCACGTTTGGCTCGCGGATCTGAATCAACCCGCTGAGAAATTGAAGCCACTGTTGGCCGCAGATGAAATCGCACGGGCCGAGCGGTTCCACTTTGAGAAAGACCGAAAGCACTACATCGTCGCGCGGGCCCTGTTGAGAAAACTGCTCGCGGTGTATTTGCGTACCACCGCTGCTGAGGTGCGATTTGATTATACGGAGAAGGGAAAACCCTCACTGGAAGGGGTTCAGAATAATTTACTTAACTTCAATCTCGCGCATTCCCACGGCAAGGCGCTTTACGCCTTTTCGCGGGGCCGTAAGCTTGGGATCGATCTGGAATTCATAAGGGAAGACTTCGGTGGCCAGGAGATTGCTGAACGATTTTTTTCGCAGTCGGAGATAGCGGCGTTAGGGAATGTTCCTTCCGGGTTATCAAAGCAAGCTTTCTTCAATTGCTGGACGCGCAAGGAGGCATATATCAAAGCGCGAGGCGAAGGGCTCTCGATGCCGCTCGATGTATTCGATGTGTCGCTGGCCCCGGGCGAGGCCGCGGCTTTGCTTCGCAACCACAAAGAACCGGCGGAAGTGGCGCGCTGGTCTATGCAATCAGTCTGCGTGCCACTCGGATATGTTGCCGCTCTGGTCGTCGAAGGCCATTCCTGGAACTTGAAGAGATTCAAAATCGATTCGGTCGTTTAAAAAGCGGACTCGTCCGCCTTGCGTGGCGGAGCACAAGTGCCCCATCTAAACAGCTCGGCCCCAGACTTCCTGATCCATGGAAAATGAAAAATGAGAAATGAAAAATGGAAAATCTCTTGTTTGGAACGCTAATTTGATTCAATTCGTTGCTTCCGTCCCGGGCGCGGCTTCTGCCTCTTCCTTCTTCGCTCTCCACATACCGGCGATTTGGTTGGCTTCGGCGAGCGTCATGTTGTCGTAGATGTCTGCACTGTTTTTGATCACGCCATCCTCAAGCTCACAAACCTCCCAATCGGGAGCCTCCGGATCTGTTCCCGCTCTTCCTGGTTTGACGCGC
>DATLBQ010000416.1:0-3688 GCA_035526805.1 Pyrinomonadaceae bacterium
GACTGGCTAGCATGACGAATTCCTGGCGTTGAGACATGGCTGAACTGATTCTCCAAGGCATACCTTCGACTCCCTTCGGTCGCAAGGTATAACCTGTCAAAAGTGTTCACCATGTCCCCGATCAGGTGTTTAGCATGTCCATGGTCTATACAGAAGGCGGGCTTGCCCCCGCTCTTCCTAAGTACCGCAGGTAAATCTTCAAGACAATAAGCCGTCTATCGCGGCAGCTCGCGTGGCCGCGGCGAAGCGGGCGGTTCTTTTTCGCCGCTGTTCTGACCGGTCTGTGACAAAACTTCCTTTATCGCGCCAATGCTCGACAACATCGCGGAAGTCTCCACCGGCATGAAAATAACCTTGGAGTTATTAGTTCGCGTCATGTCGCGCAGGCTCTCGATGTAGCGTGTAGTAATCAAATACTCCGCAGGGTTACCGTGGGCCTGCATGGCCTGCGCAACGAGCGCAATTGCTTCAGCTTCGCCTTGCGCGTTTCGCTGTCTCGCTTGTGCTGCGCCTTCCGCGGCAAGTATGGCTGACTGCTTTTCGCCCTCAGCGCGCGTGACTGCGGCCTGCTTCTCGCCTTCCGCGCGGGTGATCGCCGCTTGCCGATCGCCTTCCGCCTGCAACACTAACGCGCGACGATTGCGCTCAGCGGTCATCTGCTTCTCCATCGTGATGCGGACGTCTTCCGGCGGATTGATGTTCTTCACATCCACGCGCGTCACCTTCACGCCCCATTTATCGGTGGCTTCGTCGAGGATAAGTCGCAACTTGGCATTGATTTGATCGCGTTGCGAAAGCGTGTGATCGAGGTCCATGTCGCCCATCACAGCGCGCATGCCGGTGATGGTGAGCTGCACGATCCCGCCCACTAGATCATTCATTTCATAAACAGCCTTTACCGGATCAGTGATTTGCCAGTACACCACTGAGTCGACGTGAATCGTTACGTTGTCGCGGGTGATTACCGGCTGTGGCGGCAGATCGATATATTGCTCGCGCAAGTCGATGGAAGTAATGCCTGGTCTGGTGTTGGTCCAATAGACCGCGCGCGGCCGGTCCAAAAACGGCCAGAGCAGATTTAGCCCGCTGTTCGCAACCTTATCAAACCGGCCCAATCGCTCGACTAACATCACCGTCGCCTGCGGCACGATCCTGATCGTCTTGGCCGCAATGACGAGCAGCACAATAGCAATGAAGCCAAAGAACATGAACGCAAGCAGGGTAGGAAGTGGATCCATTGTTAACTCCTTGGGCAAACGCCGCGACGCTTAGGTGAAACAACTGCGCGGAACTATATCGGATCGTAACTGACCGGACAAACGTCAGAATCGCCGGTGCGGCGTGGCTCGGGGTGGGAATGAAGACAGTACCACCACGCGGTAGAGACTGGGGTTTGCGGCTTTGCCGCCCGATGTGCGGAAGGGCTATGCCCTTCCGGCGAGACCAAATGGAATTTGGGGCTAGGCCCCTAGCAGAGGCGTAGCCCCAAAATGACTTGGTTCATGGGTCCGGTGGGGCAAAGCCACCACCGCACATCAGGCGGCAAAGCCGCGACTCGCTGTTCTACACACTGACGGTAGTTACCGGCGGCTGCCAACCTCCTACCGATTCCTCGACGATCGCGGCTGCGGCTAAGACGATTTCTTCCGCAAACGGGCGGCCAATAATTTGTACGCCGATTGGCAAACCTTCTTTGCTGACGCCGACTGCCACAACAGCTACCGGAAGATCGAAAACGTTAAACGTCTGGGCATAACTAAACGCGCGAAACACACCGAGCGTCTGCTCATTAACCGTAACCTTGAGCGTCTCATGTTTATAAGCTGGGGTGGCGCCTACCGGGGCAATTATCAGCGGTGTGTCTGTCATCCAGTCGAGTAAGTTGGCGCGCAGGCGATCGCGTTCCGACCATGAATTTATGTAATCGTCGAGTGAGGGGGGAGGCGTATCGTCAGCAGTCGCGAGTCGCCAGCGAACAAAGTCACCTCCCTTCTCTTCGTGGCCGTCGTAGACATTGCGAAGTTGGACCACCGACGCACGGGAAAATAACTTTAGCCAGAGCTCATGTCCTCGTTCGACACTCGGCGGACGTACTGCTTCGCTGATCAGTCCTGCTTCCGATAAAGCTTGCGCCGCCGTTTCCACCGCCTGCCGAGTTTCCTCCGTGACGGGAGAAACTGCATCGTCGGTATAAAACGCGACGCGCAAGCCGCGCAGCGATGCTCGCCGGCTAACCAGCACGTTCGCAATTTCCTCAGACGAAGGTACTGTGTCATTGATGCGCGCAAGCACATTGAACAGGAGCTGCAAGTCACTTACGCTGCGGGCCATCGGCCCGATAACCGCACCAAGTGAATAGGGCCCGGTGCTCGGCGGAAATTGCCCGTCGCCCGGGATCCGTCCCACGGTCGGTTTCAAACCTGCGACCCCGCAGAAGTGAGCCGGAATACGGATAGATCCGGCGAGGTCGCTACCGATACCACCCGGAGACATGCACGTCGCGATAGCAGCGGCTTCCCCTCCACTCGATCCGCCCGGTGTGAACAGCGGATTGTGAGGATTATTGGTGCGGCCAAAAACAGGATTGTCCGCGGTGTAGTCCATGGCCATTTCAGCGGCATTCGTTTTACCCAGAATGAGCGCACCCGCGGCTTTGAGCCGGGCGACGGATTGCGCGTCACGCGTTGGCACAAACTCGGAGCGCATCAGCGAGCCACTCGTCGTTCGCAGCCCTGCCGTTTCGATGGTGTCTTTGATTGTCAGCGGCACACCGTGAAGCGGACCGAGCGCATCGCCGCGCATGACCGCAGCTTCAGCTTCCTTTGCCTTATCCATTACATTCGGTGCCAGCGTGACGATGGCGTTGAGCTGCGGATTAATCTTCGCGATGCGATCGAGATGCGCCTGCACTATCTCAACGGGCGACGCCTCGCGACTGCGAACAAGTTCAGCCAACTGCATAGTCGATTTTGTCGCTAGATCATCCATTCGTTGCCTGGACGAGGTGGTAAGCCCGCAGTTCAGAGTTCAAGCTTTAGCTTGCGTGGCATGTGGCGCAAGCAGCCTAAAGGCTGAACTCTAAACTGCTTGCTCAAACTTAGTATGACACTTTGACGCGTTTTGCTTTTCAGAAACCGGGTCACTATAATTTCCTTGTTCTGGAAAATCTCAATAACAAGTTACCTGCGTCTGGCCCAACGGCTTTCACGTTGAACCTCTATCGAAAAGGAGCGCGTTCGTGACCGTACATTTGAGCCGGACTTTCATCCTGCGCAAGCTTCATCAACTTTCCGGCATTATGCCGCTCGGCATCTTCCTGCTGGAGCATTTCTACACAAACTCCAAAGCGCTTAGCGGGGCAGCAGATTTCAACAACGCGGTCAAAGACCTGCAGTCGATTCCCTATATCCTGTTCGTTGAAATCGGCGGAATCTTTATACCGCTCATCTACCACGCCGTCTATGGTCTGGTAATCACGATGGAAGCGCGGCCTAACAATCTCGCTTATCCCTATCCGCGTAACTGGTTTTATCTGATTCAGCGCATCACTGGCATTATTCTCTTCTTCTTTATTACTTTTCACGTCTTAAATTTCAGATTTGGATTGATCCCAGGGTTAAACTCAGTCTCCGTGGCCCACAGTCCGCAAATAGCATTCGATATTGTCTCGCGCGAGTTTCGTATGATT
>DATLBQ010000417.1:0-4952 GCA_035526805.1 Pyrinomonadaceae bacterium
ATCGTTAAAGACGTTCAGGAAGGTAAAGGAACTGTCGGGCGGTTATTTAGCGATGAAGCACTTTATAACAACCTTAATGCGACCGTGCGAGAAACCGAAGATGTGATGCGCCTGATAAGATCGGGCAGCGGCTCAGCGGGACGGTTTGTCAATGACCCGGCCCTCTACAACAACGCTAACGAGATCGCCGTGCAGTTGCGACTGATTTCCCAGGATCTGCGTGCCGGACGTGGCACCGCAGGCAAGCTGTTGACAAATGACGAGCTGTATATCCGCATCAATCGCACTGCCGATCGGTTTGACCGCTCAGTGGATCAAATCAATGCCATGATCGCTGATATCAATGCCGGTAACGGCACGTTAGGCAAACTTATCAAGGACGAGCAGATGTACAACGACGCCCGCGCAGCGATCGCACGTTTCAATACTACTGCCGAACGCATCGACAATATCGTGGCCGGAGCTCAACGGGGAGAGGGCACGGTTGGAAAACTGTTAACGGACGAAGCGTTGTATTCCAACGTCAACCAACTGTCTTCAGAAGGCGTGAAATTGATGTACGACTTCCGGCAAAATCCGAAGAAATACCTCACGATCAAGTTCCAGCTATTCTAGAAACGGACTTAACAGTTTGAACCGGTGTGGACGAACTGTACGTTCATTCAGGCTTTTGAAAGCTTTCGACCAGCAACAGCGGCTCCCAGCTGTCACTGTCCAGAGTGCCGCCGAGGCGAATCAAAAATAGGTCGACGGCTTTACCGGTCTTTATTCGTTTTTTGAAATGCGCAATTGAGTCCTTCTTGAACGCCAGCCAGTAATTCACGCCATCCGCCTTAAACAGCAGTTCACTTTTATAAGGGACCGTGTAGTGCGTGGGGGCGCCGGCATAAAGTTGCGCCCAGCGGTGAAGCACATCCTTTTTGTTTTGCGGCATCGGCCTGGAGCGACCTGCGTAAGTTGCTCTCACTCGTGAAGGACGAATATCGCCATTCACCGTAACCTTCTCATCACCGGTAGGAAACCCCCTCTCAGTATCGGCAACAGGACTTCGAGCCTCCGCGTCACTGGCCGCAATATCCTTTAAGGTTCGAAGTTGGTAGTCAGCGGGTGTGCGAGCTTTCTTCGGCCGCGGTCCAAGCGATTCCTGCCCATAGCTCAGCTGCGATGCGACTATCACAAACAAGATAAGCGCAAGACCGAAACCTGGGTGTTTCTTTGCGTTTTGCACAAAAAAACCTCACCTGTATCAGAACCGGGAGCGGTAGCGACCGGCCAGAGACGCAACTATAGAAGGTGACGCATTAAGCATCGCATTAATTTCGCTTAATTTCGACAGTTGAACAATCTGGCCGGCCGTTGCGGCTTCCGGTTCTATACGGCCACCTTTTACTTTGGTTGCAAAGCCGTTTGCTTGCCTCCATTAGTTCCATTTCAGTTGCTTGTTTCATTGCTCACCTTTCTGCTAGAAAGAATTCTCATCCGCAGATGGCCCATAAATGGAAGGTACTGGCAGATCGTTCAACCGGAGGTAGACGCCGAGTTGTGCGCGGTGATGAATCAGATGGTTCATTATGAAGCTGCGCAGTACTGCGATCTTCGGCATTGTAAGGATGGTCTTGCCATTAGACATCAAGCTCCAGGGCTTAAACAACTCCTCGTCGCTGACAGCCGCAATCGCCGCTCTTGCCTTCGCAACGTTAGCGTCGAAAGTTTCCAGCAGTTCTGATTGCGACTTCGCCAACTCGGTGCCTGGCAAAGGTGTGCCACCTGGCGACAAATCCAGAGAATCCTGGTTGATTGTGTATAGCGACCAGGTCGCGATATTGCACAAGTGGGTAGCCAGTCCGCCCATAGCCGTCGACTTCTCATGCGGTTTCCAGTCGAACTTTTCAAATGGAACGCGCTCCAAAGTCTTGCGCGTGCTCGCCATCTCTCGATCAAATTCTGGTAGTAACATTTCATTCAGTGCCATTTGTCTTCTCCTTTTGTTTGTCCCTTACTGACGCACGTCCTAAAGCAAACTGTTCGTTTGCGACGTCGTGGGCGACACTAAGCTTGACAGGTATCGTTGGCTTCGCAAACTAACAGTTTGCCTTACGCCTACACGCGCCAGCCTACAGTGATCAATTCTCATGGCGCAGGCACGAGCCCAAATGCGCGTACCGGAAAAGTTCCCATGCCCTTAACCTTCACCGGCACAGCAAAAAACCTGCCCTCGATCGGGCAATTCGCTCAAGCCGCACAGATGCTCAACTATCGGAATGGCATTTCGCAACAGGGTCGAATGCGCGGGACGATCGAGCGCGTTGGTGTCGTCAATGTTGTAGGAATCGATGCCGACCAGCGCCACGCCCGACTGCGCTAAATACTCGGCGGCATCTGCAGTCAGGTAAGGATGGCTACCGTTTGAGTAGGTCTCTGTTCGCCAATGAACATCCCAGCCAGTGTGAAACAGCACCGCCTTGCTATGCAGTTCCAAACCCCTTAGTGCCTCTATGGAAATAGCGCGGGCCAAAAGTTCTGTACTGCGGATCAGGATACCGTCAAGATTTGCGAGCGATGAGAAATCAAGAGCTGCGAGGTCTGGGCCGTCCGCATATCTGTGAAACGGACTGTCCAGATAAGTGCCGGTGTTAGCGACCATTTCAATGTTGCCGATTTGAAATTCGGTGCCGGCGGCGTAGATTTGTTTGGAAGCTTCGCGCGTCAGATGATCTGTAATCACCGGCCCGGGCAATCCTTTGTAGGTGATCATGCCATGCTCAACGGTATGACTCACATCGATTAGTTTGTGTGTGCTGTTCACTAATACTCCCCTTTTGGAGTGCGCTGACCTGTCAGCGCTTTGGTCAACGGCGGCTTGACGCAGTGTTTTAGCTGAAAGAAATAGGCAACCACAACTGCGACAGGTCTCCGAAGACTAAGCGCTGACAGGTCAGCTCCCTCCAAAATTAGAGTTGTGTCTTACCACCAGCACTTGAAAGTGGGCCGCCATGCCCTCGGGCAAGATCATCTCGCGCGCGGCACTACTGAGCCGAAGCCGCTCGGCTTCGTTTTCAGCCAGCCCCGATTCAACTTCCAACTGCTCAAGAAACCCATTCGCTAGCAGGAATCGATCCTGTCGTTCAAATTCACAAACTTCGAAACCCAGGCGTGCTCCGACAGCTTTAACGAAGCTCCAATTAACGGTCGTGGTCAGGTCATGTTCGCCCGGATCTGCCAGCAAGTCGTCTACGAATCGATGCCGTCGAAATCCTCGCAGTGTGCCACTTTGCGCGACTGCTGATGACTGAAGCTCTTCGGTGGAAGCTCCATAATCCACCGCGATGACAAAGCCGTTGCGCAAACTCAATGCAACTCGACGCAACCATTTCTCTATCTCTAGATTTACCTCTACCACTTGCCCTTCATGTGGTTGAATGCCAAGCGTTTCGAAATACTCGCAGAGCCTCGGCAGCGAGGCGGCCCTCGGCGTGCTGAGCAGCCACTGGAATTTTCCGCTGTCGTCCACATCTACATAGAATTCTTTATACTCACCGTGATGCAGCATCACGCGGTGAACCGGGAATGCGTCCAACAACTCATTTGCGAAAACAACGCCGGTATTGATCTCCGAATCGTCAAGCTTTCCAAAGTGAACTCGTTCGCCGAAGCGCTGCAAACGCCGCGCTGCAAGGGCGCGCGAATGCGGACTGATTTCGTCGAGAACATAATTTGTCGCCGCGAAGATGTCAGGAAAACACTTCTCGAACGTCTGCAGTGTGCCTTCAGCAAAATGCCCGTCACCCGCGCCGACTTCAATGACTGTCCAAGCTGGAGGTTTGCCGAGTTGGTGGTGAAGCTTGCCAAAGTAACGAGCGAAGGTTGCGGCAAACAGTGAACTACGCTCTGGGCTGGTGCGATAGTCGCCGGCAGTGCCCCACCTGTTTAGATCTGTCCGGCAGTAGTAACCGTTGGTGGGATCATAAAGGGCACTTCGCATCCAGTCACGAAATGTCATCGGACCTTCGCGTTTAATTCTTTCGCGAAGTCTGGTGACCAGCGGTGAAGTCTTTGAAACTGTTTCGATCATCTAGCTGGCACACTCGCACTTACACTATTTCTTCGCGTTGCTCGCTCATTGCAGACAGGAACTCTGCGCTCCCAGCGTGCGCTCCCAGCTAACGGTTCTTTGGTTCGTCCTTGTCCAGCAGGCGCGTGGTGTGTGCGGTAATACTTGGCGGCTGATATAGCTCGGCGGTATTTGGTCGCGCCCTCCAGCCGGCCGCAGAATTTGCGGCAGCTGGCGGCAAAGCGGCGTTACGCGGAGGCTGGTCGAATTGGCGGACCGCGGTCGGCAGATGGCCCGACAGTGGTCCCATCGTCACCGGAGAAACTGATTCTTCCATCAGCAATGCGTAGAAGATCCGCAGCAAGCCGCCCACGAACAAAGTGATGGCAGTGACGGAAACAAACAACTCGGGGCTTCCCACGAAGAAAACGCTAATAATAGTCACCAAAGGCACGAGTAGTAGCGTGCTCAGCATCAGCAGCGCCCCCTGCCTGATTCCTTTGCTCCGTGGTGAAAGTTGGCGATAGCTCGCCTGAACCTGTGTCGTGGGGAGCGCTCCTCCTGAGGCCAACACAACGGCGACGCCATCAAGCAAGAAGCCACACTTGGAGCAGTATCTGGTCACATTCGAAACTTGCTGCTGTCCGCACTGAGGACAAAACATTCGCGACCCTCGTTAGCTTCAATCTCAACCTAGATAATAAACCGAGTGGGACTAATCCCGGAAAGAGTGTTCAGGACACTGGTTTCTTGCCCCAGGTAGGCCGCAGCTCTTATCAGAGTGGATGTCAGGAGATCGATGAGCGGCTGTGTCTGGCCTGAAGGCACTGCGACCTGCTTGAGCAGGCAGCCATTATCCGTAAAACTACTGAACGCACGCTTGCGCGTCTCTTCCACTTCC
>DATLBQ010000418.1:0-5851 GCA_035526805.1 Pyrinomonadaceae bacterium
ACGGCTTATTCATTCTCTCGTGCATCATCCTGGTTGTTGTAGTGCTATTGCAGCCCGGTAAATCCGGAGCCGGCGATCTGTTTTCAAGTAGCGTTTCCAGCACGGCGTTTGGCCCGCGCGGGACCGCAAGCATTCTGTCGAAGATCACGATTGGAGCCGCTGCCGGATTCATGCTTTTCGCGCTGATGCTTTCACTGCCCGGCGTAACCGGTTCCCGTTCCGTTTTGCAATCAACTGCTCCGGAAGCTACTCCCACGGCAGCGCCATTGGCTTCTCCAGCTGCAAGCGTGGCGCCGGCAGCTTCGCCTGCGGCTTCGCAAGCGGCGACAACGAGCGCTTCACCAGTTGCTTCGCCAAAGTAAAGCAAACTGTTAGTTTGCTAGCGCGCGGTATCAAAAGCCGGCAGCGTGGTGCATTCAACTAAGAGGTTGGGCTAGAAGATCGCAAACCACGGTTTGCGCTACAATTGTTATCTGACAACTTGAGCCGAAGTGGCGGAACTGGCAGACGCGCACGTTTGAGGGGCGTGTGAGGTAACTCGTGGGGGTTCGAGTCCCCCCTTCGGCACCATATCCAGATCAATCCCTTCCGAAAAATCAGCTTTCCAATCAGCATACGCAGCATGTCGGCGACGTCCGTGGTGGTCGGAGAATTTACTGAGTGGGATTAGAAGCCATAACTAAATACGCGCGACATTCTCCATTTACCGTCTCTTTTCTGCCACAGATTAGCGAACTTGCCTATTCCATCTAACTTCTCCTTCTGGCCCTTCTGCGTCAGATAAAAGCGATGCTCGCCTATCTCTAATGCGCCGTAACCCTTGATGGCGTATACCTGTAAACTTCCTTCGACAAGTTCTCTTCTCACTTTATTGCTGCTACCACACAAATTCTTCGTTATCACCTGCATGACACTTTTGCGGGTGCTAATCAATCCATGCTTTTCATGATAGAACTCAACATCGTCAGTAAAAAACGGGTCAATCTTAGCGAGCTCACACTTGTTGTAAGCTTCAAAGAAAGAGCTATCGAGCGAAGAGATTGTGTCATACAACTCTCCCGAACCTGCTGCCGCACTCTTCGATTGAGCGTTCCCCACCAGAATCAAAGTCAGCCAAATCAGTGAAAGCGTAAGAGTTTTTCTCGCACAGATGCTGATCGTAGTGATGGCGGAATGCTTGTCTGGTATTTTCATCGAACTGCTCCTCGGTATAAAAAAACGGATTCGGAAAAATCCCGGGGGTTCCCGGTCATAACGTCTGCCGACGTGTGAACGCGCACAGCGACTTACTTGTGGCAACACCTGTCCAAGCACGCATATTGGAGGTAGACGGATTAGTGGTTACAAGTGTTAACCATGAAGTGGTTCTTGACCTACTTAGCCAGCCCGTCCGAGATTGATGATCTTACTGTGCCCGAACGGCGATCCGAGATTCTGAACATTTCTCAAAAGTGGGACTGAGCTATCCCGAAACCGAAACGTTAGGTTCTGTGGTCCCTCCCATTCGGCTCCGATCTGAAGTCCATATCCTTTCCCTCGGAAGATAAGTAACGCTGAAGATACTTAGCTTTGTCCTTCGTTTTCCGCTTGTATTTACTTCGAAAACCCTCTTGGCATGCGCCTTGATTTAGCGGTGTGCGGCGAACTGTAGTTTTCAAGAAATTTTTTGTGCTGCAACCAATGCAGTTCGCGCTCACTCAGTTGGTTCCCAATTAAGTTCATGGATATCAAACGTACTGGAAAATCTAAACTCAAGAAACGGATTCGTAGCGGAATCGTGATCGGCGTCGGTCTAATCGCCATCGCGGGCATAACCTTCGGTCTCACCAGACTCAAACCGGCAGCGCCCACACTCGATCGTTCAACTGCCGTCATCGATACCGTTAAGCGCGGACAGATGCTCCGCGAAGTGCGCGGCATCGGCACGTTGGTGCCACAGGATATTCGCTGGGTTCCGGCGCCGTCCGAAGGACGAGTTGAAAAAATTCCCGTGCAGGCGGGTGTGGTCGTGGGCTTCGATACGATTATCGTCGAACTTTCAAACCCCAAAGTTGAACAAGAGGCCATGGATGCCGAGTTTCAGGTGAAAGCCGCGGTTGCTGATAAAGAAAGCCTGCGACAGCGCTTGGAAGGCGAGGGGATGACGCAAAAGTCGACTATTGCCACGATTAATGCCGAGTACAGCCAGGCGAAATTACAGTTGGATACTGACGAAGTGCTGGGCAAGCAGGGCCTGGTACCTGATTTGTTGTTGAAGATTTCGCGCATGCGCTTAGTGGACATCGGCAATCGTCTAAAGGTTGAGCAACAACGACTCGCGGTAAACGCGAAATCGGTCCAGGCACAGCTCAATGCCCAGGAGTCGCGTATTGCCCAGTTGCGCGCGCTGGCTACTTTGCGAAGAGATCAGGCGGCAGGACTAAAAGTTCGCGCCGGCACCAGCGGCGTGTTGCAGGAAGTTGCAGTGCAAGTGGGCCAGCAACTAACTCCCGGAACCAACATCGCCCGCGTGGCCGATCCCGCTTCTTTAAAAGCGGAGCTGAAGATTGCTGAAACTCAAATCAAGGACGTAAGGGTCGGACAACCGGTAGCCGTGGACACGCGCAATGGCATCATCCAGGGTCAAGTAATGCGCATAGATCCGGCGGCGCGCGAGGGCACGTTCATCGTTGACGTTGCGCTCACCGGCCCTATTCCAGCTAGCGCCAGACCTGATTTGAGCGTTGCCGGGACAGTCGAGCTCGAACGACTCGATAACGTTTTATATGTCGGCCGCCCGGCGTTTGGGCAGGGACAACAAACCGTCAAACTGTTCAAGCTGAGCCCTGACGGACAGGAAGCTGTGCACACTGCCGTAACTTTAGGTAAAGCCTCCGTAAGTACCATTGAAATCGTCAACGGACTTAAGGAAGGCGATCAAGTCATCTTGTCAGACACATCGTCGCTGGATAGTTATGACCGTATCCGCGTGCGTTAACGGTAAACAGTTTTGCAGCGTCTTACGGCTACGCCGTCTTCCGTGCGGTAAGGCTTCGCCTTACCGAAACTTTACCCAAGTTTCTTTGGAGGCTGCGCCTCCAACCGACGACAGAGGCATAGCCTCGAGATTCAAAAATAACCAGACGGTAAGGCAGAGCCTTACCGCACGGAGGGCGGCTGAGCCGCAAATCTGAACCTAGGCCGAACGCGATTCCTGATCCAACAAAACTCCAAGGAGACAAAAATGAGTTCAACCGATCCCCTTATTCATCTGGCAGACGTCAAGAAAGTCTTCTACACCGACGAGGTCGAGACGCATGCGCTGTCAGGAATACACCTCGACATCCAGAAGGGTGAATACGTTTCCATCGCCGGTCCTTCGGGCTGCGGCAAGTCGACACTGTTGTCGATTCTGGGCTTGCTCGACACGCCGAGCGACGGGGAATACGTGCTCAACGAAAAGCCGGTCGAGAATCTTTCGATGTCGGAACGCGCGCGCATTCGCAACCGTGAAGTCGGTTTCATCTTTCAAAGCTTTAACTTGATTGGTGACCTCACGGTTTATGAAAACGTCGAACTGCCGCTGACTTACCGGGGCATGGCCTCGGCTGAACGAAAGAAACGGGTGACTGACGCGTTGGAAAGCGTCGGCATGGGTCACCGCGCCAAGCATTTGCCCAGCCAGCTATCGGGCGGTCAGCAGCAACGCGTCGCGGTAGCGCGCGCGGTGGGCGGACAGCCGAGCATTCTGCTGGCTGACGAGCCGACGGGTAATTTGGATTCGACTAACGGTGAAGCCGTAATGGAATTGTTACGCGATCTCCACCGTGGCGGCGCGACGATCTGCATGGTTACGCACGATGCGCGTTACGCGCAGCATGCCGACCGCATCGTCCACTTATTTGACGGCGTCATCGTCGAAGAAGAAGCGGGTGCCAACCGGCGCGAAGTTGAAGAAGGCAAACGCCACGGCAAAGAAAACGGACTCGGAGCGATCGGATGATCAGCCTGCGCAACATTGAGAAATCGTTCGCGCAGGGGCCAGCGAAAACCTACGTCCTGCGCCGCATCGACTTCGATATACAACCCGGCGAGTTTGTTTCGATCATGGGCCCATCGGGAGCAGGGAAGTCTACGTTGCTTCACATTCTCGGCATGCACGATCAGTCGTGGAGCGGGGAATACTACTTTGACGACGTGGCCGTGCACTCACTCGATACGAAGAAGCGAGCCGCGTTGCGCAATCGCAACATTGGCTTCGTGTTTCAAAGCTATCACCTGCTCGACGACCAGACTGTTTTCGAAAACCTTGAACTGCCGCTCTCTTATCGCGACGTCAGCAAAAAGGATCGGCAATCGATTGTCTGCGACACGCTCGACAAGTTCCAGATTGTCGGCAAGAAAGATCTTTTCCCCAGCCAGCTTTCTGGCGGCCAGCAACAGCTCGTGGGCATCGCACGCGCCGTAGTCGCCAACCCAAGGATCATCCTGGCCGACGAGCCAACCGGAAATCTCCACTCCAGCCAGGGCAAGGAGATCATGGAGATGTTCAAACGTCTGAATGATGAAGGCACGACCATCGTTCAAGTCACCCACTCGGAAACCAATGCTGCCTATGGCAACCGCATCGTGCGACTGGAGGACGGGTGGGTTGTCAAGGAGTAACAAGCGTGACGGGAAGTCTTATGCATACCCCGAGCTTACACACGTTGGCGCCGCCGACACCGCGGGCCCTGATCGCCGATGATCAACCGGACGTGCTGATCGCGCTGCGCCTTCTTTTAAGAAACGCCGGTTATCAGACCGAAGCCGTCACCTCACCGGCGGAAGTTCTGGAAGCTATCAAGCACGGTCAATTCGATCTGGTGCTGATGGACCTCAATTACGCGCGCGACACCACCTCGGGCCAGGAGGGCCTCGATCTAATAAGTAACATCCGCAGGTTAGACAGTTCGTTGCCGATCGTGGTCCTCACCGCCTGGGGTTCCGTCGAATTGGCGGTCGAGGTAATGCACCGCGGCGGTCGAGATTTCGTGCAGAAGCCCTGGGACAACTCACGGCTACTTAAAAGCCTGAACACGCAAATCGAGCTTGGCCGCAAGAAACGCCAACAGCGAACCATCGACGCGCAAAGCCGCACCGTGAGCGAGAAGTTGCAGCAGGAATTGGAAGAATCGAAAGAAATTCAGGCAGCGCTGATGCCCAAGTCCTTGCCCAGTATCGAGGGGTTCGACATTGCAATTGCCTGGAACCCAGCGCGTGGCGTCGGCGGCGATTATTTCGATGTAATGAAGTTTAGCGAACGCCACACGGCGCTTTGCATCGCCGACGTAGCCGGCAAAGGAATGCCGGCGGCGTTATTGATGTCGAATGTACAGGCTGTGCTGAAATCTTTTGCTTCCGATGTGGCCGCGCCGGGAGAGCTGTGCGGGCGCGTCAACAGCGTGATGTGTGAAAACACCGTCACGCATAGATTCATCACTTGCTTCTACGCGCTGCTCGACGCTCAAAACAAAACACTTTCATACACCAACGCCGGCCACTGTCCCCCGATGTTGATTCGCGATGGCGAATCTCTGCGCTTGAAAGAAGGCGGACCGGTACTCGGCGTTTTCCCCCGCGAACCCTATCTGCAGGCTGACGTTGCTTTGCAAAGCGGCGACTGCCTGGTGCTCTTTACCGATGGCGTGACCGAGGCCCGCAACGCCTTGGGCAAGGAATTCGGCGAAGACCGTTTGCAGGAATTGTTAACCAGCGGCTGCAAACTTCAAGCGGCGGATTTGCGCGATCGAATCATGGGAGCGGTAGCCGAATACAGCGACGGCGAAGCCTACGACGACGCCACGCTGATGGTTGTCAGAGTCGATTAAGT
>DATLBQ010000419.1:0-4555 GCA_035526805.1 Pyrinomonadaceae bacterium
GGTTTCCGGGCGGCTGCATCTGCTCGGTAGGCAATAGGCGCAAACACGGTTCCTGACAGCTTTGTTTCCCCATTCTGGCGGGCCGACTTGTGGGGAGGGGGGAAAAATTGGCGGCGTGAGGCGCAGCGCGGTGTGCGTCAAAGCGAGTTGTGGATCGGTTTGCGGGAAGCATTGCTGGGCAGGCCAGCAATGGCACCAGGCGGGTATCATTAGTTGATTCCATCTTGAGCAATGGGGAGCCTTATGCCGAACTCTGGCGTTGAAATGCGGACCATCCTGGATCGGGTCGTGAATGCAGACCTAGATGAGTTAAAGGGCTACGTCCAGACAGTAGAGGATGCTTTAGAAAAGCAGTTGGTGTACTTCGGCAACGGAGGGTCTAAGGAAGAGAACCCTGAAGGCGTCCATCGGTTTGCCGTTCGCTTTCCTAGCCTCATCCGGTGTACCGCATTCGTCCACCTTTACTCTCTCTTGGAATGCTCACTCGTGAACCTGTGCGGGCACGTTCGAAAGTTCGGTAGTTTTAGAGAGAGCGTGAACGACACGAACAAGAAGCAAAAAAAGAACAAAAAGAAAGACAAGAAGCACAATAAGATCGTTGCCGCAAGAACGTATCTAAAGGATGTCGCCAAAGTCATACTCCCAGAAGGCGCGGTTTGGCGAGATGTCCTTCAAATGATCGACATACGAAATGCGTTCGTTCACGGTCGTGGTCGCATCAGGGAAGACAAAATCACGAAAGAACTTAAACAGTATGCCAAGCGGAAGAACCCGCTAATCGAGATTGACGGTATCGGACGGATCAATCTCAGGAACGGCTACTGTCAGGATGCCATTGAAGTTGTTCGACAGTTTTTCAATGCCACGCTCAAATCCATACCCGAAAAGTTCCTGCGAGAGGAGGCAAAAAGAAGGAGATGAGCCCGCGATTGTCAACCCGAGGCCCCGATCGACGCCCACGATCGCTACGTCATCTTAATTTCCCGGTAATAGGTATGCACATGACTCAAGCAAACGGCTTGGAGTCGCCAGAAATGCAAACGCGAATCCCATCCACGCTCGGTGCGTCCAAAGTGACCAATACGTCGCTCTGAGCGGCCAACCCGCGATCCGGGACGTGATTTGGTGAAAAACCATCGGAAGCCCTACTGGAGTGAAGTGCATACCTATTTTCCCGGTATAGTCACGCCGCGGTTTCATCCCGGGCACTTTGCTGAGGCTCCTTGTGCGCTAAGCGGCGCCTTCAATGATTTTGAACAGTGCGGGCATTTGAAGCGAATTTTTTCTTGCGGAGCGAGGCGTTGTGGTGACGACGTGTCGATTCCTTTGTCGAGGTCGTTGTCCGATTCGCCAGGAATATCGGACGCCTCTAGAGTTTGCAGAACGGTCTCAGTAAGCGCCGCGACCGCAACAATCCGGTTCGCTTGGTTGTGTACTGCAGACTCGAATGTGTTCCGCACAAGCCGAGCATTACCAAACGACTCGTCGCGAATTTCGTACAAGCTCTGGAATACATTAAATGCCTTTTTTCGGGCATCCTTCGTGAGCTGGACACCACTCTTGGAGCAAAACGAAATGAAGATGGCCAAGAGCTGTTCGGGACCATAGTCGTCGAAATGAAAGAACTTGTTGAATCGCGACTTGAGGCCTGGATTCGATGTTAGAAATTTGCTCATCCGGTCTGTGTAACCAGCGACGACAACAACTAGATCGTCTCGGTTGTCCTCCATAAGCTTGAGAAGCGTATCTATCGCTTCTTGGCCGAAGTCCTGCCCCTCCGACACGAGAGAATATGCTTCATCTATGAATAGAATGCCGCCTTTTGCCTTTTCGACGACCTCTCGCACTTTGATTGCAGTTTGTCCAACGTAACCAGCAACAAGACCCGATCTGTCGGTTTCGACAAGGTGCCCCCTGCTGACGACGCCAAGGGCTTTGTAGATTCGCGAGAGCAAACGCGCGACGGTCGTTTTTCCCGTTCCAGGATTGCCGTAGAAGACAAGATGGCGTGAAACTGGGACCGCTGCCAAGCCGCGGTCGTGGCGCACCTGCTGGACGCGCAAAAAGTTCACCATCTGTGTCACGTCGGCTTTCACTGCGTCCAAGCCGACAAGCGATTGGAACTCGGTGAGCAGCACATCGACGGATTCGGCGCGTGGCTTAGATTTTTCATTGTCGTGCTGCGGCAATAGTTCGGACCCATCCACCGATACATTTTTACCGCCGTAAAAAAGTTCGCTTAACTCCGCAAGCGCTCTTTCCTCCTGCGGGCCAATCTTGCCATCCGCCTTGGCAACGGCATTCGCGAATTGAAAGAACATCGCCTTGGCCTTCAAAGCATAGTCTGTGCCATTCTGGCTGTCGTACTGTTCAAGCGCGCTTACGACCATCGGCATGCTGACTTCGCGATAGAGTGAGGGATCACGGCGAATAGTGTTTCTACAGTTCTCTGTGATTGACTCTGCGGACAGGCTGTCTTTGCCGAAATGAAGAAATACATCTTGAACGTCACAGATCAGCGACGCCTCATCCGTTGAGATTCCACCCTCAGCATTCGCGATACGTAGGCCGAGCATCAAAAACGAAGTGAACATTGTCCAGTTTGGATCAACTGGGTCATCTCCCTCTTCCCACGTTTCAAGAAGAAATTCTGGTTCTCCGTGCCTTTTAATGGCTGATTGAATTAAGTGTTTTGCCGGCAGCCAGCAGCCAAGCTGGTTGCCGTTTGGTCCGCGAGGATATGGGTTGCTCTCGTTTTTCCTGCGCCGTGTTTGCTTGGGTGGCTCTGCATGGAACGTTGAAGTACCCTTCTCACCGGATTGGCACAGGGCCTTAACGGTGAACCCCGAAAATTGGCCGCTAGTTAAGGTGTAAAATCCTTAGCTGGTGAGTCTCCATCTACAGGAGGTCATGAGCACGGCCAATAATCGCGTCCGAAAGCGGTATGAAGCGTCGTTCAAGGCGCGGGTGGCATTGCCGGCACCGAAATGCGACAAGACGACGAGACGATGAGCGAGCGAGTTTGGCCAGCATGGACATCGGGTTAGCCAGTGAGAGCGGCGTCAACTGACGAAGTTCCCGGGGTATTTGACGAAGCCGGAGGACGACGATGGCAGGATGATCACGCGGCGGTCGAAGAAGGGCATCGGCAGATCGGCTAACTTCACGTGCAACTGGACGGGCTCAAAAAAGTTGCTTCCTTCAGGGTGAGCCGAGCCATGCCAAGCCGCCCAGCCAGCATCGCGCCTGCGAGCTGGACAGCGGTCACGAGACTGAATCTGCAACTTTTGCGTGACACGCTGGTCCGGTCACATCTTGAGTCGATCGGACGGTCATATTTCGCCCTCGGCGAGTTCGCAACCGCGACACATTGGCTCCCATGACGCCAACCGCGTCGCTGCCGACTTCCGCAACTGGGCCGGACGTAGCGGATCAGATACCGTGGCCAATAGAAACAGCTGGGCAGTGTTTCGCCGAAGGAACGTCAACGGATCGACGGTGTATTGCGAGTTAAGATCTGACGTTGACCCAGTCCAGAGCATAAATTGATTCCGCTTAAACACTGCCGTAGGTGTCCTAGAAGTGATGGATAGTAAAGCGGCTGTATGCAGTTGTTGTGCCGTGAAACGGCAGGTGTAAATTGTTAACCGGGACTGATACATTTTGACGTGTGAAGTAGGGACTGGTTGGTCGTCTTTCAGTCAGGCGCCATTGGTTGTCGTAGCAGCCCGTTCTTGGGGCCCGTAGGATATTTTAATAGTCCGTGGATGGCCATTTGGGATCTGGAGCAAGGACTGAGAGTGGCGGCGCAGGGACCGCTGCAGCGGACTCCGGCGGAAATGATCCCCTGGCTGCCATCCGCTCGGTCAACGCCTTGGCCGCGCCGGACCGGTCAGCCCTCTTAAGTGGATAGTGAGCGTTTGGTGAGGGGGTGATGAGCAGTGAGGCTCGGGGTTGAAGAGTCGGTGAGGGGCGCTAATAGTTTGAAAAAGTTTTGGGGGGACGGGGAGTTGAAAAGCCGTAAGGTGAACCGCGCTGGAGGTTCGGGAAACTAATGTCTGGGTGGTGGCGCTTATATGGGCTCGGATATTAGCGGGCCTGACGAACGCCACATTGGGTTGTTGGCCCGGCTGCTTCGTTGGACGTTCTGTGAGCGCAGTTTTGGTCATGTGTGGTCTCCCATATACCCATTGCAATCTGCGCGAAAAAGCGGGCGAGAAGTGTGGAGATTTTCTCGGAAGGGGGGTAAGGGGTTCAGTTCAAGGTTCAAGGTTCGGGGAGAGTCGACGAGGGATGATTCGGAAGGCGTTGGCTGAGGAGAGGCCAATGGATGGGGTAGCGGCTTGGTGGAAGGTTGACTGGCACGTTGTCCTGCGGGAGGACATCGTTCGCTTCGATCAGCACGGGTGATACACCTCGTTGTACTACACAAGTCGATCACAGGAATGCAAGCATCTGGACGCTATCGCGAGAAACGTTTCGGAATCGCGTGATAGCACGATGCCGCCAGCGAGTTAGCGAGCGTCGTAAAACGCTGGTTTTTCCCAATCAAATC
>DATLBQ010000420.1:0-3686 GCA_035526805.1 Pyrinomonadaceae bacterium
ATACCAATGGAGGAGACAGCATGAGTGTGAGTTGACGACTGCCTCTGACCGTGCCGCGTTGCCCCCTCGTGAAAATGGACGTGCACGTGCGATACACCGTCATGGGTGTGGGTGTGCACGTGAACGTCAGCGCGTCGACGCAACACTCGCGTCATCGCCACCAAACCTAGTCCGATGATCATCAATGCCACGCCAAACTCCAGCCAGTTGGCGACCGGCGCCGGAATGGCCGCCCGAAACACCAGTACTACAACTCCGACGACCAACAGCGAAGTGGTATGCCCTACACCCCACAAGCCGCCGACGAGGGCCGATCGAAACACGCTGCGATGTTCGCTAACGATCGCCGAAACCGCCACAACGTGATCAACTTCCGTCGCGTGTTTGAGACCGAACACAAGTCCCAGGCCGAGTAAAGCAAGAATGCCAACTGATGCTATCGATGGTTCCATCTTGTGCTCTAAGGACTTACTTTCATTAACTCTTTATGGCAATCGCTGGCTTAACTAGTTTGGCGAACGTCGCTTAGGTTGCACGCTCGGCAACAGTCGCCACTCCTCGTTTTCGCAAGAGAACGAGAAAGAACACGCCATCAGGTTTTGGCCAAAACTGATAACGCCGCTGATCAGTAGTGCCAATGAGCTGCCTGCGAGCAAAAGGCCGAGCCAAGCGGCAGAGGTCACTCTGGGCCATTGGTTAACGTCTCACGACTTACTTTTCGAAAGCAATGTTATCGATCACCACGGTACCTTTCTCCATAGTGCATTTGTCGCAAAACACTCCCACGGTGATAGACGTCAACTTCTTAAGGACGTCCCCCTTGAGGTCGAGAGGCATTGCCCACTGAGGCTGGTTGAAGGAATCGAGCTTGAGTTTGTACGTATTGAAACCCGGAGAGACCCGGAAGTTTGCCACCGGATAGCCGGACTCCAGATTGGCGCCGTGTCCGCGAGTAATAAGTTCCAGTCGTATGTGTTTCGGCCCTTTGGCAAAGACGCGCAGCGTGATGAACTTATAAGCACTCACATCGTCGGCCACGAGTTTGCCGTCTTTCTCGGGCTGTCCGAAAACCTCGATGTTTACTCCTTCCCACTCATTTGGTATCCGCAGTTCATAATCGAACGCGGCAGCAACATCATCTGCTGTTACTCGCGCCAGCGCGGGAGCGGGTGGATCTGCTTTTTCCAGGCCACGGTATTCCGGCGGATTTGCCGGGTTCTGCGAGTAACGATTCAGCCGCGTCATACCGCCTCGACTGCTTACGGGCCGGCCATTCTGTGAATTTTGGAAGTCGGCATACACAAGCTTGGAAGGGTCGGCCGGCTTCGAGGCTTCCTGAGCAGAAATTGAACCGGTCATCAGTGTTAGAGCGGCTAAGACGCAAGAGCAGAAACACATTATTCTCTTCATTGACGCACCTCCGACATTACAAATGTGATATCGAATGAATAGAGCATGTGACCAGATGCACCCTAAGTTGATGCGGCAGCCAAGCCATCGAGCAGAACACCCTTCTCCAAATGCCGCTCATGTGTGGCAAAACTTGCGGCGTGCGGATCGTGGGTGACCATGATGATCGTTTTCTTCAAATCGCGGTTCAGCGTCGCCAGTATGTTAAGTATTTCTTCGCCGGCCCGCGCATCGAGATTGCCCGTCGGCTCGTCTGCAAGAATCAAATCAGGATCGGTGACAATAGCACGGGCAATCGCCACGCGCTGTTCCTGTCCTCCTGATAACTGACGAGGCTGATGATGCATACGGTCGCCGAGTCCCACCAAGTCCAACGCCGTCTCAACATTCTTACGCCGCTCAGCTCTTGATAACTTAGTCAAAAGCAATGGCAACTCGACATTTTCAAAGGCCGTCAGCACCGGGACGAGGTTAAAAGTCTGAAAGATGTAACCGATGTGGTTGTTGCGCCAGGCAGCAAGTTGGCTTTCGCTCAATCTTGCCAGGTCGGTTCCCAGGACGTCTACTTCGCCTTCCGTGCAGCGATCGATTCCCGCAAGCAAATTCAGCAGCGTTGATTTACCGGAACCACTGGGTCCCATCAGCGCCAAAAAATCACCGGGCTCAATATCAAGGTCAACGTGGTCCAGCGCTACTACCTCAAAGCCATCTCGTGCAAAACGCTTACTCACGTTGCGAACTTGAACTATCGGTGCTGACATATTTGTTTTCCAATCTCGCTAAGTGGTGTTCAGTAATCAGCAGTCAGCAATTAGCAATCAGCAATGGTTGGTCATGCTGTTCGCGTGGTTACATTCATGTTCTGTTGCGATGACCGGCTATTTCTTGCTGATTACTGACTGCTGATTGCTGATTGCTGACTACTGTCCGATTTTTACGCGATCCCCATCCCGCAACTTCTCAGCTCCAGTCGTCGCCGCCGATTCGCCACCGCTCAATCCCTCGAGCACGTAATAAAAATCGCCAGCCTCATCACCCAGGCGTATGGATCGCTGTTCGACCTTGTTGCCCTTGACTACGAAAACAAAAGCACTTCCATCCCTTCTTACCACCGCAGCTTTGGGAACCAGTATTCGGGCCGCTGCCCTGGCCTCGGTAGGTTGACCCTCTGCCAGAAAGTTGACGCGCGCATTCATTTCCGGGCGCAACTGCTCATCGGGGTTTTCCACTTTGACTTTCACCTGTACGGTGGCCTTAGCGCGATTCGCTTCCGGAGCAATCTCAGCAATAAAGCCCGTGTACTTAAGGTTCGGAAAAGCTTCAGGAATGATCTCCGCCCGCTGGCCCATCTTCAATCGCGCAAAATCTGTCTGACTAATATCCAACTCGATTTGCAAATCGTTAAGGTCGGCCAGCGAAACAACCGACGTCCGGGCTCCGGATTCGCCAAAGGCTGAAGGAGTTACCATCTCGCCTCGTTCCACAATCCTTTGCAGCACGGTGCCGGAGACCGGGGCCTTGATTTCTGTAGCCGCAAGTTGAGTGTCGGCATAATCAAGAGCAGCTTTCATCTGCCGAACTTGCGCCTCGGCAGCGCGAATTTCTTCAACGCGCGGCCCTACATCCGTCATTGCACTGGATTGGCGCGCTGCTTCGAGCAAAGCACGAGAGGTGTCACGCTGAGCGATCGCACGATCGAGTTCGGCCTTCGAAGAAATTCCTGCACGATATAGTTTCTCGGTGCGTTCATATTCTGCTTCCGCATTTTTTAGCGTTGCCTCCGCCTGCAACACTCCTGCTTTGTCCTTCAGTTTCTCCTGGGGACGCGAACCGGAGCGCATTTGATCGAGCCGGGCCTGGGCCGCCGCGAGATTCGCACGCGCCTGGTTTGACTGGGCACGGAAGTCACTATCTTCGAGACGAACGAGTAGTTGGCCCTGCTGCACCTGGTCACCCTTTTCGACCCCAATCCAGGCGACTCGTCCCATTACTTTTGCGCCTACAGCAATCTTATGGTGCGCCACTACATACCCTGAAGCAGACAGGACGGTGTCCGAATGTGCGCTGCCACCGTTTTCTATTTTTACCTCCGCAACGGAAATGGGCTTTGCCGCAGACGAAAAGTAGGCATAGCCACCGACAGCCACCAAAGCTACCAACGCGGACAGCGCCAGCAATAAGATTTTCGGTGAACGGTTGTTAGGCGCAGTAGAGGGCGCAGGCCCGCGATCAATCCTCAAGCTTCTCAGTCGCTGGTTGAGGGCCTCCTGGTCTTC
>DATLBQ010000421.1:0-5935 GCA_035526805.1 Pyrinomonadaceae bacterium
AAGGTAAACTCCCCTTTGCGTATCGTATCCGCGTCGTAAACCGTGAATAGCCCGGTCGGCCCACCCACCGGCCCTCCCGTGCCCACCGCTGGCGCCTGGTTGCGCGGGTCCTGTGGCGATCTCAATGTCTGCGCCGTCACCGCGGCACACAACGTAAGAGTAACAATTGCGGAAATAAGGACTTTGGTTGCGAGTTTCATCGCATTCCTCCTTGCAGAGTGTGTATAGAAAGGTCTATTCAATGCCACCGTCGACAGCGTGAGAGGATTCTAAGCGGCACTCTATCAGCAATTAGGTGACAAAAACTCAAAGCGCCACACTTATACGAAATGAGGGCTCTAGTGTCAATGCCTAAATGCCAAAGTATGCAGAGAGTTACACCGACAACTAAGGGTGAAGCTGATAATATCGCTGCTACCTAAATCACGGACAAGTGTTCCCCTCCGGCTGCGTTTTGGCCGCCAGCTACTTGCAACCATCAAGGCGATTCGTAGTCACCAAAGGCTTGCGCCGGCAAGAAGGCAGAAAGCGAAACGGGCGATGTTCTCGTTAGAGAGCATCGCCCGTCCCGGAAAGGTTCGCGTCAGTTTCCCAGACGCGAGTGTTTGGCCTATTCGTCCATTCGCCCTCGACGCGCGCGACGGCGCGGCGCGGGTTTCTTACATTCCGGACAAGGCGAAATGATGTTGTCAGTGCTGGCTGCTGGCGGTGTTGCTCCAGTGGGTACTACCCAGAGCTCAACTGTCAAGTCAGACCGACAGCCGCCATCCACTGTCATCAGTCGGGACGCATCGACGCCACGCGTGTTGACCAAATAGTCTTTCGCGCGATTGGCTCGAGCTTCTGCTTCACCGGCACAGGAACCGTAGGCAACAATATAGCCTTGTGAACCGGGCTGGTTTTGCAGCTGGATAGCGTAGTTGTCGAGACGGGCTTTTTCGTCGTTGAATTTGATGTTGCCGTACTCATCAAACTTCACCGCCGGAGCCACAGGTGCCTTGATGCTTGCCGTGCACGAAGCCGTCCTCGAGCAGGAAGGATCCAAACCACCAAGCTCGACTGTCGCCGTTACGCTCTGGCCGCCGAGTCCGGTAGTGTCCACAGTAATTGAGGAGGTGCCCTGGCCGCCGCTGATAGTGCCGGCCGAGACGGTCCAGTTGTAGGTTACGTTCATGTCACCAGAAAGTGACGCGCTAAACGTAATCGGCGAACCTTCATCAACCTCAGACGGGCAACTAACCGAGACTGTCGGACAGGGTGGCACACATTCCGTGCAGACGGCTATGGTTACTGTAGTAGAACCATTTGCCGTGTGGCCATTACCATCGTTGACGTCTACGGTTGCAGTGTAGGTCCCCGGCTGAGCTGTCGAAAGATCCCAAGTTACTGTGCGGGCCTCTCCCGTCAGTTTGCCACCGGTAACGGACCAGGTATAAAGCAGCGTGTCATTGTCCGGATCCGTCGCGTTCGCCGTTAGGTCTACCGAGGTACTGGCGCTTGCAGTACAAGTCGCCGAGCTGGTTCCCGGCGGACACGGCAAAGTTATTGTCGCGCTTGACGCCGAGACCGAAACCGTTGGCGGCTGGTTCGGCGGTGGCGGCGGAATCCTGGGATTGCGATGACCGGCCCAGAGCTGGAAGATGAAGCCATTGGGATCATCGGAAGCCCTGAACCCGGCCGGGAACGTTTCGTTAAAGTGTCCCTGGTCCTGCTGATTCATGTGCCGACGGTAAGCCGCGCCAATTCCCCACCAGCGCGCCGGAAAGACCCTGACACCACCAAGGGCGTCTACCGGGTTGTTATTAAACGCATTGGGCGTGCGACCGGCTACATACATCGTCGACCGCGCTTCCGCGATTAACTGAAAATGCTTGTTCACCGGAAAATCGAATCCCAGTCCCGCTAAAAACTCATCCGGACGATCCAACAGCACTGCATCCGCCATCAGCTCGCTCTTGGGATTGCTGTTGAGAATGTAGCCCAGGTTCGCCGACACATTGACATGCTGGCTCAGCCGGCCCGAAATGGCTCCGATTAAACCGAAATCGCCAATGTCGGCTCCCGCGCCCGCCCCCCGCTGCATCTGATTGAAGCCGGAAAAATCATTGGCCTTGTCAAGATACCAGCGATAGAACGGAATCAACGCCACTCCCAGCGCGTCGTTTGGTCCACTCAAGCGTATCTTCGCTCCCACTACCATGTCCCCAAAGCTTGACTCGCCATATAACCGATTGATGAACGGCGCGTCCGGTAAATACGCCGGGGATATCGTGAATGTCCGTGGTACCGTCAACGCTCTGAACGTCAAGTTCGCTGGAGTAGTCCCGGTTGCCAGCACGATTCCCGGCAGGATGCTGCCCACCACCGAGCCGATGCCGGGGAAGTTTGAGGCTGCTCCAAAGCTGCCATTGCCACCGAACGGCGTACCCAGGCGGCTGGTAAACGGTGGCGCGATATTATTCCCCGTCAAACCAAAGTTTGGTCCGGTCGCCCCGATGAACGGAAACTGTCTAAACGGTTGGCCCCCCACGTTGCACGGCGGACCCGCTGGCCGAAAAAGCGGACTGAACCCCGTCAACTGCGTCGAACCGGTCAGTCTTTCCGGCGGAAGGATCACAGCCGCGCCCGTGCACAGCAACGTCGCCCCAAAGAACAACTGTGAATTCGGCAGATAGAAGCTCGACAGGTTCTGCGGATTGTTTACCTTGATGCCCCGGTAACCATCCGTCTTGAAGAATAATTCCAGATGGTCATTTAACCCCACGTTGAAACTAAGCGGCACGATCACCAGGTCTACGTTTCCTGGATCCCGATCGTAATTGCTGTACGCAATGCTGAAGGTAAACTCCCCTTTGCGTATCGTATCCGCGTCGTAAACCGTGAATAGCCCGGTCGGCCCACCCACCGGCCCTCCCGTGCCCACCGCTGGCGCCTGGTTGCGCGGGTCCTGTGGCGATCTCAATGTCTGCGCCGACACCGCGGCACACAATACAAAAATAGTGAGCGCGGATATAAGCGCTCTCGTTGCGAGTCTCATCGCAATCCTCCTGCAAAACGAATATAGAAGTTGTTTGAATGCCAACGTCGATGTTGTAAGTTCAACTGTTAGAACCAATCAAAGTTAGCGCAAGACCAGTAACATCGAAGTTACGATGCCAAGGTCACACGTTGCTGTCGGAACTGTTGGACGTCTTCGCCGCCAAGATGCCGTCACACGATTTATGCTGCACCCCAAAGCCTGGCCCACGCTGTACTCTTCACACAGCTGGCCGGTACGAAATCATGCCAGACCATACCTTACCGGATAAGGGAAATCAAGACCTTTTCGCCGCTTAACCGCTGTTTCTTTATGTCTTTTCCGTCACGCGTATATACCTCGCATGCGGGTGTCATAGGCCACGCGGTCTATCGCCAGCATGTAGGCCGCAGTTCGCGTGTCTACGGAATGGGAGTCGGCGTAGCGGCAAAGGTCATTGAAACTTGCGACCATCGTGTCCTGAAGCCGCTGGTTTATTACATCCTCTCGCCAGAAATATCCCATCCGGTCCTGGACCCACTCAAAGTAGGAAACGGTCACCCCTCCTGCGTTCGCGAGAATGTCTGGTACCACGAAAATTCCCTTTTCATGCAATACCTGATCCGCTGCAGCCGTGGTCGGTCCATTGGCTCCCTCAGCCAGCACTTTACATTTTATCCGGTCAGCGTTTTGCGAAGTAATCTGATTTTCTGTCGCCGCCGGCACCAGCACATCGCACTCCAGCTCCAACAGTTCGCTGTTGGTTACTCGGTCGACACCCGCAAAATCTTCAAATGAACGAGTCGCCTGCAAATGCTTGAGGGCGGCGGGAATGTCAATACCGTTCGGGTTGTAGATTCCACCATGGACATCGGAGATAGCCACGACTTTGTAACCGGCTTCGTGCAGCAACTGGGCCCCGATTCCCCCAACGTTCCCCGAACCCTGCACTACCACGCGGGTGGATTCCGGCAACATTTTGAATCTCTTTATCGCTTCGTTGATTACAAATAAAATTCCCCTGCCCGTCGCTTCACGGCGTCCGGACGAACCTCCCAGGTCAATGGGCTTTCCTGTTACCACAGCGGTTACTGTGTGCCTGGCGTGCATCGAGTAAGTATCCATGATCCATGCCATGGTCTGCTCGTTTGTGTTCATATCAGGAGCAGGCACGTCTTTTTCGGGTCCGATAAAGTCGAGCAGCTCGGATGCGTAGCGCCGCGTCATCCGCTCAAGCTCGCCGATAGACATTTGCTGAGGATCGCAGATAATCCCACCCTTGGCGCCGCCGAAGGGAACATTTACGACGGCACATTTCCAGGTCATCCATGCCGCCAGCGCTCGTACTTCGTCGAGGTTCACGTCGGGTGAGTATCGTATCCCGCCCTTGGCGGGTCCGCGGGCGAAGTTGTGTTGGACCCGATATCCTTCAAACACCTGTATTCGCCCCGAGTCCATTCTGGTTGGGATGTAAACCTTGAGTTCGCGGTTAGGAACGCGCATCACTGCATATAAATCCGCATCAAGATTGAGCAACTGAGCCGCTCTATCGAATCGGGACATCATTGATTCGAAGGGGTTCTCTTCTTTGATTTCCCGAATATCGTCCACATAACTTGTGCTGGGCCTGCTCAACATTTGCTATCTCCGAATCCTCAGTATCGCATCACTCGTGCATCAAAACTTTCCTCCGCCCTCAGCGTGGGTGAATCAATAGATTACAAAGGGCCAAACCAAATCGACAATCGCTTGACTAAGACTTGCCTGGCTGGTTCAGCACCTCGTTCATTGCGCCGCTGCGAAAGCCATGAAGGTCGAGCGTAACGTATTTAAAACCCAAGTCGCGAAAGCGCTGAGCTAGATCTTTAACTACATCGAGGTCCAGTGCTCGCCTCATTTCGGCCGGAGCGATTTCGATCCGCACAAGGTTATCGTGGTGGCGCACACGAAATTCGTGGAAACCCAGCTCGCGCAAGACCTCTTCTCCTCGTTCCACGTCCAAAAGCCGTTCAATATTTACTGGGATGCCGTAGGCAATTCGCGATGATAGACAAGGGCTCGCCGGTTGATCCCAGGTTGGTAGACCAACTCTCCGACTCAATGCCCGAACGTCCGCCTTAGACATGCCGGCTTCGATGAGAGGGCTTCGCACGTCATGCTTGCTTGTAGCTGCACGACCAGGGCGATAATCCGTAAGATCGTCGCAGGTCGAGCCATCCACGATAAACTCAATTCCACGAATGGTCGCTATAGTCTCAAGCTTCTTATACAGTTCGTCCTTACAAAAATAGCAACGGCTTGGGCCATTGGCGGTGTAATTCGTATCCTGCAACTCGTCCGTACTGACTGTTTCCGCGCGAAACCCAAATTCTTCCGCCAGGCGAAGAGTCTGTTCACGCTGATGCGCAGACAAGCTTGCGGATTCGCCAGTAACGCAAAGAGCCTTTTCGCCAAGTTCAGCGTTTGCTACATAAGCGAGGTAGGTACTGTCGACGCCGCCGGAAAACGCGACCAATGCAGAACGCATTTCGCGAAGCAGTTGACGCAGCCTCTCTTCTTTAGCGAGCGCCGCGTTATCGCCACTACTCGCGAGGCCCGCTTCGCTTTGGAAGTTTTCAACTAACGAACTGCTCAAAATTTTAGGCTCTCCGATAATAGATACACGTGCGCCGTGTGTGTCTACGTCCTCTAATTAACTGATGGGATTGCGTCACAATGTTATCGCATGCATCAAGACTAGCGCAACCAGCATCTTAGCGTTGCAGCAGCACAGACGAGAGTTCGATTTCAGACTTTGCCATGCTAACATCGACATCTCCTCAGAGATCGTACTCCGCGCCTGCTAGGGTTTGGTTTCCATGGGCAACCGATTTGCAAAAATGATCAGCTCGCACGTTTCGATCCTTGCCGCCGCTCTGA
>DATLBQ010000422.1:0-8482 GCA_035526805.1 Pyrinomonadaceae bacterium
CATCAAACATAAGTGAAGGCGCCGCGGGCCGGTCAGTGTTGCAATTTCGGAGTTTCCTATCAATCGCGATTGGATCGTTGAACGAGATTAGCACTCAACTTGAAATCGCATATCGCGTCGGCTACCTTGACAGACGCAAACTCTTGGACGCCGAGAGCTTAGTAGATGAATGTCTGGCACTGACTTACGGTCTCCGCAAAAGCTTACGTGAATAATGGCAACTGAGTATTAGAAGTGGGCGGCTTTTTCCGAACGACTGCTCACCGCTTACTGCTCACTGCTTACTAATACATGGACTTCCTAAGCTCCCTTAACACTGAACAACGCATTGCCGTCGAACACACCGAGGGACCGTTACTAATCCTTGCCGGCGCCGGCTCGGGTAAGACGCGCGTGATCGCGCACCGCATTGCCTATCTCATTGCCGAAAAGCATGTCGCCACCTGGAATATTCTTGCGGTCACGTTTACAAACAAAGCAGCTCAGGAGATGCGCCAGCGCGTGCAGCGTTTGTTGCGCGATCAGGAACTGTCGAGCATGCCGCTGGTCTCCACCTTCCACAGTCTCTGCGTGCGCATTCTTCGTCAGGACATTGAAAAGTTGGACGACAAATACACGCGTACCTTCACGATTTACGATCAGGACGATTCGCTGCGCCTTATTAAGAACTGCATTAAGGACCTGGGTTATGACGAAAAGCATCTGGGCCTGCGGGCCACGCAGTCAGCCATTAGTTCTGCAAAGAATCGCGGTGAAGATGTTGAAGCTTTTGCGGCGCGGGCCGATTACGTCGATGAACGCCGCGCCGCCCAGGCACGCGTCTATGCGACTTACGAGGAACGTCTGCATGCCAACAATGCGCTCGACTTCGATGATCTGATGATCAAGACGGTGCGTCTGCTGCGACAGGTGCCCGAAGTGCGCGAGAAATACAACAACAAGTTTCGCTATATTCTGGTTGATGAGTATCAGGACACGAACTCGCTTCAGTTTGCCTTGATCAGTTTGCTGACGGAGAAGCAACAGAACATTGCTGTGGTCGGCGACGAGGACCAATCGATCTACAAATGGCGTGGCGCTGACATTACGAACATTCTCAATTTCGAGCACCATTTTCCGAACACCAGGACGATCCGGCTGGAACAGAACTACCGTTCGACGCAGACGATTCTCGATGTTGCCGGCGGAGTAGTGAAGCACAACGTCGAACGCAAAGGCAAAAATCTCTGGACCTCAAACCCGCGCGGCGATCGCGTGCGTTATTTCCAGGCCTTCGACGCAGAATCTGAAGCGCGTTTTGTTGCTTCTAAAATCCTCGAACACCGCAACGAAGAAAATGATTTGCGCGCTGCCGTCTTGTATCGCACAAATTCCCAATCGCGAGTTTTTGAAGAATCGATGCGCCGGGCCGGCCTGCCGTACAACATCGTCGGCGGCTTTTCGTTTTATGAGCGGATGGAGGTGCGCGACATCATCGCCTACCTTAAGCTGGCGCTGAATCCTGATGACTCAATTGCTCTGCAGCGAGTCATCAACAGCCCACCCCGTGGCATTGGCAAACAAACCGTCGAGGAAGTTACCCGACGAGCGAATGATTATGGTTTGAGTCTGTGGGAAACAATTGCGCTGGTGATCGACAAACCCGAGAACTTGAGTATGCGTGCGGTGTCGGCGCTGAAGAGTTTTCGCCGCATCATCCACAAACTTGCCGAGATGGCGGAACAAAGTCCAAAGACCGAAGACCAAAGGCCGGAATTAGTTTCCGACATCGTCAAAGCCGCTATCTTTGAAACCGGCTACGAGAACGCGCTCAAGTCTGAAAAGACTGACGAAGCGGAAGCACGTCTGGAAAACTTGCAGGAACTCGTGAACGCGGCGGTCGATTACGATGAGCAAGGCATCGAAGGATTGCGCGAGTTTATCGATCATTCGGCGCTTGTTTCGGATACTGACCAGTACAAGGGCGACGCGCCGGTCACGCTGATGACTGCGCACTCCGCGAAGGGCCTCGAGTTTCCCCTCGTCTTTATTGTGGGACTCGAAGATGGGTTATTCCCTCACTCTCGTTCAGCTACCGA
Source organism: Pyrinomonadaceae bacterium (assembly GCA_035526805.1). GTDB lineage: Bacteria > Acidobacteriota > Blastocatellia > Pyrinomonadales > Pyrinomonadaceae > PSRF01. The sequence continues at coordinate 2,079 of DATLBQ010000422.1, forward strand.
CCCGGCGGAACTGGAAGAAGAGCGCAGACTTTGCTATGTGGCGATGACGCGCGCGGAAAGATTTCTTTACGTCACCCACGCGATGAAGCGACGGGTGTATGGTGAAGAACTGGCGTCTGAGCCTTCTCAGTTTCTAAATGAAATGCCGTTGGACCTGATCGAAGATCTTTCGCGCGGCAATTCCTGGCTCTCATACGCGCGCGGCTCTTCAGCGATTGATTACGAACATGGCGAATACCGGCGAGCGGCATCTGCGAGCAGCGATCGAAGTCAGTCTGAAGATCAGAGTGGATATCGCAAAGAGCGCAAGAAGTTTGAAGGAAAGACCTACGACAGCGTCGACTCGATCGCCGAGTTCTTCAAACAACGCGCTACGCAGTTGGGTAACACCAGCGGCAGCTTCCAATCCACGCGTGAGAGAGCTGAGCGCGACAAGTCTGACCGTCGCCAAGTCCAAAGTCCAAAGTCCAACCGCCACTTCCAAAGTCCAAAATCCAAAGTCCAAAGTTCGAACTCCCCTTTACCCCTTCCCCCTTCCCCTGCTTCCGGATCCCCTGTTTCCCCTGGCTCTGCTGACTTCGTCCCGGGCTCTTACGTGAAGCACTCCAAGTACGGCCGCGGCCTCGTGCTGCGCCGCGAAGGCGTCGGCGATTCACTAAAATTAACCGTCACCTTCCCCGGATACGGCCAAAAGAAACTGATCGAGAAATACGCACACCTGGAAAAAGCATAACTTCGCGCCGCAAACTGTTTACCTTTCAGCGTGATTGTGGATGCCCTGGCTCAAAGTCGAACCAAAATTCGATCCACTGCAAATGAACCACGCTTCATCTACCTTCTGAAGCACCTCAAGCTTAGTTCCTAAGACGTTACGCAATCGAAGGCGGCACGTCGCAACTCGAAATGCCCGGCCTCCTGCCGTGCCCTGCTCCTGCTCCAACTCCTGCCTCCTGCCCCTGCCTCCTGCTCCAACTCCTGCCTCCTGCCTCCTGCCTCCTGCCCCTGCCCTGCCTCCTGCCCCTGTCTCCTGCCTCCTCGCTTCTGACGATCAACCGTGACACGGCATGCTGCTTCAAGTAACATCAAGTAACAGCCGCCGAAAAAATTCTCTGGTGCGGCGCATTTTCTAACCAACTCGCCCGTTCTGAACTCGCTTGCAGACCATCTTCATCAACACATAGCTCCAGGAGGCGACCAATGAAAACCTTGCTGATCTCTACACTTATCTTCGTGTTTGCAATTCCCATCCAGGCGCAGCCGAGACGCGCAGCGCGAGCGCTGGCAGCACCCGCGCCGATTAGCGGCCAATCCGCTCGCAACCAATTAAGACAGTCGCTGCCAATTCGCCGCGTGATTCTTTACAGCAACGGGGTCGCCTACATCGAGCGTCGCGGTCTGGTTGAAGGCCACGCCGAGATCAGTCTTTCATTCAAGCAATCGCAGGTCGATGACGTTCTCAAATCGATGGTCGTGCTCGACCTCGGTAAGGGACGCATCGGGGCCGTCAGTTACAACTCCAGTGCGCCATCGTCGGCGAGAATGGCGGATATCCCCTTCTCAATTGCGTCCGACACCGACAGTAATAATAGCGGCGGCCTGGCGGGGGTGCTCGGCCAATTGCAAGGCGCGCACGTCGTCGTCTCGACCGCCACTCGCACCGCAACCGGATCGATTCTTACGGTCGCAGAGCGCAAATCGCAGATCGACGCCAATAAGCCACCGCTTATTACGCATGCCCTGGTCATCTCGTCGGAGTCAGGCGAGTTGCTGAGTTTTGATTTGGCCGAAGTGCGTTCGGTAAAGCTGGTGGATGAAGGCACGCGGCGTGACATCAGCGAGTTTGCAAATGCTTCTGCCTCAGCCAGGCGTCGCGATGCGAAAACCATCGTGGTGACCTCCGATGGCGCGGGCTCGCGCGAGATGCTCGTCAGTTACACAATCGCTGCCCCGATTTGGAAAACGACCTATCGCGTCGTGCTTGATCAGTCAGGCAAACCGTTTTTCCAGGGTTGGGCCATCGTTGACAATGTCGGCGAAGAGGATTGGAACAACGTTTCGCTCTCCCTCATTTCCGGCACGCCGATTTCGTTTATTCAGCCGATCCAGCAGCCTTTCTATCGTTATCGTCCGGTTGTGCCTATGCCTTCGGACCTTAGGCTGGAACCGCAGGTCTATGAACCAGGAGTTCCGAGCGCCACGCTTGGCGGTGCGGCGGGCAGCATTAGCGAATTCGCGGCGGGAAGGCTCAATAGCGGCCAACGGACGACCCCGGGTTTCACGCAAAAGCAACTTCTTGAGTTGCCGATGAATAATCGCAATAGCGTGAACAATCTCGCATTAACTCCGGGAGCCCCCTCGGCGTCGGCGGCAGGAGAATCCCTGAGTGAGGCCATGACTCGGCCCGACTCAGGCGTGGAAGCGGCCGCCACCGGCAGCGAAGTTGGCGATCTGTTTGAGTATAAGATCGATCAGCCCGTCACGGTTCCGCATGATCGCTCGGCCTTGATTCCTATAGTGCAGGCGCGCATGGATGGCGAGCGCGTTTCGATCTACAACGAAGCTGTACGCCGCGACCGGCCAATGGGTGGCATGCTTTTGAAGAACACAACCGCCCTTACACTCGAAGATGGTTCGATGACAATCATCGATGGCGACGCGTATGCCGGCGAAGCATTGATGGAGCGTTTGAAGCCTGCGGAGCAAAGATTGATCTCGTTCGCGCTTGATCTGGGCACACTGGTGACGGCGCGTACGAAGGAGGATCGGGCGCCGACATTTCTGGTGCGCGTAGTCAGTGGCATCTTCGAGGCGCATTACCATCAGACGAGTAAGAAGGTCTACACGCTGACAAACCAGACTGACAAACCGCGCGTGGTCTTTGTCGAACATCCGGTGCGCCAGGATTGGACGCTTACGGACGACACGCCAAAGCCTGACGGGAAGAGCGCGCGCTACTATCGTTTTCGTGTTCCGCTCGATCCACACCAAACGACCGAAGTGGCGGTGACAGAGCGTCGGGCGTTTGTGGACACTTACGTGCTGCAGAATCTCACGCGTCCGGATCTGGAATTGTTTATTGCTCGCGGTTACCTCGACCCCCCGACTCGGGCAGCATTGGAAAAGCTTATCGATATTAAGGGCCGCCTCGTCGCCAACGAGGCGCGGCTGCAAGCCATCAACAACGAAGTAGCAGAAATTGCGCAGGACCAGGGGCGGCTGCGCGAGAACATCAAAGTTTTGAGTGCCACGGCCGAGGCCAAGCAGCTTATTACTCGCTACGTCACCAAGGCAGATACCCAGGAGTCGCGTCTGGAGCAACTGGAGAAAGAGCGCCGCGTTGCGCTTGAGGAACAGGCGCGACTGCAATCCGAGTTGACCTCGGCCATACGCGACTTTGCACTGAATCGTCCGCTTAACCAGCCATGAAGCACTGCCCGCAACCCGGCCGCGGCTGACGGCACCGATCTCGCCTCGGAATCAACTCCCCGGCGTGCGTCTATTCCTTGGAGTGCGTCTACTCCTTGGAGTGCGGGGACCTGTCACCGCTTTGGCCCGTGGCGGTCTGCCGCCACCGTGTTGCCTCGCAACCCCGAGCTCATCGCGGTCTGAAACTCAACGAAGGTTGCGACAGGTCGCAACCGGCCAAAGCCTCGCCGGGCCGGCGCACTCCAAAGAGGGGCCTATAGCACTCATCACTTCCGCTTATCCCATACCGTTCACTCGTGAATCATATCGGTGCACTATTTAACCCAAACTCTCTCATACCACAGCATTCACTGCTGGAATCAAAGTTGCCAATCATCGGTTGAACAAACTCTTCTCCGGGACGCAAGTATCAGAAAGGGAATATCAATGAAGGTAAATTATAGGGGTATCGCCACTTCGTCAGCGCTTGCGCTTGCGTTGCTTATCGGCGCGACCAGCGTCACGAGCGCGCAGGGACGTCGCGGCCGCGGGCAGGAACAAAAGCAGGAAACTCAGGAAGAAAAAGACCAGCGAAAAGCGCAACAGGAAGCGCGTAAGGCCGAGCAACATCAAGCTCAACAGGCGCGACAGAATCAACGTCAAAGTGGGCAGCAGCAAGCCACCGAGCAACGCGCCGAGCAACAGCGCCAGCGTGAAGCCCAACGCGGAGCGCAGCAAGCCGAGCAGAACCAGCGCGCGGAACAAAACCGCCAGCGTGGTCAACAAAATCAGAATCGGCAGAATCAGGAGCAGCAGCGCGCCGAGCAGCAACAGCGCTGGGAACAGAACAAGCAGCGTGTGCAGCAGAATCAGGAGCAGCAGCGCGCCGAGCAGCAACAGCGCTGGGAACAGAACAAGCAGCGCGTCCAGCAGAATCAGGAACAGCAACGAATCGAACAGCAACGCCAACAGCAACCAAGCCAAGAAAACCAGGATTGGCAGCGACGCCAAGGTGAACAGCAACAGCAAGACGCAACGCGGCGACAACAGTCAGGGCGCGTTTATTCTGATCCCACCAATAATCAACAGGCCAATCAGCAGCGCGACTGGCGCCGATATCAGGAGCAGCGTGCAAGTCAATATCGTCAGGAATGGTCTCGTCAGCAGAGTTATGCTGTGCAACGTCAGCGCCTGCTCGAACAGCAGCGACGCCGCGCGCAGTTACGTTATCAGCAGCGTTACCTCGAGCGTTTGAGACAGGATCAACTGCGTCTGCAGAGTTGGAGTTACAACGATTATGGTCCTAACAACTACCGCTATGCCCGTGGCGGCAGCTATTACGAAACCAATCGTTATGGCGCGCAGATGCTGCAACAGGCAATCAACAATGGTTATGAAGAAGGCTACCGTGCCGGACAGGCCGACCGCGAAGATGGTTGGCAGTACAGCCCTGATGATGCCATCGGCTATCAGGACAGCAGCTATGGTTACGATAGCTACAACGTTGACCTCAGCGAGTATCAGTACTACTTCCGCGAAGGATTCCGGCGTGGTTATGAGGATGGCTACTATAGCCGCTCGCAGTATGGCCGTTATTCCAACGGCACGGCGAGTATCCTCGGCGCAATTCTGCAGACGATCTTGAATCTGCAGTTGGTCAACTAACTAACGCTCACCCTATAGATGTAGCGTCCAGTCTCGATAAACTCGAAACTGGACGCTTTTCATTTCGTCTTCCGAATCACGCGCTCTGAATCTCAGTATTCGCTTTCCTGGGTTTCTCTGATCCGCGTTTATCTGCGTAAATCCGCGGCTAATTGGCTCTTCGGTCAACCCTACATCCATATTTCTGCATCAACATACTGAACGCCGGAAACGATCTACTTCTCCGACGCGCTTTTCAGTAACAATTAGTCTCCCTCTTACGCGGTCTCCCCTCAAACTCTCTCTCGTTGTAGGAGGCCACCACCATGAAACGCGTTTTCGTGTTCGCACTGCTCTGCCTTTTTTCAGTCCAACCGCAAGCTCAAACGCGACACCCACGGCGAAGTTCAGCTCCACGAACAATCGCGCCGATAAGTTCGCCATCCCGGATTGGCGCTTCGCAATCCAGCCTGCCAATTCGTCGAGTTATTCTTTACAGCAATGGCGTTGCCTACATCGAACGCCGCGGCCTGGTCAGCAATCACGCTGAAATTGCGCTGTCGTTCAAGCAATCGCAGGTCGACGATGTTCTTAAATCAATGGTCGTGCTCGATCTGGGCAAAGGCCGCATCGGCGCCGTGAGCTACAACTCTTCCGCGCCGCCTTCAGCGCGTCTGGCCGAAATTCCTTTTGCGATGGCCGCTGCGACGGAAGGCAACAATGGCGGGCTCGCGGGTGTCCTGAGTCAACTCCAGGGCGCGCGGGTTACGGTTGTGGCCGCCAACCGCACAGTTACCGGCTCAGTCCTTAACGTGGAAACACGGCAGTCGCAGGTTGACTCGAGCAAACCGCCAATCACTAACAATCGGTTGGTCATTGCTTCAGACAACGGCGCACTGACGGCATTCGATCTCGCTGAAGTTCGTTCAGTCCAACTCGTGGATGAAGGGTCGCGTCGCGACCTCGCTGAGTTCGCGCATGCCGCCGCCTCAGCGCGACGGCGTGATGCTAAAACGATCGTGGTCACTTCCGACGGCGGAGGCGAGCGCGAGTTGATTGTCAGTTACACCATTGCCGCGCCAATTTGGAAAACAACTTATCGGGTGTTGTTGGACGCCACTGGAAAACCATTCTTCCAGGGCTGGGCCATCGTCGATAACGTCAGCGAAGAAGACTGGAATGGCATCGACCTTTCGCTAGTCTCCGGCACACCCGTATCGTTCATTCAGCCGATTCAAAATCCTGTCTATCGTTATCGCCCCGTGGTTCCGCTGCAAGATGATCTAAATCTCAAGCCGCAAACTTACGAGCCAAGCGAAGGCGGAGGAAGCAGTGGCTCGTTAACAGGAAAGATC
>DATLBQ010000423.1:0-5780 GCA_035526805.1 Pyrinomonadaceae bacterium
AGGAGACTATCTGCGTTCCTGGATATACCAAGGAAGTACGCCCGGCCTCTAGCACCACTAATGGCGTAAAGGAGCTAATGCTGGAGCGTGCCGGTCTCGATTCTGAAGACTCCTCGGACTACACGCTGGACCACATTATCCCTTTGGCAATTGGCGGCACCCAAGTGCTTAATGCTTTGGATGCCGCTGCTCCAGCATCCTAAAATTCCAATCAGCGTTTCAAGTCCATTATTGGTCATCGTTCATCGTGTCGCTGTTCAATACCGTTAACGTTTCGGACATCTGCAGGAATAAGCGCGTATCGTGACCATAGACTTTCATATCCAACAATCGGTACAAACAAAATAAAGCCGGCTCCTGGGCCGTGGCTATTCAGCACCAAATATCCTTCGGAGCGATGTACGTCTAGAACGATATTCCTGACCAATCCTCCGTTATCCCCACCAATACTCGCGCTTTTCTGAATCGACAGGATTCCCTTGGCACAAGCGAATTTGTCTTTTTTCAGTACCCAACGTGCTATGAGGTCCTTTCCGGCAATGACGATTTCGAGGTCTTCTCCCATCCGGTTCAAAGCGACCGTTTTCGCGTCTTGTAGTTTTCCTGATAACTTACTTTGCGCCTGTCGATCTAAATCACGATCTACGTCTATTGCCTCCGCAAGCGCGATTGAAAGCGACGGTTCTCCCCCTCTAGCGCTTTCGCCCTTGTTTTGGTATCGACCATTCACGTTAGGACACCCGGAACCTAAAGTACGTGGCTCCCACGATTGGGGCACCTGCTGTACAACTACGCACCCATAAAGAAAAAGTGAAACCAATAAGACGACTGTGCTCTGCATATTGGCGCAAGTGTAAAGTACTTGCCGAACCATTTGATTGCTTCGGACACTGTTATGCCTCAAGAATATAAATCTTCCGCTGGTTTCAGAATATTCGGTCCGATGGAAAGATAGCAGTGCGCAAGTGGGGTGGTACTTGTAGGTAGCGAGCGAGAAGATCTTGAGCTCGAAAAGTAGTTTGTCGGATCCATCTTTTCCCTGGGGCAGGCGGAGAACTTTGGCCTTGAGACAGGAGTATCTACACCGGCTCCTAGGTGAGGTTGAGCTAGCCAGTCCGGTCGGCATACCTTCAATCTCGGAGTGCAACCATGCCTGGTCCCGCCCTATTTGGTCATCTTGTAGCGCCATGGGGCCTGGGATAAGAGACTCACGGTGTAATATGCTCGAAAATGACGGTAGAATAATAAGTAAATACAATGGAATAAGTGCGTTACTTAACTGGGATTATTGTTTAAGTCAACGGCATAGCTATTGCGTGCACTCCGATTCCCCCAAGCTCGTTACAAACTACGCTGGGGAAGGGAGGCAGTATGAACGCCGAAATAATAGCTGTTCGTCACTTGGTCTTCGTCGGCATTCTCTTAACGCCTACACATCTATTCGCTGTTGAGGCCGCAAACGTGGAGTTTGTTTGGGGCTCTGCTTCTGCAACGACAGCATCCGGGGCGAAACGCCAACTGGTCAAAGGTATGAGTATTGAAGTCGGTGATACCGTGGTCAGTGAAGATGCGCGCGTGCAACTTCGGTTCACTGACGGTGGATTTGTTTCCTTATCGCCTCACTCTGAATTCCGAGTCAACGCTTATTCCTACAACGGGGCCCCGGATGGTACGGAACGATTGAGCATGGAATTGATGAAGGGTGGGTTGCGAACAATCAGCGGTCTCATTGGCAAGGCAATTCAAGCCGCGTATGAGATGAAGACCGCTGTGGCGACCATGGGTATCCGTGGCACAGAGTACACCGTAGTTTACGGCGACAGCGTCTCAGGGACCGTATCCGCCGGTGCGATTGCAGTGTGCAATGCCGGTGGCTGCCTCGACGTAGTACACGGGCAGTCGTATCAGGTCGTGGACCTCAATACCAAGCCCATCATAATTAGCAAAGCGGCTTTTCTGCCGCCGCCGCAACCTACCAGTGCAAAAAATAAAACAATTGCCGAATCAGATGAACCTCTCGCACAGGCCGAAAAAAGAAACTCCTCTTCGGATCCTGACAAGAAATCCAGTACAGCCCGCGACGAACGATCAGGGAATGACTTTATCAAATTCACCGCAGAGAAAGAAAGCCGATCAATTGATGGACAACACGGTAGCGAGAAGTTTTTACAAAAATCCCAGAGTTCAGCGTTCCAGACCTTAGTCTCCGAAAAGCAAAAGCTGGACGATTTTAAGATTTTTGAGAAAGGTAGTGCGTCACTGGAGTATTCCAACACTGGAAAGAACGACAAAGACGCGTCTTTGAAGTCGATAAAGCTTCTCGACGCAAACATGAGTGAGTCTACTGGTAAAGGAAAACCGAAATACTCAACTCACTCTGCAGTTGACTTCCGCGCCGCGCAGTTGCAGGGACGGTATTTAACATTCGAACATGGCCGTGTTAGAGCGGCGATTAGACTCAAGCCCGCCTCCTAGCGGGCTTTTTTCTGTCCGGACTTCGACCTGCCAGCACTCGTGTGACACTGCAACACTCTTCTTCGCGTCGCCCGCTGCCTGGCGGGTTAATGCGATACAACGAAGTGCCTTGCGATTGATACGTCGTCATTCTCAACTTCAATTCCTTGACTATCTTTCCGTACCGCTCATTGTCACTCGCACCAGCTGCACGGCGATTACGGGCGTGCCTGCAGGGACTGCGTGCCCTGGTCCTGACGGGCTATTGCATGGCCGCTCTAGCAGCCCCATCGTATATTAGGGCCGCCTTTCGCGGCATTAACGAGTATCTGCAACGAAGGACAATCAATTCGTGCATAGCAAACTCGGTCTCACTGCAGTTTCCATGCTCTTTGCGCTTGCGACGCTGGTCGCATGCGGTGGTGGAGGCGGAGGCAGTGAAGGCGGAGGCAACGGCAATACAGGCGGTGGCGGTGGCGGTGGGGGCAGGCCGCCGACACCCACGCTATCGGGCGCCAATCGAGTAGCAGCTTTCGCCTACGTCACGAATCCAGATGCCAACAGCGTCTCAGCATACGCGATCAATGGCAGCACAGGAGCGTTGACAGAAGTCGAGGGCAGTCCCTTTGCGACGGGGATCGGCCCCATCGCCGTAGCAGTTGACCGCGCCGGCAAGTTTGCTTATGTGGCAAACGGCAGGTCAGGCAATTTCTCCGACACCGTTTCTGCCTACTCGATCAACGCCACGACCGGCGCGCTCAAACTCGTCAACACAGCACCGGCTGGCCGGAGTAGCTTGCAATCCATCACGGTCGATCCGTCCGGCAAATTCGTTTACACAACATCGGGCGGCTCCAAGGTCTCGTCCTTCGAGATTGACGCCTTCACCGTCGATGCGGCCACAGGAGCGTTAACGCCAATGCCCGGCAGTTTCCTGGCCGGAACGAATCCGAACTGCATCGCCGTGCACCCATCGTCAAAGTTTGCTTACGTGTCAAATCAGGCATCGCAAGACATTTCGTCATTCACTATCGGAACAACGGGCGCGCTTACTTCCACTGGCAGGACGTTCGCCGGAATTCCAGTTTTTGGAATTACGGTTGATCCTTCCGGTAGATTCGCCTACGCGCCGAGCGGCGGCATTTTGGAGTACACCATCGACGCGACGACAGGCGCACTAACGGCGATGGCTGTTGGAGTTCCGGCTGAGACTGGAAACGGTTTCGTCTCGATAGCCATTGAACCGGCCGGCGCGTTCGCCTACGCGGCAGGTATAAACGGCGTGACGGCATACGCCATCGACGGCACGACAGGCGCGCTGAATCAGGTCGCCAGCCAGTTGGGGTCGGGTGCCGGTCCCATTACCGTCGATCCCTCTGGCACATTCGTTTACATGATCGACTCTGCCGGTATTCACGGATACACCATCGGCGAGGACGGCGCGCTGACTGAGATCGAGGGCAGTCCGCTTGCGACGGTTGGCGGTTCATCAATCACCACCAGCGCGATCCAATAATCCGCTGGCTTCAGCTCCTGGAGACGCCCGGGCATATGCGGGGTTTCTCAGTTAACAGGGACTGTTTCTAACGCCCACAGTGGGAGGGCGTCTTACTCTTTTTGAAATGCCAACGGAATAATAGTATAACTACGTAATAGGCTCGGAACATAACAGGGCCCTCGCAAATTTTCTTCGCCCAGTCCTTGGGCGTTTTTATCTAAGCCGATAGGCAGAGCCCGCGCTCTGCAACACTGCGCCCGTAGCCATTGGCATTATCCTGGCCGGCGATCGACTGTGTGCAGACCGGACGTAGGCGTACTTTCTCGCCATTCTAGAAATGTGTATATCTTTTAACAGGGAGCACAAGAACATGAAATCAGCCACGCGGTTAATCTCATTGCTGGCGTTTATTGCAGCGTTCACCGTTGCACAGACTGCAGCAGCGGCCGACAATTTCAATAGACAAGATATCAGCTTCACCAGTGTAGGAAAGAAGCTGGGCGGCTGGATGTATGTGCCAAGCGGAATAAAGCAAGGCGAGAAGCGCCCGGTTATCGTCATGGCGCATGGTTGGAGTGCCGTAAAGGAAATGTACCTAGACGATTATGCTTCCCGATTTGCCAATAGCGGCTTCGTTGTTGTGGTATTTGACTACCGGAACTTTGGTGATAGTGAAGGGGAGCCCCGCAACCACATTGATCCTTCCATGCAAATCGAAGATTACAAAAATGCCATTACGTGGGCCACGTTGCAACCGATGGTCGATGCCACTCGGATCGGTGTTTGGGGTTCTTCTTACAGTGGAGCCCATGTGCTGCACCTTGGCGCCTTTGATCGGCGAGTCAAATGCGTCGTGTCACAGGTTCCTTTGGTGAATGCAACCGATAACTTTCGCCGGCTCGTGCGTGCCGACCACTTTCCAGGGACGCAGGCCTGGTTGGCAGCGGATCGTACTGAGCAGTACACGACGGGAAAAGTAAACTATCTACCGGTGGTCGACGAGCAAGGGAAACCTTCGTCCTTACCGACTCAAGACTCCTACGATTGGTTCATTAAAACCGGACAGACTCGCGCTCCAAAATGGGAGAATCGCAACACAGTGCGCTCACTCGAACTGGCGCTGGAATACAATCCGGGGGCGAACGTGCATTTGATTTCGCCGACGCCTCTCATGATGATCGTTGCGCAAAATGACGTTCTTACACCGACCGATCTTGCGATCGAAGCGTACGGCCGGGCCCGAGATCCCAAGCAGTTGGTAATAATTCCAGGCGGTCACTTCGACGCGTACACCGGAAGCGGCTTCCAACAATCCTCCGCACCAGCACTGAACTGGTTCAAGCAGCACCTGCTGAAATAGTGGTCTCGGCAGACTAATAGGCAAACGGGCACGTTCTCGTGCCCGTTTGCTAGCCAGATGGGCCTTCAGCTGTCGTGGAGGTCATTCTGAGGTTCATGGGAACAGTATTGTTATTCGTTTCATCCAATGCCCCGTACAAGCACAGATACGCAACCTGCCGCGAGATTCATTGGTCCTGCGGTCAAGAGTTGCTACCGCAATGGTCGAGCGGGTTTTATCGACTTCAGAAAACGGAGCATGAACATGTTCAGATCTACATTAACGACTATCACCATGTTGTCTCTGGCGGCCGCTTCCTATTGCGCGGCTGCAGCAGAAATCAGCGATGCGCAGATCGCCGCGATCGTGGTGACGGCCAACCAGGTGGATATTGATGCCGGAAAATTGGCGAAATCCAAAGGAAGCAATCAGGAAGTAAAGTCCTTTGGCGAGCGGATGGTGACCGATCATACCGGGGTAAATAAAGCC
>DATLBQ010000424.1:0-4487 GCA_035526805.1 Pyrinomonadaceae bacterium
CGCCAAATCATGGATACCGCCTGGCGCGCAAAGCATAATGCTTTGCCGGTCTTGGAGCCAGCGCTCGATACCACAAACGCGTGAAGCAACGACGGGACGGCCCGAAGCCAAGTACTCGCCAAGCTTGATAGGAGACGCTGCCTCGTTCCCAGGGTGGTCTCGTTTGGGCATCGCAAGACAATCGCTTGCCGCAAGTAGGTCGCGGACATCTTCCTTGCTAACAGTGCCAAGGAACTTCACGTTACGCTCTATACCCAAATCGCGTGGCATATTATGATAATCAGGAGCGGCGCCTTCAACAATATCCCCGATAACCGCGCCCGCGAGAACCAGCTGCGCGGACGGCCGCGCAGCCACTACTTCCTTCATTGCGCGGATCAAGAAATCGACGCCCTCGAGACGATTGATAGCGCCAGTGTACACAATCATCTCCGCATCATTTGCTACGCTGGCTAAATCTCGACCACGCTTGCGCGATCCCCCCGCGAAAAAGCGGCTGTCAGTTGGTGGCCAATTAGGAAAGACCGATATACCCGGCGCTAGCGCAGAAAAATGATCGATAAGCAATTGCGATTCGCTGACCACGAGCAACCGCGATGAGCGCGCTAGGAACCTTTCAATACGTGCATAAATGGCCGCGGCACGCTGCTTTACCCTGCTATCTGCGGCAGTCGGTCGGTACAAGTCGTACTGCGCAAATGCTATCTTGCGCCCCAGTAAGCGCGCCGTAATCGCAGCAGGCAAATAAAGCGGCGAGGCTCCGTAAAAAATCGTGCATTTCGCATTTGAACTCACTATTCTCATCCAACACGCGACCGCAAATAGCGCAGCCGATTTCATCCAGAGCCAACGAGTCATTTCCTTCTTCTGTCGACGATCATAAACACCGCATGTGAGGGTCGGAATGTCAGTGGGCGGCTCCCACCCGAATTCGGCAGATTTCCAGCGCGCTGTGACTCTGACGAACTCTCCACTCGCCAGCAGACCTTTCGCCATCATGCTGGTGGCGCGACCGACGGAGTTTGTGTCAGGGAATGCGTCGGGAACGAAGATGTCAATCGCTGGTGCCACAAAATTAAACTCCCGCCAATGCCAGCTGAGCCTCGTAAATTCGCTTCAATGCAGGGACGAAGGACGGGTGGACCATATTAATTTCGCACCCACGTTGACGAGCGACAGAGATCAACGCATCGATCTCCGCGGAATAGGTCGCGTTATATTTATCGTAGTAATCGGCCTCTCGGTTCCCGTAGGACCCAGGATCATGCTCTTTTACCGTAGGTAATTCGTCCTGATACTGGAATTCATCGCTGTGCTTCCAGTAATAATTTTTCATGTTCGGGTCTTTGCCATCAAATCCGATCAAGTGAATGCGTTTGAAAGAGCCAATGGCTAGCGGAAACATGAGTGTCGGGAAAACGCTGGACCCGTGCGGAGCCATGGGGCTATTTGCAAAATCAACATTTGGGCGGAGATGCCCATTTAGCACGACAGGAAACAAAAGCTCCTCGGGAATAAACGGCATTCGCCGCCGGCAAAAGCTATAAAACTCGGCATTTATCACGATTGGGAATCGTTGCTCGGCCAACGCTGATCTTAACATCTCCTGAAACCGCATACCATACGGCGTTGGAGCGAGAAAGAATAGCGCGTCTGCGATGCAAAAGGCTGCGATTCGATGTTTGCGGAGCCTCTCTGATTTAAGGGAGGTGTTGCATGTGATCACCGGCATCGAGCGGTAAGGTTCCTCAAAGACAAGTGTTGCACTTGGACCGGTACCCATGATTACAACGTCATCGGAAGTGGAAGCCCAGTCTCTCCATCGGTTTTGAATTAAACTCAGATCAATGTTTGCCGTGACGGCAAGCCATCGCCACGCCGAGTCTCTGTACCCCGGCGTTTTCCAATCAACTACGAAGAACTTGAACGCAAACAACCTTTGCAAAAGCAAGGACGCCCGGCTCGCCTTCGCAATGATCACACGCGAGAATAAGCCCGCGACGATGGCTTGCGCCGCCGAGCACGAACGTTTTTCAGTTACGCGCTCGCCCGCCACACGCCAAAGCGTCCAGCCCGACTTGGATTTCCAGAAAATGGAAACCGATTCACCGCCTCCTAAATAATAAACCAGCCTGCGTTGAGTTTCGGCATCAGGCTCCAGCCAACCCCGAGGATCGAAAATAAAGTACCGCCCCGGATTGCCGGCTACGAGTGTGGAGATCCGATTTAGAGACAGAACGGCGATCGACTTCAGGCTTATACGCGCGTTAAATATCCAGTTCATTCCAAAACATTGAAAAAATGCTCTACTATTTTTTGTTTTCGTTACTCGCGAAGTCACGCCTGACTCTGCGAACCCTGCGACGGTTAGCGCCACCCCACTTCAACGCCACCACATGGACCACCGCAAACAGCGCGGCGAGCATGAAACCAAACTCCACATAACGACTCTTGAATATGGATTCGAATGGCGAGTTCAGCAGCCATGCGAATAGTAGGACGTAAAGAAGCAAAGCACCCGGATTGTGGCTTGAATGGCCCCGCAGAAGTCGAAACCCCACGCCGAGCAATGCGCAGACCGGGAGAAAAAGGTATGGTCCCGTGTCGATCATCAACTCGCGAAACGCCGTCGCCCAGATATTGTACGTAATGCCGAAATCCGCGTAATAATCATCAACGTGTTCCTTCACACGAAGGAAATCATAGCCAAATCGATTGCCAATTGTTTGAAATGTGAACGCGCCGTAGCCAGGCGGCACATTGTGAACCTGAAGAAAATGGTCGAAGTATCCAACAGGACTGATCAGGTAGCCCATCACTAGGCCGAGCGCAAAATTGACGTCATTGGGGAGATTCCCCACCCCAACAGCTTCGGCGAGTACTTCGCCACTTCGTATCGTTCCAACGTATTCATTCTCATTCGACACTCGCAACCGGTTGAACCAAACGTTTACTGTTATCAACGCCAAGATTCCAACAACTACAATGGTAAGGACTCTAGTACGATGGCGGATGATCCACTGGGCTCCCCCGATGATAGATGCCGCAACAACGATCGAAAACGTCACTCGCAAAAATGCCCGGCCGCCGTAGGTCGCAGTTTCTACAACTCCAGCAAGGCCTGTGAGGAGAAGCGCACCAGCCGTGACGGGCCAAGGCGCCCGAGTCACCACAATGTAGGCGAGCGACAACAGCCCGATTGATTTCATGGTCAAACTCAAGTACCGGAGAGGCGAGAATGCGATCCCCTCGGCCAGATGAGCAGCGCGAACTGCCGACACCTCAGTCGAACCTGCCATTGACAAACTTGGGGCTCCCGCCAAAGAGTAATCGATCAGGGTGCCGACGAGTGTGCCCATAATTAAAAGTACGCTTATCCGATGGGGCGTAGCGTTAATCCATAATGTGAATGGGGCAAAGAGACGCCCCTTCACCTGGTCTTCGTTGCCAGCTGTTTTCGTCGTAAGTAACGAGGGAACCAAGAGCAAAATCGCACCAAAGGCACAGGTGCCAATGGTAACTAGTGATGGAGGCGCCGGCAGTACAGGATGAAGGAACAAATTTGCTAGAATTACGATTGTCCACACCAAAGCAACAATCAAGGCAGGTAAACGGTTCGCTGTCATAGCACTCCTCTCAACGCAGCCCGTGCAACGCTACTGCCGCGGCGCAGGCCAACAAGAACAACAATAAGGGGCCTCCTGCGGTCATCAGATCGTACCGAGGGAAAGGCAAAGCGAACGCGCGATGCGCACGCACCGCTCCAAACCAACTGAAGAATGCCGCGTATGCTGCGAGCATGCCGACAGCGAGGCCGGTGGCTCCAAATTTTGGATAAAAAGCTATCCAAAACAATACCATTAGCACTCCCGTCACGCCATTCGCCACATGCCAAACGATGTGATTTGTTGTGCTGTACAATTGCAAATGCATGGCCCCGTATCGTTCGATGAGAATTGCGCTGCACAAAATCAACCATAAAGCCGTTGAGGGGAATGGCACTGCACTGCCTATGGTGTCGAGAAGCAACGCCCCAGACATTGCGAGAATTGCCGCCGGAGCGACAAAGCTCCAGTAGGCGAATTTCATGCCTCGCTTTGCCAGCGCGACCACAGTTGCGTGATCTCCAGCGGCGTAAAGCTTCGCCAAGCTTGGTAGCTTGCTGTAGAAAGGCGCTTGAGAAAACTGGCTGATGGCTTGCACCAGTCGCAGGCCTAACAGGTAACTGTTGACGCTTGCTAAATCCCGCGATTGCGCATGAAAGATCCCGCTGATTTGTATTAGTCCGAACGACATCGCGCTTCCAACACCACTGCGCCACGCAGCTGGCCACACTGCCGAATATACGGCTGAGTCCCAAGTTGCTCGCGGATAACAACGATAACGCCGATCGAAAACGTAACGTGCGAGCCAACTGTTGCGGAAGGAACTGAGCGCAGTCCAAAACTGATGAACAAGCATCACCCCGAGCAATCCGGCGCCTAGCC
>DATLBQ010000425.1:0-3450 GCA_035526805.1 Pyrinomonadaceae bacterium
TGAGGTGCTCGGCTATACGACCGTCTACCTTCGTGGTTTGCAGGAGACGGGCATTGTTGGCTGTCTCAAACATTTCCCCGGTATCGGCGCAGGGGAAGTTGACTCACATGAGCAAATGCCGATGGTCAGTCTTACGCACGACGATCTCATGGCGCAGGATCTTGCACCTTACATCGAACTATTTCAGCGTCGGGACGATCGCGTCCGATGCGTGATGGTAAGTCATGGCGGATTCCCAAACATCGACATCTCGAGAGGCGTGACCGGAGGACTGCTCGAGCCGGCCTCGCTCAGCCACAACATTGTCACCAAACTGCTGCGTCAGGAACTTGGCTATCAACATCTGGTGGTAACCGACGATCTGGAGATGGGGGCCATCGCCAAGCATTGTGAGATCGAGTCCGCCGTTGTGCGCGCGTTTCTTGCCGGGAACGACATGATGTTGATATGCGCTCACCCTGACATTATCCGCCGCGGCTATCATGCGCTGCTTGAGGTCGCGCGCGACGGGAAACTCCCCAAAGAACGCCTGCGCAACTCGCTGAAGCGGATAGCCGCAATGAAGTCACTGGTAAAACCGGCGCCCGAATTCGACGGACAAAAATTTCAGGGTCTTTCGGAAGAAACAGCGGCCCTTAACGAAAAACTGAATTACAAGTATGGAGGAACGATCACATGACGGCGCGCCAGTTGACCTGTCTATTTGTAGGAGTAGTCATTGCGGTGTCGTTTCCTCTCGGCTGCCGGCGCGATCACAGCGGCGGCCCATTCGTGATCGCATTGGGCGATAACATCCGCACGATCGATCCCATCGGATCGCCGTCGGTCGATGCCGCCAGCGAGCGCGTCCGCACTTTGATGTTCAATTCGCTGGTGAGGAAAGGCGAGAAGTTTGATTACGTTGGCGAGTTGGCTTCAGACGTCAAGCGATCTGAGGACAACCTCACTTTCACTTTTACTCTGCGCGACGGTGTGAAGTTTCATGATGGACGGCCGTTTACTTCCGCGGATGCCAAGTACACGCTCGATCTGGTTTTCTCGAGTAGCTTTGCCAAGTCTGCCAGTTTTTATGAAGGCACGGGCGCTCAGCGAAGAAGTTATATAAAAAGCGTTGAAGCTCCGGATGCGAGGACTCTGGTTATTACGACGATAAAGCCCTGGACCGGGCTGCTGAGTAATCTGGTTCCGGTCGCCATCATTCCCAAAGACAGCCACGCGACGCAAAAGGATCAACCCCTGGGCACCGGCCCCTTCAAATTCGTCAGTTATGACAGTTCGCAACAGGTGCTCGATCTGCAGGCGAATCCCGATTACTGGGATGGCGCGCCTAAGATTCCAGTGGTGCGTGTTCGGGTGATTACCGACACCAACGCGCTGCAAGCGGAGCTTCGTTCGGGTCGAGTCGACATCGCGCCCCTGCCTACCAGCCTCTCACCGGACGCTGTCAAACTTCTCGGTGAGGACCAGAAGTTACAAGTGCAGCGCTTCAACGGATCAAATGTCTACGTGCTCACCCTTAATTGCAGTCAGCCGCCACTGAATGACGTACGCGTTCGGCAGGCGATTTCCTACGCCATTGATCGTGAGGGAATGATTCGTGACCTGCTGCTGGGCCAGGACAAAATCGCGCATTCCATTTTGCCGGAGGAATCCTGGGCGTATTATCCCGGCCAAAAGTATTTATTCGATCCGGCGATGGCTAAGAAACTTCTGGACGAAGCTGGTCTCAAAGATCCGGACGGCGATGGACCTCAGTTACGATTCACAAAGCCCCTGGTGTTCAAAGTGTCTGGCAGCAATGTATCAGGGAAGAACTATGCCGGGGTGATTCAGAACTATCTGAAGAATGTCGGCGTCCCCATGAGTATTGAAACCGCGGAACTGAATACGCTGTTTGACGAATTGCGCCGCGGTAACTTTCAGATTTTTTATGGGCAGTGGGTTGGCGGTAATCAGGATCCAATATTCTTTAAAGACCTCTTCCATACTGCCGAAATACCAACAGAAACGCGTCCTTCACGTAATCGCAGCCGCTACAGTAACAAAGAGCTCGATGCCCTCATCGACGAAGCAATAAATACTTTTGATCGCGAAAAGGGTAAACAGCTCTACGCCCGCATTCAGGAGATTGTGGCTCGCGACGTGCCGGTGTTACCTCTGTGGTATCAGGCCAACATCGTCATTGCGCAAAAGAAGGTGGGAAACATCAAGGTCAACGCGAGCGGCGATTGGGGCTTTGTAAAGAATCTGACGATTGAGAAATAGGTTTCGTTCGTGAACCCGTCAAGAATCGTGACCCGCTTGAGGGGCGATCTGTTTTGTGTGATTTCGTATGCGTTCGTGTGGTTTAGTGGTACGTTTCGCTACTAAACAAAGTGTACCAACCACGAAGTAACACGAAGCCAAAACAAAGGAACACGAATCCGATCAGGTTCGCTCGCGGGGCATTGACTCAAGTGCCAATTCGATAGTAGTTTTTCAACCCACCCGGCTTTTCGACTGCCATGAGTATGCGGTTGTTGGCTCTGAATTCTCCCAGAGAATGTCACGCAGGCCTTCACCTCTTCGCATGCATGGTTCAAAAGAATTAGCAATCCGTCCTGGCTCGTTAGGAGAACTAAAATGCGCAAATCAACTCTAAAAGTCCTGATAGGCATTGTTGTAATACTTACCTTCTTCGGCTCGGCGCGGCTCCAGGAAAACCTGCCCGAAAAAATTGCAACCAAACAAGTTCGGCAGCAACGCCAGCCCGAGGGTCGCCCTGCTCCTGACGTCATCGCTGACTGGAAAGCGTTTGCCGCACGTAGCAAAAAGCCAATCGCCGTGACCTGGAATCCTCAAACCGGCACGCCCGAGAGCATCTTCGGGGAGCTTTCCCGGACAAACGATCGAGTGTCAGCAAAGATCGCGCGTCGATTCATGAGCGATAACGCGCCGCTCTTCAAGCTGAAGCAAGGCGGGGACGACCTCGCACTCGTGCAAGACTTGGATAGTCCGATGGGACGCCACTTCGTCTTTCAACAAAACTTCCAGGGAGTGCCGGTTTATGGCGCGCGCTCTGCAGTCCACTTCAACAAGGCTGGAATCGTAGTCGGCGTTAACAATACGTATGTGCCGAATATCTATTTGCCCACATCTAGTCCCTCGGTCACTAAAGAAAGCGCCCTTGAAATCGCCCAGGCTCAGTTGCGGATAGCCACGCCTGTCGCCGGCAGTACGAGCGAGCTGGTTGTGTATAGCGATGATCGAGTGGCGCTTGCCTGGCAAATAACAATTCCGACGTCTGGGCCAACCTGGGAAATCTTCATCGATGCCCAAAGCGGAGTTCCCCTTAGTGAACCACGAGACATCAATCGTTACGCAACCGGCACCGGTCAGGTCTTTAACGTTAGTGCTGTTGTGGCAACGCGCGATAACAGTCTGCGTGACAACGATGATGCTGCGGCCGCC
>DATLBQ010000426.1:0-13417 GCA_035526805.1 Pyrinomonadaceae bacterium
CAACGCGGAGAGTTGCCTGACAAGCAAACAGGTATGTTAAATTCAGCAATTATGAAAATAGACCGTCGTGGTTTCCTGGTATCTTCGTCTTCGGCGTTGGTGTTGGCGAAAAGTCAACTATCGGCGACGCCATCCGTTCAACCCTCGAAAGGCTCAGAACCGTTTTCGATCGCAGGGAAAGAGGTAGCCGTCTATACGACCGCCGCCAACAGCAATCACCGCCTGTCTCCTACTGACACCCTGGCTTTCAAACAGCTGGGCCAGCCGCTGGAAACTCAGGTTTGTGTGTTTGTAGATCCCGCGAAGACATTTCAAACGATCCTCGGCATTGGCGCTGCACTTACCGATGCCTCTGCTGAAACGTTTGCAAAACTGCCAAAAGCTAAACAGCAGGAACTTCTAAATGCCTATTTCGATATCGGCAACGGAATCGGTTACACGCTGGCAAGAACCAACATTCACAGTTGTGATTTCTCGAGTGGCAGCTATACCTATGTAACCGAAGGCGACAAGGAGTTGCAATCCTTCAGCGTCAGCCACGACCAGCAATTCCGGATTCCCTTTATCAAACAAGCGCAGGCCGCTGCCGGAGGGAAACTCATCCTCTATGGCAGCCCCTGGAGTCCACCGGCATTCATGAAAGACAACAACAACATGCTTCGTGGGGGAAAATTGAAGCCGGAGTTTTATCAATCCTGGGCCAACTATTACACGAAGTTCATCAAGGCATATCAGAAAGAAGGCATACCCGTCTGGGGCATTTCCATTCAAAACGAACCGATGGCGACGCAGAAATGGGAGTCATGTATATACTCAGCTGAGGAAGAGGGAGACTTTTTGAAAAACTATCTGGGCCCGACGCTGAAAAGCGCAGGTTTGGGTCACAAGAAGATAATTGCCTGGGACCACAACCGTGATCTCATCTACCAGCGAGCCAGCACCATCTTAAGTGACCCTAAGGCGGCCGGCTATGTATGGGGCATTGGTTACCACTGGTATGAGCCATGGAGCGGCGGCGAAGCAATGTACGATAACGTTAAGCTCGTGCGTGAATCTTTCCCGGATAAGCACCTGATCTTCACTGAGGGCTGTAGCGATTCCTTCAATGCTCAAAGGCTTAACGACTGGAAATTAGGTGAACAGTACGGACGTTCAATGATCAATGACTTCAACAACGGTACTGTCGGCTGGACGGATTGGAACATATTGTTGGATGAAACCGGTGGACCAAACCACGTCCAGAATTTCTGCTTCGCCCCTGTTCACGCCGACACTAAAACGGGGGAGCTAATCTACACAAATTCGTATTACTATATTGGACACTTTTCAAAGTTCGTCCGGCAGGGCGCAAAAAGAATCGCCTGCTCACCCAGCAGAAGCCAGCTGCTTTCCACCGCCTTTATCAATCCTGACGGAAAAGTATCGGTAGTAGTAATGAATAAGAGCGATCAGAAGATCTCTTATTACCTTTGGCTGGACGGCCAGGCCGCCGAAGTCAGTAGCTTGCCGCATTCTATTCAGACGCTTGTGTTCTGACTGCGGGAAGCAGAGTCGCCGTAAGCAATAAGGAAACGAGTGGAGGTGGCTCTATGAACTGGAAGTGGGTAGCGACCGGCCAGATATTCAAACTGTGAAATGAGCAAATTAATGTGATCCTTAACCCGCCACCTCCTAGTTGCGTCTGTGGCCGGTCGCATCCACTACCGCACGCGGTTTGCCCGCGCGGGAACGCGGTCCGCTCCCGTTCTGATACAGGTGAGCCTTCTGTGCAAAGCGGTCCTGCTACTTCTTGAAGCGCCGTCTGGCAGCACCGGCCAAACCGGCAAGACCCGTTCCCAGCAGTAACATGCTTGCCGGTTCGGGAACAGGCGGACAGTTAACACACCCTTCAGGTTTATCACTGTCTCCGTTGGGTAAACTTTGCAAGTGGACTCGGGTTATGTCGACCTGCAGGTTTCCGGAAAAGTTTTGCAGCGTGAAGGTTAGCGTAGCTGTTCCGTTGGGAGTATGAATCGCTTCACCCTGTCCCTGCCCGGCTGCGGACACTTCGAACACACCTAAGGCGCCCTGGTTCAAGGTCCAACCAGCTGCCGCGGCGGTTCCACTGAAACTTCCCACCGTGACGTTAGGCGTGGTATTCAAGCCAAGCGCCGTAAGCGAGGTATTGACATCAGAAGACGTATTAGTAAGGGTGACGGTCAGCACGTTTCCACTTAAAGTAAATGTTGCTGTTGCCGTGCTACCGGGAAATCCCGCCGCCGTGTAGAGCACGTTCACACTTCCACCATTTAAGAGGGTAAATGAGTCTGCCTTGGCAACTGAGGCTGTGAGGGCAAACGTAGCGACCGCCATAAGAGACAGCACTGTTCTGCGCAGATTAATCTTAGCCGACATTGTGAATCCTTCCTTTTGTAAACCCATGTTGATCTCCTTCAGGGAACATCTGAGACTTTTGCGTTTTGGAATTGAGCCAACCTTGCTCGATTAGCGATCCGAGAAACTACACGTTGTTCAAGTGCCCATAAATTAGCAAACGGCGCGCCGCAGTCTTAGCGTGCGCTTTTGGGCGAAACCCCCATAATGTCGAGGCATTTTGTTTGTGTCTCAGAAAATGACTGCGCGTAGGTGAGCAGTTGTGGCGTGTTGTGATCGGCTTGCCGATGCAATCTCCCTGACGAACGCTGGTGGAGAAGCCGGAATTGAGATTCTTGTTTGCTTGCGACCGCGATTGTCTTAGTATGCCGTCCGCCACACTCAGTCTATTGCGGAGGCACTCATGGCTTCGAGCAAGGTTCACAAAGAAAAGCACTATGACCTCTTCGAATTTTTCCATGTGAATCCAAATGCGTGGCCGCACGAGCCGCAGATTGACAAGATAGTGACCGACGTAATCAATCCTCACAACCGCGATCGTGTTCCCGGCGTGGCCGTAGCGGTCAGGAGAAACCAAGAAGTCGTGCACGTGAACGGCTACGGCTATGCGAATTTGGAAACGGGAGCAAAAATAACACCCGAGACGGTTTTTGATCTTGGGTCGTTGTCCAAGCAGTTCACAGCCATTGCAATTTTCGATCTCCTGGCGAAGAAGAAGCTCGCTCTCAACGATCATCTTTCGAAGTTCTTCAAACGCTTCCCACGCTACGCCGACTCCATAACGATCGAAGACTTGATCCACCACACGTCCGCACTGCCGGATTACACCGAGATCTATATTGCTTCAAGGCTAGCTGCTGAAGATTGGTACGAGCAGGCCCTGGCAAAGACAGATCATTGGTATCCAAGGATGCCGAATAGAAAAAAGAGAGAATTTACAAACAAGGATGTACTGGAATGGATCGCAACGCAGAAATTACTGCCCCGCGATCCCGACACTGAGTATGAATATTCCAATTCAGGCTATGTCGTGCTCGCAGAAATTGTGGCAAAACTCGGCAGAAGGCGGTTCGCAGACTACCTTCAGCAAGGTTTATTTCGGGGTCTTGGGATGAAAGATACTTATGTGTTTGATGACGTCTCGCGCTTCTCTCCCAAGGCTCGGGAAGTAGTCAATCACGCCAAGTGCTACAACCGCGTCAACGGTCGCTTTGTCCCGGTTGGTTACACGCCGCTGAACTTCATCACTGGTGATGGCAATGTTCATTCGACAATTAAGGACCTCTTACGCTGGGAGCTAAGCCTGCATGCGAACGACATAATGGGCTTGTGTTTTCCCGATGAGGCAAAGAAACAAGCAAAGGAATTGGGCTACGACACCAGCGTGCGTGATTTTTTGTGGTCGCCGGTACTACTCAAGCAACGCAAGCAAGTGAACTATGGAGCTGGCTGGAATCTGCTTCGAGACAAGTATGAGGAAGGAACCAGATTACCAGGTAGGTACGTTACCAGGTATGAAAGTCGTGCTGAGTACCATCGTGGCAAATGGTTAGGGTGGCGCAGTTATTTCGCCCGTGGCTCACGATGGCCCGTTCCGAAAGGGGGTAAGGATGTTAATCCTGAAAAAATGGAGAGTCTCGGGATCATCGTGCTAAGTAATGCGGACTTCGGTGACAAACAGTTCACTACCTGCCGTATCGCCCAAAACATATCGCGCTTGTATTGGGGCCCGTTAATAAAAGACAACATCATGAATAATTTCAACTGTGGTTGAATGTTCTCGCCACAGTGGTCGCCGGAGGTCTTCATGACTTCGAAAAAAGTTTATAGTCGAAAGCGAAATGCGCTGCCGAAGTTGGCAAAGATCGATGAGATCGTCACCAACTATCTGGATAGGTTGTGCGACGGTGCTTTTAAAAAGGGCGAACGCGTCCCTGGTGTAGCTGTGGCGGTTAGGTGGAACAAGAAGATCGTCCATCTAAACTGCTATGGGTACGCGAATCTTGAAACCGGAGCCAAAATTAAACCGAACACCGTTTTTGATCTGGGTTCGTTGTCCAAGCAGTTTACTGCTGCCGCAGTTTATAACCTCATCATCCACGGTCAGCTCGACTTAAATGAACCTCTCTCGAACTTTTTTTTTGAACTTCCACGTTGGGCCGACGCCATAACGGTTGAGGACTTGCTCCACCACACGTCCTCGCTTCCGTCCTACTTCGACATTTATGAGCAGCTAAAGCCACGCGCAAAAGGTTTTTACAACAAGGCGCTGGAAAAGCCAGACCATTGGTATCCAACGATGCCAAATAGAAAGAAAAAGGAACTTTCAAACAAGAACGTACTGGAATGGCTAGCAACTAGAAAACGAGTTCGCGCCCCCGACACTGAATACGTCTATTCGAATTCGGGTTATGTCGTACTCGCAGAATTGGTGGAAAGAGTTGCTGAACAGCCTTTCGCACGCTACGTTATGGAAACTGTAGTTTTCGGCATTGATGCGGAGATGAGAAACACATACGTCTTTGATGAAGAGTATGGTTTCGCTCCTGATGATCCCCAAACAGCGAATCACGCCAAGTGCTACAACCGTGTGAAAGGCCGCTTTGTCCCGGTTGGTTACACTCCGCTCAACTTCATCGTTGGCGATGGCAATGTTCACTCGACAATTAGAGACCTGGCAATGTGGGAGAAATTCCTGCACACGTTGGATTACCATTTACCGGCTCGAGCACTTTTGTGGTCGCCGGTGCTGATCAAGAATCGCAAGCAGGTGAACTATGGTGCCGGCTGGCGTCTCATTCGGGACAAGTATGAGGGCCCGGTCAAGGTGAAGGGTAAGCTTGTTAACAGAAAGTATGAATTTCGCAGTGAATACCATCGCGGCGAATGGTTAGCCTGGCGCAGCTTTATCGGCCGCGCCTCAAAATGGGTTGTTCCGGAAGGGGGCAAGCGCATCGAGGCAAAGAGAGCGGAGAGTCTTGGTATTATCGTACTAAGTAACGCCGACTTCGGTGACAAACAATTCACGCCCTGCCGTATCGCCCAGGAGATATCCAAGCTATATCTAGGCAAATCGAAAAAAGACAACATCATGAATAGATTCAATTGTGATTTGTGATTAAAGGCGAACTGCTGAAATGTATCGGTGTCTCGCCATACTTCTTTTCTTCAAACAGTCTTGCGTTACTACCTTTTCGGCTTTGCCGCTGGATGTGAGGCGGTGGCTCTGCCCCGCCGGCAGCGAGCAGATTTTCCCTGGCTTAGCCCCTGGTTCAGGCTTTGCCCTTCAAAACTCTCGGGCCAACGGCCACACCAAAGGCGTAGCCCAAAAAAATAGAGCCAAGGTACGGCGGGGCAAAGCCACCCCCTCACATCCGGCGGCAAAGCCGAAGCGGAACAAGCTCTGGACTCTTGGGACAAAGCTGTCAGTACTTGTGAATCGCGTGTCTCCGCGTCGGGGAGAACGTTCATCGCGCCCATCGTTTTAACATCGATGTGACGTCGGGGCGGATCAAGCGCTCACCGCGCCAGGCGTAAGTACGCAGTCCATCGATCGCCGTCCAGGTCGTGTGGCAGCGCGTGCGAATATTTTCCTCATCTGGATCACCCCAACTCCCATCTTCGTTTTGCTCTGCCAGCAAGTATTCAATGCCGCGCATTATCAACGGGTGACTGCTGCGCAAACCGAAGGCTTTCAGCGAGTCAAGCAACTCACCCAGCACCTCCGGGTCTTTTCGCCCACAGGCGCCGGCCACATTCGCCTGCAAAAATGAAAACTCCCGCGGCAGCCAACTTGGGCGTAGCCGGTAGGTGCCGTAGTCGTTCAAGGTATAGACGATGTGTGTGACGGCGTAGATGGCTTCGCGCAAGGATTCAACGTTGCCGTCAGCGCCAACCGGGTAAGGTCGCATCGTAGGCAGCCACCTCAGAACATCCAGATAGCGAGCCCCACAGTTCAGGCCGCACCGCTCCGAAATGTAGGTGTTGGCCAGTGCTTCCATCCAAACTCTATAACGGCTCTGATTTTCCAGGCGCCGTCGACATTGCTTGCAGAACATTCGCCCGCGCTGATTCTTCAGGCCACAGTCGCACCGGCAAGGCAGGTCATTCGCGGGCGGCTCGCTTAAGGGGTCGAAGCCCAACAAGTCCTTAGCTGAAAACCGTTGGGCGGCAGAGTCTATTTGCGCTTTGAGTATGACATCCCGCATACCAAGGCGGCTTAAGGCGTAGCGGACCAGGATAAAATCAAGGATGAGATCTGCGGATACATCGGCCGGAACAACTGGATGCAGACGGCTCCAGCGTTGGGCGAGTTTTTGCGCCCGTGACCTTGCCAATTGTCGGAGGCTCGGATCACGCGAAGTAGCGCCCATGAGCGCGAAGCAGCAGATCAACAAGCTCCCATAACTATCAAAGCCATCCGTTGTGCTGGCGACACGATAGATAAATTCCAAGCCGCGTTCGATCGATGTGTCTCTGCTGGCCATCAGCTCGGATGCTTTCGTCATTAGTACGAATCAAACCACTATTAACATGTTGCAGGATCAGTTTGAAATCAGTGTACCAGCCAGCTACAGAACCGGGCGCTGACCGGGGTCCCCGGCGGGGCAGCCCCGCTGGGGTGGTGGATGGGCCGGATGCTAAAAGCAATATAGCTATTAATTGCGCTTGTATGACAAAAGTTACCCCTAAAGTAGACTCTAGCATCCGGAGCTACCGCGCGCGGTTCTATAAGCACCTTCCTTAGTCCAAACTGACGCACTACCAAAATTTTAAAGTTATTGACACCTCGAAAGAAAACTTATATAGAGTGCCATGAGTTCAAGACTGGTCGGAAGCTAGTGATTCCAGATCCTTGGACCAAGTCCAATAGCTCAGAAAGGAAAAACTGAAAATGGGGTCACTTAAAGGCGGCGAGCCTACCAAAAAGCCCAAAAAGAAAACTGCTAAAAAAAAGGCTGCTAAGAAGAAGGCTGCGAAAAAGAAATAGCTAAGCCTTAATTCAGGCAATTCCCCTATTCAAGACTGCGAAGGTGAACAGTCCACTGTTCATTCTTCGCGGTCTTCAATTTTGTTCTTGTGTTCGATAAGCTTTAGCTTGTCGTTGTCTTTGAAGAAGACTCCTATGCAAGGTAACGAATAAGCTGAAGCTCATCGATATCCTTTGCCGGTGTCATTGCGAGTTTTGCAGTAATGTTTACTCCGACAATCCGATCTTCTGCAGGAGCTCAACTACGCGCGCGTCTTTGCGCAACTCAGTGAGGCGAGGATCCATTTTGACTTCCGCCACAGACATCGTATGGTTCTCGGCAGCCTTTTGTAAGATCGCAACCGCCTGCTCCTTTTCGCCAAGTAGGGCATACAGATAAGCTGCTTCTTTTGGTAGATAGACAGCTTGCTTTCCGGGTTGATTCAACTCATTTGATATCTTCAGCGCCTCATCTTTCTTCCCCCTTAGCGCGTATGCCTGGCCGAGTCCGTAAGTGATCTCCACATCTTCAGGGGCGGCCGCGTGTGCTCTTTCCAGTTCGGCGGTAGCCTCCGGATATTTCTGTTGTAATTCATAGATTTGGGCAATGTAAGTGGACATTACGCGAAAGGTTGGCTCTATCTCCAGAGTTTTCCGGCACTGTTCGAGGGCCTTATCGTAATCGCCTGCGTAAAGGAGTATGACTGCGAAATCCTTATTAATGCCCAGCGAAAGAGGATCCAGCTGTTGCGCCTTTTTGATTTCCTGGAGCGCCTGATCCAGCCTGCCTTGTAACAACAACTGTGCTGCATACCAATGGTGGGCAGTGGCATACTTTGGATTTAACTCAATTGCCCTGCGATACTCATTCTCCGCCCCCTGCCAATCCCAATCCGTAACGGCCTTGATGGAGGCCAGCGAGGTGTGCGCCTCCGCCAGACTCTCGTCATACTTGAGTGCAAGGGTTACGGCGCCCTTCGCCAAAGCGTAGCCTTCCCGCGACGGGAGAAAGCCGTAATCACTTCGTAGCGTGTAGCAATCCGCTAGTCCGGTATAGGCCAACGCATAGTTTGGATCTTTTACAATCGCTTCCTGGAAAAAATCAGTCGCCTGTTTGAAGCCTTCATCGGTGCGCTTGTTCCAATGATAGCGTCCCTTCAAATAGGCCTCATACGCCTCGCCGCTTTCAGTGTCGGTCCTGGCCAGTTGGGTCTGATCCGCTCCGGTCAATTTCAGGCGCAGTTTTTCGGAAACGTTTCTGGCGATTTCTTTCTGGACAGTCTGGATGTTGGCGGTCTTTCGCTGATACGTATCACCCCAAAGCCGACTGTTCCCTTGAACGTCCATCAGCTCAGCAGTGATGGTTAATTCATCTCCTGCTTGTTTGATCTGACCAACCAGGACAGCGCGCACATTCAGTTCACGCCCGATCGCCTGAACGTCAAGGTCCTTACCTTTGTAGCGGAACACCGAACTACGAGCGATCACTTTCAAGTTGGTCAATTGGGACAGGTTGTTAATAATGCTTTCAGTCATGCCGTCGCTTAGATATTCGCGGTCGGGATTAGCCATGAGTTGCGGGTCGCTCGTTGCATAGCTGAACGGCAGGATCGCTAAGGAGTCAGCGCGCTCTGTAGGTAGCCACCGGCTAACAGCCACCGCTAATAGAATGAGTGCGAGTGCTGAAGCCAGAAGCGGCCACTTATTTCGCCGCGCTTTGCTGAGAATACTGTCGGCTACCTCTTCCTTCCGCGTGATCGGTGAAACCTCTTTGGTCCGGGTCGCATATGGCTGAGTGTCGTCCGCTGCGGGTTGAGCAGGCAGTTGTCTTAAATCTGTTAGGAATTCCTGGGCACTTTGATACCGTTCCGCTTTATCTTTGGAGAGCATCTTGCTCAAAAGGGTTTGTAACTCGGGCGAAACTTGAGTTTGAAACTGCTCGGTCGGAATGGGTTCGCCGAGCAATATTCGAGACATGGTGACGGCAGCACTCTTATCTTTGAATGGGTGCTTTCCGGCGAGCATTTCATATAAGGTCACGCCGAGGCTGAATATATCGCTGGACGCATCGAGTGGTTCGCCCTTCACCTGCTCCGGCGACATGTACGGCATCGTCCCGACAACCAGTCCGGGCTTACTCAACAGCTGGGCTGTCGCCGCCTCATGATCCACCGTATCGATGGAGCTCATTTGTTTAGCCAGGCCAAAATCCAGGATTTTGAGCTGGCCACGCGGAGTGATCATGATGTTATGCGGTTTGATGTCGCGGTGAACAATGCCGTGCGCGTGAGCTTCAGCCAGTCCTTCCGCGGCCTGCTCGGCTATAGCCAACGACCGGCTGACGCCCAGCGGCTTGCGCTCCATCTTTTCGGCGAGCATTTCACCGTCGATGTATTGCATCACGATGAAAGTGAGCGAGTCTGCTTCGTTGACGTCGTAGATGGCACAGATGTTGGGATGGTCCAGCTTGGCGGCGGCCCGAGCTTCTCTGACTAATCGTTTCTTGAGGTTTTCTTCGGCAATGAAGTCTGGGGCCAGGACTTTGATTGCGACCTTGCGATCGAGCTTAGTATCCAGCGCCAGATAGACTTCACCCATCCCGCCTGCGCCTAGCTTTTTGATTATCCGATAGTGGGCGATGGATTCAGCAATCATTGAGTCAGTTCTGGGAAACTTCCGAACGAATGCTGAGACACCGAAGTCCAGCCCGGGACTGGATTAGGAAATGGTGTGCGCTGGTAGATTCGAATTACTGACCACTTTCGTGGAAGCGGCTGTTCTAAGCCAAGCGGCAGTTAATCCTTCACACCTTGATTTATTAAAGGGACACTCAATCCTGTTTAACTCGCGGCCAAACACCTTGGCATCTTACTCGAAAGGGCTGGGTCATGCCCACTGTGGGGCAGACGTAGTGTCCTTAGTAAAGCAATTTGTTAGGTTGCGATGGTGAGTCGTTCAACGCGCGCAAACTAAGTTTCCGTTACAGAAAACCAAATCATGACACAGAACCGAGCGCGGTAGCGCCGGATACTAACGTCTACTTCAGTGAGAGGTTTAGGCAGACAACGTACTATTACTGAAGCTGCTTTAGTACCGGCGCTACCGCGCTCGGTTCTGCAAACCAACTGCCTCACTAAATTTCTAACTGAGCTACTCACACCAAGCCAAAATTCGCCCACTGTGTTTGGTCTATTTCTCCGGCGAGAGCACTTCGCCAAAAATAGCAATGCGGAAACTCATCGAGACGATGAGAAAGGGTGTTTGCGAAGTCGCGTCTACCGCTCGGCCAAAGCCATCCCAAAATTGTCTTTATCGATGGCTACGATTTGTGCTAATAAAGCTTTCCTCGAATCGAACATTCTAAATGAAATCATTGGGCATCGAGATTAGTTTAGGACCAGAAACCGGCGGAGGTCGTTCAACGTTACCTACCAGGCAGCTGAGACTCTTTGCCAAACTCCGCTTTCTCCTCACCTTGGGGCTGCTGATCGCAGTCGTGGCTTCAAAGCCATCAGATAAAGCTCGCTCGCAGGGACAGATCCCTGACTACAAGAATCCGCGCCTTTCCGTCGAACAACGTGTGGACGATCTTCTCTCGCGCATGACACTGGAAGAAAAGCTTGCCCAGATGACCTGTCTTTGGTCAAACCGGCCGCAGAAAAATGCGCAGACTGATTTTGCAACCGATCGCGGCGACTTCTCACCGGAGAAAGCCGCGCAGGTAATGAAATACGGAATCGGGCAGATCGCGCGTCAGCGGGAGCAGAAGGGGCCGCGTGATGGAGCCATCTTTGCAAACGCAGTGCAGAAGTGGTTGATAGAAAACACGCGACTGGGAATTCCTGCAATCCTTCATGACGAGATCCTGCACGGTCACATGGCCCGGGGAAGCACAAGCTTCCCCCAACCAATCTCACTCGCCAGCACCTGGGATCCGGATTTTATAGAAAAAATTTTCGCTGCGGGAGCGCTTGAAACCAGAGCTCGCGGCAGCCAGCAGGTGCTTGGGCCGAACCTGGATGTCGCGCGTGAGCCTCGTTGGGGGCGAACAGAGGAAACTTATGGAGAAGATCCTTATCTCGTTTCCCGCATGGCGGTCGCAATCGTTAAAGCCTTGCAAGGACCAGGACCAACTATCGATGGCAGTCACGTCATAGCCACGGCCAAGCACTTTGCCGCTCACGGCCAACCGGAAGGCGGCACGAACGTCGCCCCCGCAAACTATTCCGAGCGTGTCCTCCGCGAGATCTTCCTGCCCAGTTTCAAAGCGGCCGTGACAGAAGGCGGCATCATGAGCGTAATGGCTTCTTACAACGAGATTGATGGCGTGCCATCGCACGCTAGCTCGTGGCTGTTGGAAAGAGTTCTGCGGCAGGAGTGGGGTTTCACAGGCCACGTTGTCTCTGACTATTACGGAATTCCTCAGTTACAAGACTTGCATCACGTGGCCGGCGGCAAAGAGGAAGCAGCCCGGCTGGCCCTCGAAGCAGGCGTGGACACTGAGCTGCCTGATCCGAATTGCTTTCCACTGCTGCATGATTTGGTCAGAAAAGGAACAGTTTCCGAAGCGCTAATCGACAAAGCAGTTGCACGTAACCTTCGGGCGAAGTTCCTTCTTGGCCTATTCGAGAATCCTTACGTCGATCCTGATCGAGCCGTTAGGGTGACGAACTCACGTGAGCATCGCGAGTTGGCAGCCGAGGCAGCGCGGCGGTCACTCGTGCTCCTAAAGAATGAAAATAATTTGCTGCCCCTGGATCTCTCCAGGTTGCGGTCTATCGCCGTCATCGGACCAAACGCTGCCCGCGTACATCTCGGTGGCTACAGCGACGATCCGGGTCGCGGCGTTAGCGTGCTTCAGGGGATTACGGAAAAAGCCGGTAACCGGATCAAAGTAACTTATGCGGCAGGGTGCAAGATTACTCAGCAGGGCGGTGACTGGTTCGCCGATTCGTCGCTTCTCAACAATGCCGCGGACGATGAAAAGTTGATCGCTCAGGCCGTCGAGGTCGCGCGCGCCGCGGAGGTCGCTTTGCTTGTGCTGGGCGGTAACGAAGATACGAACAAGGAGGCTTGGGCCGATAACCATCTGGGAGATCGCGACAGTTTGGATCTGGTCGGGCGGCAGAATGACCTTGTACGAGCCGTTCTGGAAACTGGTAAGCCGACGATTGTTATGCTTATCAACAGCGGACCGCTCTCGATTAATTACATTGCAGAAAACGTACCGGCAATCCTCGAAGGTTTCTATCTTGGTCAGGAAACAGGGGTCGGCGTCGCCGATGTCCTGTTTGGCGATTTCAATCCGGCGGGCAAGTTGACAGTGACTTTCCCGCGCTCAGTTGGCCAATTGCCCGCCTATTACAACCGCAAGCCTACGGCTCGTCGTGGTTACCTTTTCACCAGCAAAGAACCCTTGTTTCCGTTTGGATACGGTTTGAGCTACACGACGTTCAACTATTCGAACGTGAGGCTGAGCCCTGCGCAAATCAGACCCCAGGGTCAGACTAAGGTCAGCGTTACCGTCAGCAATACGGGCAACCGTGCAGGAGATGAGATCGTGCAACTTTACATTCGTGATCTGGTGAGCTCCGTAACGCGACCCGTAATGGAATTGAAAGATTTTAAGCGCATCTCACTAGCGGCAGGCGAAAGTAAAGTCGTTGAGTTCACCGTTACACCCGACAAACTTTCCTTTCTTAATCTGAAAATGGAAACCGTGGTTGAACCTGGTCGGTTTGACGTCATGGTTGGTACCAGTTCATTAAAGTATCAGACAGCAAAGCTTGAAGTGGTCGCGAAGTGAATACTCTGAAAGCGTGGCTAACTCAAGACCAGGGTTTGCTTTGAAACCCGGGGGAACAAAGGGCACATATGTTTAGGCGCAACTCTGAAAGAGTTGCGACAGCTTTGCGGCGACAGCGACGCAACTCCTTCAGAGTTGCGTCGTAGGTTCATTACATTCGTGTCCCAGGGCTGCCAGAGCGCAACCCTGGGCTGCGATTAGCCAACGCTTTCAGCGTTTGGGAACCAATAAGAGGATGGAACGAGATGATTCATCACGCGGTGTCAGTC
>DATLBQ010000427.1:0-2968 GCA_035526805.1 Pyrinomonadaceae bacterium
AATTTGACATTCGTGCCAGACGTCGAGCGATCTCGGTCTTGCCGACGCCAGTGGAGCCAATCATGATCACATTCTTCGGCATGACATCCACAGCCATTTCGGCCGGAAGTTTCTGGCGACGTATACGATTACGCAAAGCGATCGCGACCGCCCGTTTTGCGTTTCGTTGTCCGACTACATGCTTATCCAGCTCTGCAACGATCTGACGCGGAGTCATCTCGTCGAGCTTGATTTCTTCGTCCACTTCACCTTCTAAATAAATAACCATTTGAATATGAAAATTATTTCAATAAGCTGCCGTTGCGCGCAAAGGTTAATGATGTTCGTCCTCTGAACTTGAAAGGCGAAACTGAAATTCGAAACTATTTTCCGAATCAAAGTTCCTCAACAATAATATTCTGATTCGAATAGATACAAATGTCGCCGGCAATCTTCAAAGCCGCCACCGCGATTTCACGCGCGGACAAATTCGTGTGTTGTGTCAGAGCCCGAGCCGCGGCCAGCGCATAAGAGCCGCCGGAGCCGATCGCCAGCACGCCATCATCCGGCGCGATCACATCTCCGTTACCCGACAACAGAAACGAACTCTTGTTGTCGGCAACAACGAGAAGCGCCTCGAGATGCCGGAGAATTTTGTCTGTGCGCCATTCTTTACTGAGTTCGATCGCCGCGCGCTCGAGGTTTCCATGATACTGTTCGAGCTTGCTTTCGAACCTGGTCAATAGAGAAAAGGCGTCGGCAGTCGCACCGGCGAAGCCGACCAGTATACTATCGTTATAAAGTCGGCGAACCTTCCTTGCGCTCGCTTTCATGATAGTTTCGCCGAGCGTGACTTGGCCGTCACCCGCAAGTGCTACTTGTCCTTCTTTGCGTACCAGCAGCACGGTGGTGCTGCGAATGATGGGACTTTCTTTTGGCATTTTTGATGACGGTCACTATAGGAATTCGTTTGAAGGCAAGTCAAGCGCGGTCAAAAACCAATACTCACATTTAAATGAAAATACCAGGGACAAAACTATGGTTGCGGTTGGTTCTCTGCTACTGGCTATTCATGTTCGGCATCGTATATCTGGAAATCAGGCACATGGCCTCAGGCTGGGCTGGACTGCCTGGCTTTTTGTTCGCGCTACCCCTCAGCCTGTTGGTTGTTACGGGATATTTCCTTGCTAGCTACGCAACTGAAGTTCATGGGTACAATTTGCATGTCACTGAATATTACGCTGAGTATGGATATCTGGTTTGTGCGTTTCTAAACGGACTCATATTTTATCCTTTGTATTATTGGTGGGTACGTCGTAAGCAGTCACGAGTCTCCAAACCGCCTCCACCGCCCCCTCCGCTATGATTACAAAGCATAGCCACAACGAGGGTACCAGGTGATATTGAGCTGTTGTTTTAGGCTATGATAAGTCGCACAGAGGAACTACTAACACCCGAGGAGACAGAACACTTGAACGCTGCGGCTCGCCCACGCATCGGCATAACGATGCGGATTGAATGGGAGACTGACCGCTTCTACCTCTCGCGTCATTACAGCGAAGCTGTGGAAGCGGCCGGCGGCCTGCCTGTTCACATAAGCCTGATTCCGCGAGCAGATTACATACTTGGAGCCATGGCTGACCTCGACGGAGTCTTACTACCCGGCAGCGATTCGGACATCGACCCGGCGCGATATGGTGCAGAGCCACATCCGAATCTAGGCAGCGTGCATCCGATCAAAGACGAAACTGATTTGTTGGTTCTGGAGGAAGTCGAAAAGCGGGGCCTGCCATTGTTTGCGATTTGTTTCGGCTTGCAGGCACTGAACGTTGCTCGGGGCGGCACGCTGATTCAGGACATTGGTTCGCAATTTCCTAAAGCAATCAAACATCAACAAGGAGTTCCTCGCGATCGTCCTTCGCATGCGGTCGAGTTGCGCACGCCAGGTCTTTTATCGGCGCTGGCCGGAACTGATCGCGCGCTCGTAAACAGTCATCATCATCAGGCAATAGAAAACGTGGGCAGGGATTTGACCGCCACCGCGTGGACCTCAGATGGACTAATAGAAGCAGTTGAGGATTCCCGCGCGGAACGATTTGCGCTCGGCGTGCAGTGGCACCCGGAGCTGGGATGGAGAGACGACCTCTTGTCGCAAGCTTTGTTTGATCGCTTCATCGCCGCGTGTCGCGAGTATGCGGACGTCCTGAACTCCGCAACTGACCTAAAGTCAGTCTCCGTGGCCTAAACGACAAACCGCTTCTCAAGAATGGTGACTCATCATTTGGACCTGGACAACTTGAAACTACGCGGTCGCGTGGCGGTAGTAACCGGCGGCGCGCGTGGCATTGGTAAAGCCACGGTCGAATTGCTTGCCGATCTCGGCGCACACGTTGTTGTGAACTACGTTAAAGAAGCGCAGGCTGCTGAGGCGACGGTTAACGCCGCGCGAGGGAAGGGAGTCGAAGCGATTTCCTTTCGAGCCGATGTTGCGAAGCCACTTGAAGCTCAGCAACTGATTGATGCAGCGCTTCAACACTTCAAACGCATCGATATCCTGATATGCAATGCAGGAATTTGGGAAGGTGCGCCGGTGGAGGCATTGTCTGAGGAGATGTGGGATCGGACGATCGACATAAACCTTAAGGGCACGTGGAGCGTATGCCGGGCGGCGGTTTCTCAAATGAAGAAACAGAAATCGGGAAAGATTGTTATCCTGACGTCGACAGCGGGTCAGCGTGGCGAGGCAAACTATTCCAACTATGCTGCCTCCAAAGGTGCTCAGATCGCCTTTACCAAATCGCTGGCGGATGAATTAGGTGAATGGGGTATCAACGTTAACGCTGTCGCGCCTGGCTGGGTCGATACAGAAATGACCGCTGAGGCGCTTGGCGACGGGCGACGAAGAGAATCAATCGCCAGAACAATTCCCTTGCGGACAATCGCCGCGCCTGAGGACATCGCCGCACCCATCGTTTTCTTGTGCAGCGAC
>DATLBQ010000428.1:0-3712 GCA_035526805.1 Pyrinomonadaceae bacterium
GGGATCGATTCCAGCGCTGTGGTGGGCCTTATGGCCCGGCATAGCGATCGACCCGTGAAAACCTTTTCGATAGGGTTTAACGAAGATAGCTACGACGAACTTAAATACGCGCGTATCGCTGCCTTGCATTTCGGTACCGAACATCATGAGTTCGTAGTCACTCCTGACATTTGTAGTCTCGTAGACGAACTTGCCTGGCACTTCGACGAGCCCTTTGCTGATCCCTCCGCTCTGCCCACCTACATGGTTTCCAAGCTCGCACGCGCCCACGTCACGGTGGCTCTTTCAGGGGACGGAGGCGATGAGCTGTTTGCGGGCTACACACGTTATTTGGTCGACGCCCAACGTGCGTTGTTTGAAAGCGTCCCGCGCGTTTTGCGGCAAAATCTGCTGAGACCTCTCAGCCGACGACTGCCGCACGGAGCGTGGGGTCGCAACTACCTGCACAACGTTTCGCTCGATGGTGTGGATCGGTTTCTCGACAGCGTCTCAGTTTTCACGCGACTCACCAAGCTCTCCCTGTACACCGCGGAGTTTATGTCGCAACTTGGGAACGATCACCTGGCCGGAACTCACTTCCTCCAGCTGGCAAAACAAGGGGACACAAAAGATCCTCTCGATACGCTGCTTTATCTCGACAGCAAGACCTACTTGCCGGGGGATATCCTAACCAAGGTGGATCGCATGAGCATGGCCGTATCGCTTGAGGCGCGGGCACCGCTTCTGGATCACAAGCTAATTGAGTTTGTGACACGCATCCCAGCCTCGCTCAAGCTGCACGACGGAGAGACAAAGCACATATTCAAACGAGCCATTGCCGACTTCGTGCCGTCAAATATCCTCCACCGCTCAAAGCAGGGTTTCGGCCTGCCGATCCAGCAGTGGATCAACGAACAGCTGCGTGAGCAGATTCGCGCAACGCTCACGGATGCGCGCGCGCGCAGCCGTGGCTACGTCGAGCAGAACTATGTCACCCAACTCTTAACCGAGCACGAACGCGGTCGACGCGATCACTCGGCCCAGCTTTGGGCGTTGTTTATGCTTGAACTATGGCATCGAATCTTTATTGATAATTCCCGAGTAAGTCCCAGCATCTCAGCCGCAACGCAGCCGGTCGCCGTGATTTGATTTCGGGCTCTTAAAATATTCGCTATGTGTGGAATTACAGGCATTGCAGGTTTTGAAGATCGTCGCGCCGCCACGGATGTCGTTTGGATGATGACGAAATCCCTGGAGCTGCGCGGTCCCGATGGCGAAGGACTGGAGAGCTGGCCGGCGTGCGTCCTTGGCCACCGGCGTCTGGCGATTTTTGATCTAAGTGAAGCCGGCTGCCAGCCGATGCTGTCGCCTGATGGGCGAATTGGAGTGACCTTTAACGGAGCCATTTACAACTTCCGCGAACTGCGGGGAGAACTACAGGCGAAGGGTAAGGTCTTTCACAGCGAGACCGACACGGAGGTCTTGGTCGAAGGTTATCAATCGTGGGGGATCGATGGCCTGGTGCAGCGGCTGCGCGGGATGTTCGCTTTCGGATTGTGGGATCAAGACGCTCACAAATTGTTCCTCGTGCGCGACCGCCTGGGCGTGAAGCCGCTCATCTACACTTCTACACCAGACAATGGTATCGCCTTCGCGTCAACAGTGCGCGCGCTTAAGAGTGCAGGCTTAGTTGGAGACATCGACGAGCAGGCCGTCGTGGACTATCTTGAATTCGGCTATGTGCCGGACGACCGGGCGATCTACCGCGGAGCTGTTAAAGTTCCTGCCGGCGCGATTGTTGAATGGTCGCCTAAGACTGGTGTTCGTACATACAACTACTGGATGCCTCCAGCAGTGGAGGACACGGCGATATCTTTTGAAGAAGCGGTCCTCGAAACTGAACGGCTGTTTCTAAAAGCTGTTGAGAAGCGCTTGTTTGCCGACGTGCCGGTTGGGTCGCTCTTGAGCGGCGGAGTGGATTCCAGTCTCGTTTGTTGGGCGATCGCCAAACTGGGCGGCGACATAACAGCTTTTACGGTGGGGACTCCCGGTGATGAGTGGGATGAAACTGAGGATGCCCGGTTAACGGCCGCGGGCCTCGGCATCAAACATCGCGTGCTAAGTCTCTCAGCTGATGATGCGCCATCGGTGGACGAACAAGTCTCGGCGTATTCCGAACCCTTTGCCTGCGCGTCAGGCCTGGGCATGCTTAGGGTATCGCGAGCGGTCGCCGGAGAGGCGAAGGTCCTGCTCACCGGCGATGGAGGTGACGACGTGTTCCTCGGTTACCCAGAGCACCGCCACTTCCACCTGGCCCAACGCCTCGCTCGTCGCTTACCCGCCTCTCTCTCCTACGCATGGCGCATCGCCGGTGGATATCTTCCCCGTGTGGGTGGCTTGCGTCGCGCGGCTTCATTTCTCAACTACGCGACCGGCGGCTTAGGCGCAGTGACGTGGACGCACGACGGGCTACCCGTCTATCAGCAACACCATATGTTGGGACCGCGGTTGCAAGATGCGACTGTGCAACAACGGAACATCACCTGGTCCCAGGCATCAAGCCGCCAGCTGTTAACGGAATTCCTGGATTATGATCGCCGCACCCGTTTCGTCGGTGAGTACCTGACGAAGGTTGATGGGGCTACCATGCACTATGCTCTGGAAGCACGTTCCCCCTTCCTCGATCAAGATTTGTGGGAGTTTGCCGCGCGGCTGCCGTACGACGTTCGTCTCCGCGGCGGACAGTTGAAGGCCATTTTGCGAGAACTCGCACGCCGACATCTGGGCGAGCGGGTTGCGCGCGGACGCAAGCGTGGCTTCGGAGTTCCGGTGCAGCGCTGGCTGGCCGGACGTTGGCGCGTCCCTTTCGAAGAGTTGCTTTGTGGCGGAATGCTTGAAGCAGAAGGGTTGATAAGTATCGAGAAGGTATTGGAACGATCGGAGCAGGCCGCTCGGGAAGGCTCCGCTCCTAATCAGCTTTGGTACCTTTTCGTTCTCGAAAAATGGCTGCGAAATGAAACAAGCGTTCCCCCAAACGCGCACCTGCGAAACGCAGACGACAGATCATTGCTAATCTCAGGATGAAACCATCCGTCTTACAGCTGGTAGGTAGTTTCGCGCAGGGAGGAAGTGAACGTCAGGCCGTTCAAGTTTCCAAGCTTTTGCGGGAAAGCGGACGCTACGAAGTCTACCTGGCATGTCTTGATGGGCAAGGCGTTCTGCGCGATGAAGCCGAGCAAATCGGTTTCACTCAGATTCCGGAATTCCCACTCACTAAATTTTACGACGCCAACGCCCTCAGTCAGATTATCCGTTTTTCTAAATTGCTGCGCGAAAAGAAGATCAAAGTTGTTCAGACCTATGATTTTTACACCAACATTTTTGGGATGATGGGAGCCGCGATCGCTCGTGTACCTGTGCGCATCGCTGCTCGCCGCGAAACCGAAGGAGTTCGGACTCGAGCCCAGAAGTGGGCCGAGCGTCGCGCTTTTGACCTCGCTCACGTCATAGTTGTTAACTCCGAAGCCGTGCGAAAAGAGTTGATCCACGACGGGGTGAACAAAGACAAAATCGAGATCATTTACAACGGAATGGATACAAGACGGGTCGTACCGGGCGAGGGTGCTGGGCGCGAGAAAGTGCTCGCCGCTTTTGGTCTACCCCAGAATGATCAAAGCCGCTTCATTACCATCGTCGCGAACATGCGACACGCGATGAAAGACCAGGCGACATT
>DATLBQ010000429.1:0-16948 GCA_035526805.1 Pyrinomonadaceae bacterium
TCCTCTAAACAAAATGGTTTCGTGTACCCGTCGAGGTTAAGACCTGGAGCTAATGACTGTGCTTAGGAGCGAAATTGAGGAGAGGCGTTTATGAAAAATCTTAGTTCCTGTTCAACGATCTGCTTTTCGATAATTCTTGTAACTTTCTCTTTTCCCGTAACCGCGCAGACCACGAATCCCCGATGGATAAGCGAAATGCCCGCACCAGAGCGGATATTGCGCGAGATAAAAGGCAAGGATGCCGCGGATACGGCCGAGCGGCAGATGGGGGCCTTCAAACACCTGATGGAGATCATCGATAGTATGGCCTACGGCCTTGAACACCGGTTTATGCCAAACAAGGCTACGCCAGATGAAAACCGTATCAAGGACATGTACTGGAAGGCCTACGCTGACGTCTGGTACAAAGCAAAAAATAAGAACGACAACTACATTCACGATGGGGACCTGCACGACGAGATGATGGAGAAGTTTTTCTCGAAAGGATTTCGCGAGCTGCTTCTCAAGTCCGACAAAAACAGGAGCGCAATCTACGACAAACATCGGGAAGAAAGCGCCGGCACCGTGTTTACTGTCGGCCCGAAAGACCAGTCCGCAGGCGCGCCCAATACTGAAGAGTTGCTTACGGGCGGGTTAAAAAAACTCATTAAAGGTTTGAAGTTTGATCCGCCCGCGCCCGGCCTCCTGCTGCGGGGCTTTTATAAGACGCCGAACTTTTACGCGAATTTCTGGTCCGAACGCTTCATGCAGGTCGGCTGCTCCGGCGTCAATCGGAATTCTTCGTACACCTTAGAAAGGAAGGGAGGCGAAATCCTCGTCCACATCGAGAACGACGATGACACCGTTACCCTCGCGTTACGGCCCGATCTGGCGCTGGTCGGTCCCGGGCCGTTGGCAATCCACGGATTCGTGCCGGGGGGTTCGACAACCACAACCACACCCGGCGAAGCGCATCAGGTAACGACGACCACGCAGGTGCAGATGAACCGGACGGACGTTATTGCCGCCGGGCAACAGCAGAATGCGACGCAGACCGGCGCCCAAACTTACTCCGTTCCGCAGACCACAACCTCAACCGAATATACTCCACCAACCACGACGACGACCCCTGCGCCTTACATTCCAAAAACTATTCGCTGTATGGCGGGCACAATTACTCCAGAGCCCGCTGCGAAACCATCTAACGCGCCCAGAGAAGAGTCGACCGGGTTGTTGAAGGTCGTTGAGGACTCCTTGGGAGGTGAGGAGGTGTTTGTGCCGAACGGGCTCAGGATGGGGGGGACTTATTACGGCCAGGGCGGAGCGAATATCGAATTTCTTGACCACAAGGCGATCGTCGGTTGCCATGTTACGAGGGACGAAAACCCATACACGGTGGCGTTCCGAAATGGCGAAGTGATCGTGAATGTCGAGGGCGCCGGTGCTCCGCTGGCGTTCAAACTAGACCTTGACGGTACGCTGGTCGGAAACGGCGCGAGCATTCCAATCTATGGGCAAAAGGTTGTTGGCAAGAATCAGCAGGGCGATCCCGTTTATGCGGCCAGCTCAGACAGCTGTGCGTATGGAACGCTCGCGCCGCAAGGAGAAAATCCAGCATCGAGCACCGCTGCACGTGATTTGCGCGTGAATCCAACGCCCGCGACTACTAACGCTCGTCCATCGGCGCCGGTCACTCCATCCGTTACGAACGCCCGTCCGGCGTCGCCAACCACTCCATCGGCCGTCGGGTCACTCGCCATATTAAATGGCTTTGCCGGCGAAAACCCTAACCGTTTCGGCAACGTTTCCCTGATTGTCGTCAAACAGAGTTTCGAAGACATCTTGCGAAACACCGGTTTTGGGAACGCCACGGGACGACAGTCGGCGATCGCGAATTGGAGTGAAATGTGCAAAGCGCAAAGCCCGCGGTGCAAGCAGGGGACAGATGCGATGAAGGATTCTTACCTGCGGATGATCAAGCTCGGTCCCAACGGCAATGTGTCGTTCGCCAATGTTCCAGCGCAAACGATGTGGCTGGTTGCGATCGTGCCCTACGGCAATCAACATTTTGTCTGGAACTTACGTGTCGATGTTCGGGCTGGAACTAACTCCATCACTTTTGATAAAAGCAACCTTGCAGCCATTTACTGATCGCAAGTCGTTAGCCTCGCGGTTGCTCAAAACCGCTTGCAACGAATCGGAGAGCGTAGCGAGCGAGTGAAGCGTATCAAATATATGGACCACTCTGCCCGCCAACGCTGGCTCAGCACAGCGTTACTCGTCGGCGTGCTCTACCCGGCGATCGGTTTTGCCTCCTCCACATTGGCCGGGGAGGCTGCGTCCAGTCAGATGCAATTCTTTTGGCGGTTGTCCGCCTTTGTCATCAGTGGAGTGGTGTTCGCAGCCCACATTGCCTATGAGCACTTTCGACTTCGTAACCGAGCGCGGCCAACGGCATGGCACGCCGCCGTGGCTGTCGCTTTCGGCGCCTTCGCGCTCGCATTCATGGCAAACATTCACGACCTGGGATCAGCCGCGGGGTATCGACCCCGAATGCTCATTGCCCTGGTAGCATGGCCCCTTCTGACCGGTGTGCCCGCGTTTATTGTCGCCCTGGTGGTGGCCGCTGGCCTGAAGCGGTTCGGCGTTCCAGCCACCAGCTAGGTTCGTCGGAGGTACAAAATGCTAATGAGGCTGCTACCTACCAGGACAAATAAGATGTGCCAATGGTTCTGATCAAGACAATAATTTTTACGATCTTTATTCCGGGGACCGTTACCATCTTAATCCCTTATTGGCTGTTGTCCTCGGCGTCTGCTCCAACGCCTATTCAGCTTGGCGCGTTTCGCTATTTCGGAATGTTGCCGCTCTTAATAGGCATAGCGATTTATGTCTGGTGTGCCTGGGATTTTACATTTGCCGGTAAAGGAACGCCGGCTCCGTTTGATCCGCCAAAACAACTTGTCGTGCGAGGACTCTACCGTTATGTCCGAAATCCCATGTACGTCGGGATTGTGTCAATCCTCCTGGGCGAGGCCTTGTTGTTTGCCTCGTGGAGATTATTTGCATATACAGCCTTTGCATTCATCTTCTATTCCCTTGTCGTCGTGCTTTACGAAGAGCCGGCGTTGAGGCATAAGTTTGGTCAATCGTACGGTGACTATTGCAAGAGTGTACGGCGATGGATTCCTCGGAGAGCGAGAAATTCATAAGCATCCCAAACGCCGTTGAACAAAAAAAGAATCGGAGGGGCGTATCAGAACCGGAGACGGACCGGGGTCCCAGCGCGGGCAGCCGCGTGCGGTGGTGGTAGCTACCGGCATATGTTCACCTGTAAAAATTGAGCAGAAATGCGATGCTTAATGCGTCACTAATTAAAATTGCCTCTATGGCCGGTCGCTAGCGCTCCCGGTTCTGATAAAGACTGAGGGTGCACAGAGAAAT
The DNA here is from genome assembly GCA_035526805.1 of Pyrinomonadaceae bacterium. Lineage (GTDB taxonomy): Bacteria > Acidobacteriota > Blastocatellia > Pyrinomonadales > Pyrinomonadaceae > PSRF01. The sequence goes on from DATLBQ010000429.1 coordinate 3,424, forward strand.
AAGAATAGTCAGTAAATCTATCTTCGTTAAGGAGCGTGATCTATGAGTGCGATTAGTCCTGAAATGGAGTCTTTGAAAACGCGATTGAAGGCTATGTGGATGGCTGGCGACTTCGGCCAGGTCGCAAAGGTTATTGAAACGAGTGCTGAAGAATTCATTGCGCGCCTGAGGCTAAAGCCGGGCGTGCGCGCGCTCGACGTCGCTTGCGGTAGCGGCAATCTGGCGATACCGGCGGCGCGCGCGGGCGCCGTTGTGACCGGCGTTGATATCGCCACGAATTTGCTTGAACAGGCCGGCGCCCGTGCCGCAGCCGAAGATCTCACTATTCAGTTTGACGAAGGCGATGCGGAGAGTCTGCCGTATGACGACGCAGCCTTTGATGTAGTAGTGAGTATGTTCGGAGCCATGTTCGCGCCACGCCCGGAGCTGGTGGCCGCTGAACTCGTGCGCGTCTGCCGGCCTGGCGGACAGATTGCTATGGCGAATTGGTCGCCGGAAGGATTCGTCGGACAGATGTTCAGGACGACCGGTAAGCATGTGCCGCCGCCGCCCAGTATGCCGTCGCCTCTCAAGTGGGGTGATGAAGAAATTGTCCGCGAACGATTGAGTGAGGGAATTGCGGATTTACAATTGACGCGGCAGATGTGTGACTTCGAATTTCCCTTTGGGCCGAGCGAGGTGGTCGAAACTTTCCGCATGTATTACGGCCCCACGCAACGCGCCTTCGAGTCACTCGACACCGACGGTCAGGCTGCCTTGCGAACGGACCTGGAGCGACTTTGGGCCGAGCATAATCGAGCGACGGACGGTACGACGCAGGTTGACGGCGAGTACCTTGAGGTTTTAGCAACAAGAAGCTAGAGGTCAGTTTGGCGTTAGCCGGAGCGCTTACAGAACCGAGCGCGGTAGCGCCGGATCCTAAAAGCAACTTTAGTAATAGGTTATCTTGTCCGCGTTTAGCGGGACGACTGAAAAATAGCCCAGCAGTTCACTGCCGGGGATTGCAAGAATTGAAGGGCTGATGCCACAAATGAAAGGAATCGCAAAGGCCAGACCGAAACTCGCCGACGCCGAAAGGCAGCTCAAAAGCTTTATCGATAAGTTCGAACCGAAGCAGCAAACTTTGATACGCGCGGTGCGCAAGTCACTGCGTAGAAGATTCCCGACTGCTAACGAGTTCGTCTACGATAATTACAACTTCTTTGTCATCGGCTACGGCCCGACGGAGCGACCTTCGGACTGTATTGTTTCGATGTTTGCCGGCGCAAACAGCATGGGCCTTTGTTTCTTGTGGGGCGCCAAGCTGCCCGACCCGAAAAAAATTCTGCGCGGATCCGGCAATCAGACTCGCTCAATCCGTCTCGAGTCCGCCGACGTGTTGGCGCGCCCTGAGGTTGAAGCGCTTATTGCCGCCGCGGTTGCTCAGGCTAAGGCCCCAATGGCGACCAGCGGTCGCGGTAAGCTCATCATTCGGTCGGTTTCGGCGAAGCAGCGGCCAAGGCGCAAAGTAGTGAAGTGAGTTAGTCTTTTACCTCGAAAAGAGGAGCGTGGTTCGGCGCACGCAAGACAGTCATTTGAGGCTTTGCACAAAAACTGCTTCACCTGTATCAGAACCGGAAGCGGACCGGGGTCCCCGCGCGGGCAGCCCGCGTGGGGTGGTGGTAGCGACCGGCTAGAGAGGCGACTGTTGGAGAAAACGCATTAAACATTACCATTAATCTACTCACTTTCGAGTTGAACATCTGGCCGGTCGCTACAGCTCGCGGTTCTGATATAGCTCAGCCGATCGTTTATTTACTTTTTGTGCAAAGCCGTCATTTGACATCGCCGCGGGCTTTATCATAAAAGCACATCTGCGTCGCACCATTGTGAATAGAAATGGCCCCCCCACCTTTTCGCCTGTAACTACCCCCAAAGTGGAGAACCTATGAACCGCTCTCTTCGGATCGTCGAATTATTAATCACGGCCCTTCTTGTCGCTTGTTTCTGCAATGCCCTATCCGCCGCCGCGCAAGAGGCTCACCAGCCCCAGCATATGCACAAGCATGACCCTTCGGAAAAGCTAGGGCAGGTAAACTTCACCGTCTCCTGTAACCCGCGGGTACAGAAGCAATTCAATCGTGCAGTCGCGTGGCTTCATTCGTTCGAGTATGAGGAGGCTGAAAAGGCGTTCACTGAAGTTACTGTCACTGACCCACGATGCGCCATGGGTTACTGGGGCATCGCGATGAGCAACTACCACTCAATCTGGGCACCACCGACAGTGGCCGAGTTGCAGAAGGGAACGACCGCGTTGGAAAAGGCAAAAGCCGCAGGTGCACGGAGCCAACGCGAGCGAGATTTCATCGCGGCGATAACTATTTTTTACAAAGACGCTGATAAACTTGATCATCGAACACGCACGTTCGCTTACAGTAAAGCGATGGAGCAGCTTTACCGGCGCTATCCGGCAGACCGAGAAGCGGCCGTCTTTTATGCGTTGACTCTGATCACGACGGGGATGATGGACGATGACAAGACCTATACAAATGAAAAGAAAGCCGCGCAGATTTTGAATCGCGTTCTGGCGCGCGAACCGCTGCATCCCGGCGTCACACACTACCTCATTCACAGCTACGACTATCCGGCGTTGGCCCATCTGGCCCTGCCCGCCGCACGCAGCTACGCGAAGATCGCGCCCGCCTCGGCCCACGCGCAGCACATGCCTTCACACATTTTCACGCGGCTGGGTTTGTGGCAAGAGGCCGTCCGGTCAAATCTCGATGCCAAGGCCTCGGCACAGGCGTTCGCTTTCAGAAACCACATTTCCGGCGCCTGGGATGAGCAGTTTCATGCGATGGACTACCTTGCCTATGCCTACCTGCAAAGTGCGCAGGACAAACATGCGCGGGCGGTGCTCGACGAATTGAACAAAATTCCGAGAGCCGACCCGGAGACTTTTAAGGTGGCCTACGCCTTCACTGCCATCCCCGCACGCTATGCGCTCGAGCGGCGACGATGGCATGAGGCGGCAAAACTGACACTGCCGCCGCATAGTTTGGGAGCGTTCCCGTGGGCAAGCTTCCGCTGGGCCGAAGCGCACATTCACTTTGCGCGTGCGGTTGGCGCTGCGCGCACGGGCGATACGGCTTCGGCGCGCAACGATATCGAGAAATTAGTAGATATCCAGCAGGCACTGGTTGAAGTCAAAGGCGGTTACGATTGGGCCAAACAGATTGAGATCCAGCGTCAGGTGGCGTCGGCCTGGCTGGCCCAGGCGGAAGGCAAAAACGAAGAATCGCTTCGGCTAATGCGCGCGGCGGCGGACCTGGAGGATGCGACTGAAAAACATCCCGTAACACCGGGCGCAATCCTCCCTGCGCGCGAGCAACTCGGAGAGCTATTGCTTGAGCTGAAGGAACCGACAGCCGCCCTGCAAGAGTTTGAGACCTCGCTGCGCGGCGCCCCAAATCGGTTCTGTGGGATTTACGGCGCGGCCCGTGCGGCGAGGCTCGCGGCAGATCAGAAGAGAGCGAAGACTTACTACGGAAAACTCGTGGCACTGACTCGCGATGCCGATAGCGTCAGGCCCGAGATGGAAGAGGCGAAAGCGTTTCTCGCCGGCGTGGACATTAAGGACTCCGCCCAGACAATATCGCCTACCCAATAGGTGCAAACTTGTGAGGATTATTGCTGGGATGCAAAGGCATTCAAGGATTAGGCACACGAAGCAAGTGCCGGTGCCGACGCTCGTGCCCTCTGCGAGAATGCGGGAACGAATTCAACTCCAGAAGTAATTTGGAAAACAGAATCCAGGCGCGCAAGTACAAACACCTTGCGTACGAGCGGGGTTGCATTCATGAGTTCGAAGCGAACTCCTTTTGATGCCAGCTCCCCGCGCAACTCCAACATCACTCCCAGACCGCCGGCATCGATTGCAGATACGCGGGCCAAATCGAGTTTGACGGCGCTGACCTCAGAAAGAGAATGCACGGCATTGCGCAGAACCTCCGTTTCGCCGTTCACGACTAGGCCTTGTAAGCTCAGGACAGTAACAGTCCCCAAATTTTTGGATTGTACTTGCAACATGACCGACCTCCCTTGTGTCAGTTAACGCGAATGCCCTCGTTTGGTTTCATTTTCTTCTTGGCCTACCAATAAAGACGTTCGAGTCTGGGATCTGTTAACTCTTATTGAAAAAATTTTCGTTCACGGTATGGGGAGGGTAGTTAAGGCCGAAGCATGAACTAAAAGAGGTTTACGCTCATATTGGGCGGAAAATATGGGCGGTAGGTGCTTTGCACAAAAAAAAGCTGAGTTCCCAGTCCGCGTTAGCGGACGAATGAAAGTAGCCCAGCGATTTATCGCTGGGAGGGTGCCGAATTCTTAGCTTAGTCCGAGAAGCGGACGACTGAAAAGAATCCAATATTCAAAGGAATCACCTCGGTCGTCCGCTCCACGGACTTCAATCTCATCACTCGTGATCCCAGCAGTGAACTGCTGCCGCTACTATCATTCGTCCGCTCTCGCGAACTGGGATAGGTACTTTTTGTGAAAAGCTGACGGAGGGAAAGCGCGATTCTGGCTTCGCCCAGCGTGTTCATCCTTTGACCCGCGAAAACGTGGCGATCCAATTTGCTTCCCACGTTTTGCCGCCATCCTCCGAAAACGCCTGTTCGAGCCGGAACGAATTTCTGGTGATCTCGGAAAAAATGAATCGGACAAAGATAGCTCGGCCATTCAATGACTCCTGATTGAAAAATTCGCCGCGAGCGTTCTTGAATTCACCGATCATCGGCGGGCCCGACGTTCCTTCGGCGCTGTTGACCCAACTGATGTTCCACTGGTGTGATTGAGGATTATAGGTACGCAAACTCAAGCCCTCGATTCGACCGGCAGGGCCACTGACCTCGAGCTCTCCCAAATTAGCGCGGCCATTCCATACTCGCCGCACCACGGATGTGCCATCGTATTCGCCCCAGGTTGTGGAGCTGGTCAGAGGTTTCAGCCGCCGCGAGATGTGGGCTTTCCACTCGCCAAATTCGAAGTCGAAGTCGTGTTGGCCATCGCGCTGGAGCGCGCTCGTTCTTGTTGCCCTCGAGTCCGATTGTGCGACCGGCGTCCCAGGGAGAAGGAAGACAACGCAGAGACTGCACAGTAAAAAATGAAAAGGTGCCATGAGGTTTTGCATAAAAGTGTTAAGTCAGCAGCTGTCGGACAATAAAGTTGTGGGGTCACGCGAAGTCAGAACCGGGAGCCGTAGCGACCGGGTCGTTCGAAGCAAAGCCGAATCGGACGTTGATCATGACTTTTGAGGCATTGCTACAAACTTCAGTCTGCCGTGAAGTTACGGCAAGCTAAAGCTATCGGACATCAAAGACGCAACCCGGGGATGTTTCGCAGAGTATGACGTCATAACTTTCAAGCATCGGCATCGCGATAGCTTCGAGTTCGTTCTTCCACAAATCACCTTCGTAGAAAGCCTCCTTCATTCGGTCTCGTTCCTCCAGGGAAGGGAAACTGCGCAACCAAACAAATTTGTTGGGATTCTCGATATCAGTGAACGGCCCCGTTACTTTCATTCCATGCGCCTTTAAGGCCGGCACCGCTCGCGTTTCGAACAAACGAATAAACTCTGCGCGACGGCCGGGCTTGATCCTGTAACTTCGGACTTCTACTATCATGATGACACCCCTCGGCAGCGATATTTGATGTGTAGTCTTCGTGCGCAGGAATATAATCTGAACTATGAATTCCCTCAAGAAGGTACCTTCAGGTAACCATAGTCGTTATCCACGGCGTCGCAATCCGGTCAGTGGCTGTCCGCTGACCGCAGCGCTGGCGGCGGTCGGCGGAAAATGGAAGTTGATCATCGTCTACTGGTTGGCCGAATCGCCTAAGCACTTCGCGGCATTGCGACAGCTTATGCCGGGCATCTCGCAGAAGGTGCTGACACAGCAACTCCGCGAACTGGCGAACGACGATGTTGTGCAGCGGCAACCGCAGGGCGCGATTCCGGCGCCGGTTGAGTATTCGCTGACCGATTACGGTCGCACAGTATTGCCGCTGCTTGAGAGTATGCGCGGTTGGGGCAATGCCCACATCGCCCATGTGGATCGCATGACGGATGTGAGTTGACAGCAGTGCTCCCACCACTTCGGAAGTGATCTCGTGCCCGTATCATGTCGATGTTGCAAAGTCTAACGCTGGAAAGGCCACTCCATGTATCTTCTTTCCGTCTTTCTCGTTCTTCTCGGCTTCCTCCAGGGAACTTCGACTGCGGCAACCGAAACAACGGAGAAAACGGTTAGGGAAGTTGAGCAGCGCTACACCGCAGCACTCCTGAAAAAGGATGATGTCGCGTTCGGCGAACTTCTCGCCGATGATTTGTTGCACATCAGTTTTGAGGGTCAGGTCGCGAGGAAAGCTGAGTACATGGCTTTCTTCAAAGAAGGTGCCTGGCAATACCGAAAGTACGAGCCCACCAACGTCGCAGTAAAGGTTCTCGGCAATGTGGCCGTGGTTACAGGACGAGTCGACCGCGCGATCGTTATTAACAGCCAGGAAACGACAGGCGCATTTGCGTTCACCCACGTCTGGGCGCGGACAGGCAATCGCTGGCGCCTCACCTCTTCTCAGGTAACCACCGTGCCGGCGACCCGGTAACTACTTCAAGGCATGCCATCCTGAAACAGTTGGGAAGGATCCGTCGACGAACCAGGGCGTAGCCCAAATCAAGAGTCAGCTTTTCGGCGGGGCGGAGCCCGCGCCTCGCATCCGGCGGCAAAGCCGTTCCCGTCGTATAGCGGCAACATTTCACCAGCGGATCCTTCCCAGCTGTTTCACCGCCACACAAAACCTCTCACGACCGTGAGACGTTCGCCGCGCGGCATCACAACTGGATCACTCAAATGGCTCTTAAGGTGTGTGACGGAACATCTAGTGAAAATGATCCGTATTAGTGGAGGCGGGCATACCTACAAGCAATTCCAGTGGTCCTGAGGAGAGACATTGAAGTCACGATTACTACCTACCCTCGCAGTTTTTTGTTTGTGCCTCTTAGCCGCGTCCTTTGCGTGGTCCACCAGAACGGATGCTTCGACTTCCGACTGGCCGCAGTGGCGAGGTCCGGAACGTGATGGGAGATCGCAGGAGAGCGGCCTCCTCAAAGAATGGCCGGCGGGGGGACCGAAACTGCTATGGCAAGTGAACGACATCGGAGACGGCTACTCGACGCCGGCGGTTGTCGGCAAGCGGATCTATCTGATGAGCAACCGTGGCCTTGAGAATGAATTTGTTCAGGCTCTTTCAACTCAGGACGGAGCACCTATCTGGACCACACGCGTCGGCAACGTAGGCAACCCGAATCAAAATCCTCCTTACCCGAAGGCCCGGTCCACACCGACCGTGGATGGAAACTTCGTCTACGCGTTGGGCTCGGACGGTGACCTCGTTTGCCTCGAAGCCAGAAGCGGCAAGATTCGCTGGCAGAAAAACATTCGCAAAGAGTTTGGCGGCATGCCGGGCGAATGGGCCTACGCAGAGTCCCCGTTGGTTGATGACAATGTCGTTGTCATAACTCCAGGCGGCGCGCAGGCGACGATAGTGGCGCTTAACAAAAAGACAGGCGCGGTCATTTGGAAATCAGCCGTGCCGGGTGGCGATGCGGCAGGTTACGCTTCGGCGATTGTTGTGCAAGGAGGCGGCAGAAAGCAGTATGTGCAGTTTTTGAGCAAAGGCCTGGTCGGCGTTGATGCGAAGACCGGCCAATTTCTTTGGCGCAATAAGGAGGCGGCCAAGGGCCCGGCGCAGTATTTCACCCCAGTCGCGCATGGCGAATATGTCTATGGCGGCGCCCTTGGCGTCGGGGGTGTTTTGATCCGTTTGAAGCCGGACGGCGGTGGAGTCGTCGCAGAGCAGGTCTATTTCGAGCGCGGACTTCCGAACGGCCTGGGAGGAGCGGTACTGGTTGGTGAATATCTCTACGGCACAGACATCGCCGTTGGGCCTCTGGTCGCGATTGAGTTCACTACGGGGAAGGTGAAATGGAAAACGGAGAGCATTGGCAGAGTTTCAATAGCCTACGCCGATGGACTTTTGTATCTTCACGGCCTGGATGGAGATGTTGCGTTGGTGGAGGCGACCCCAGAAGGCTATCGCGAAAAAGGCCGTTTTACTCCGCCGGCGCAGCCTAAGCACAAGCAGGTGGGAACATATCCGGAGCAGGCGTTTGCACATCCGGTGATTGCTAACGGAAGACTTTACATTCGCGATCTCGGCGCATTGTGGGCCTACGACATCAAGGGAAAGTGAAGCGAGGATGAATTATGGAGGATGAGCGATAAAAGTTTTTTCTTATTCAGCCTTCAGCCTTTTCCTTTCGGCCTTAAGGAGGTGAAAGAGGATGTATTGTTCAACTTGCGGCGTGGCTGTCACGCAGGGCTTGAGCTACTGTAATTATTGTGGCGCAAAGGTGAGTGGAGCGAAGGGCGATACCGTAATCCAATCATCGGATGTGAAACCTGAATTGCTTGTATGCGCAATGACAGGTCTCTTCATCCTTGGTCTTCTAGTTATCACAGTTTTAATAGGAGTGATCAAAACTACGCTGGATTTACCGGTGGAGCGAGTTCTCGCTTTAGCGCTGTTGCCCTTTCTGTTACTGCTTCTGATCGAGGGTGTTCTTATTCGACTGTTATTGCGTCGCAAGCGTGGCGCCGAAGCAGTTGATACTGGGGCATTGAGAGGGCCGGCAACAAAAGAGCTTGACGCTGCACAGGCGCGAGCGCTGCCGCAATCTGTACCCAGCGTCACCGAACACACCACTCGCGCCTTTGCACCGGTCTACACCGAACGAACATCAAAATGAAGAAATCCTTCCAAGCGATGCGGCGCATGGCGACTTCTTAACCGAGCTAAGTTGGCTCGGTGAGTCACCGCTTTACTCATCTAGCGCAACGGCTTTGCCGCCGGATGTGAGGCGCGGGCTCCGCCCCGCCGAAAGCTGGATTCCGGAGTTGGGCTCGGCCCTTGGTATGGCTCTGCCTTTTACCCGCTACGTCGCCAATAGATAAGGTTTTTATCCACTGACAGTGGTTCATTCTCCAACGGACGGCCCTGCCAAATGCGAGCTGCTGGACCAATGATAGTCTGGTGCCCGTTCTGACAACCCAGCCCGCACTGGATTCAAATGTATGTAGTTCAATTTTTCCATGAACATCCCCTCACTAAAAATCGGTAGCACATTCTTTTCCGTTTGCCATAGTGAATGTTTATAGTTCCGCTCCCGCTCCTGGTGCGCTAATTTCGCCAACGAAGCGAGATAGTGGTTCACTCTTAAGTAATCGATGACTCTGCGCGCAGTTAACCCTTTCAAAACACGCAGCACATCAGAAGTAGTTGAAGGGCGACTGGTAAGCAGATGCAGGTGATCGATCATTACTACATAGGCGAAACTACATAGGCGAACAGCAGAAATCCCGCGGACTTTCGCGCCTCATCAATCGCGCGGCACAAGACCTCCTTCATTTCGTCAGTGCGAAAAACAGGGAGTCAATCTTTGGTAACAACTGTGATGTAAAGAACTGGGGAGTCCTGGGAGATCACAAAACGGTGGGCCATGAGGCTGCTTCTCCTTCGCCTGAACTGACAGGACCCTACTCGCAATCCAGATCAGCGTAAAGGCCAGAGCCCGACCTAAGTAAAGGGCCGAGATGCAAGTTTTCATTCATGTAGGGCAGAGGAAGCACTAGGGCGCAGCCCAAATCAAGAGTCAGCTTTTCGGCGGGGCGAAGCCCGCGCCTCACATCCGGCGGCAAAGCCGTACCGCGACTTTTGGAAGATATAAGGAATCAAAAGATTTCTAACAACAGTCTTAACTGACGGAGTCCAAAATGGTCTTGACTTCTAAACCATTGATGAAAAGACCCACTACGCGGTAAGCTCTGAAAGATCACACAAGCTATTCCCCAAACTCACAATTGTTGCTGCAAAGCACCAAAGGAGGAAGAACAAATGTCCGAATTCGACGATAAAAATGGTCCGTACCCGATGCGCATACAGGTGGCCCCCGGCTCTGAAGCGGAATACCGTCACTACCGGGCCGCGGTCCGGCGCAGCGACGAAACCATCGAGCGAGAGGCCCTGGCGCCCGGCGTCAGCGCGTCACCGAAGGATGATCTGATCTTTCGCGGTGGCAAAATCCTCCCGCAGATGGGATTCCAAAACATCTACCTGGGTCGCGCCAGCGACTTTGCATCAGGGGATGTGGAGGCTATTGACGACGCTATTACGCGCCTGATGCGTGATGAGCAACTCAAAAGTGTCGTCCAGCAATACTTTCCCGGCAAGAACCTAAACTATGACGTTGCGCCGTCTGTCGTTCTGAACGAGAACCGGCGAAACGAGATGGACGAGCCAGACGTTCAGAACAAAATTATCGATCTGTTTGACCGTAGCCTTATCCTGGCCACCGACCATGATCGTACGATCTTTAACCTGGTGCTCGCGCCGGATACGGTCCTCAAGTTAGACGGCTCCAGCTCCCTCGCGGGGCTGGGCGGCTACCACGGGTCAGTGCATTTCTCCCGCGGCGGCCAGACACGGACGCTCTACTACTCGGCCAACGTCTATTCCGCGACCCGCTCGGGCCGGCGGAATGGCATCCCGTTCTTCATCGATCCGTGGAAGAACGTGGTGTGCACGCTCTACCACGAGCTGTGCGAGTCTCAGACGGATCCGGATGTTGGTGATGCCATCCGAGAGAACGATCGGCGCTTCATCGGATTCAACTCCAATCGTGGACAGGAAATCGGTGACCAACCCATCTCGGCCAACTCTCTGGACAGAGTCTTCAAAGAAGTGCTCACGATGCCCGGCCCACGCCCGACACCAGTTCAATTCATGTACTCCAATGCGGTGCACGGCGCGGAGGGGTCGACAGAAAAACCGCCAACTGAATTGGTAATCAACGGACCGGCGATCCAGGGAGAAATTAGCGCCGGAGGCGAGCGTGACCGCTATACGTTTAGAGTGGCGACCGCCGGGACGCACGCGATTGAAACTACCGGGACTACGGACACGTTCGTGAGCGTTTTCGGTCCGAATAGCGAAACACGCCTGATAGCCGAAGATGATGACAGTGGGCCTGGGACCTTGTCATTACTGGTACTTAATCTGGCAGTGGGCCAGTATGTTGTGCGGGTTCGCCATTTTAGCCCGGCAAGCACCGGACCCTATGGAATCTCGGTGCGGAAAACCAGTTCCTAGCGAGCGACGTTTAATCAATCGTCGGAAAGTTCGCGGAAATAGAGGCAGCCCTACGCTCGGCCGCTGAACGTGAGCGTTACGCGTCAGCAAGGCGAGCGTAGAGGCGTCGCCCAATTTTAATTTTCTCTGTGCAACCTCTGTGAACTCTCCGGGTCTCTGGGTCGTCTCACCGAACCACGAAATGACACGAAGACTTTCGAAAAACGGCAGGAAATGTTTTCGTGTGTGTGAGTGGTAATGGAGACATTCGAGAGTTGCAACGCCAGCTCAAAGAGAGTGGCGTAAACATGATTACAGAAGCAGACGAAAGCTCTACCGGCCCAGCCAGCTTTATGATTGTCGATCCGGATGGAAACACGATTCTGGTAGATCAACACGTATAGGCCGGCGTGGCTGTTGCGGTTTCTCTTCGCTAATAGCGACGCATAACGCTTGCAGCGTACCGGAATCAGCATTTCCTCTACCGTTCGAAGATTGACGCGCCCGTTGACGCACAACTGCATTGTCAAATAAGATTCGTTGGCCCGTGACCGGGAACTCTTGCCGGATTGTTAAGATGTATCGTGAGCGAATCCAATCAGCAACAACAAAAACGTTTTTCCCTGGTGCTCATCAGGCCTTCACACTATGACGACGACGGCTATGTCATCCAGTGGCTGCGAGCTCCCATCCCCTCAAATTCGCTGGCTGTGTTAAATGGCATCGCGCTCGACTGCGCTCGGCGAAAGGTGCTCGGTGATAATGTCAACATCGAAATCCACCCATTCGATGAGTCGATCGCGCGTGTCCACCCAAAACGCATTGCCTCGCTAGTCAAGGGCGCGGATGCCGGCATGGTGATGCTTGTCGGAGTTCAGTCAAACCAGTTTCCACGAGCGCTCGACATTGCGGCGGCTTTGCGTGAACGCGGCATCATAGTCGCGGTCGGTGGCTTTCACGTTTCCGGCACGCTTGCCATGCTGAAGGAACGGGACGCCGATGTCCGCCGCGCCGAAGAGATGGGAGTGTCCCTTTTTGCCGGCGAGGCTGAAGGCCGACTCGACAAAGTGCTGCAGGACGCCGCCAATAACAAACTTGAGCCGCTCTACGACTTCATGGATGATTTGCCGGATCTCGAAGGAGCGATAACGCCGCTGCTTCCGGCAAGTATTATCAGGCGAGCTTTCGGTAACACAAGTTTCGACGCGGGACGCGGCTGTCCCTTTTCGTGCTCGTTCTGCACGATCATTAACGTTCAGGGCCGGAAATCGCGCTGGCGCACGGCGGACGACATAGAAGGTATTGTGCGGGCGAATCTGGCGCAAGATGTCCGCAGCTTTGTTATCACTGATGACAATTTCGCACGCAACAAGAATTGGGAGCCGATTTTCGATCGCCTTATTTACCTGCGCGAAGTTGAAAAGATTGATCTCAAATGCAGCATTCAGATAGATACTGGAACTCACCGCATCCCCAACTTCATTGATAAAGCCCGCCGCGCCGGTGTGAAGCGCGTTTTCATTGGTTTAGAGAACATCAACCCGGACAACCTCAGCGGCGCCAGAAAAAACCAAAACAAGATTACCGAATATCGCAAGATGCTACTCGATTGGAAGCGCGCTGGTGCGATGGTTTTTTGCGGTTACATTATCGGCTTCCCCTTCGATACGCCGGAATCGATCTTGAACGATGTGCGGATTATCCAAAGAGAGTTGCCGATCGATTTAATGGAATTCACGTGCCTCACGCCGTTGCCCGGCTCAGAGGATCACCGCAAGCTGTATGAAGCGGGTGTTCCCATGGATACCGACTTGAACCGCTACGATGTTAATCATGTGACGATCTCGCATCCACTTATGTCGCGCGATGAGTGGCAAACAGCTTACGAGAAGGCCACCGCGAACTATTACTCGGACGAGCATGTGGAAACGGTGCTCAGACGCTGCGTTGCGACGGGAACGTCTCCGGGCAAAACCATGTCCAATCTTGCCTGGTTTCTTGGGAACCCACAGATTGAGAAAGTACATCCCGTGGAGGGCGGGTTCTTACGGCTTAAGTTTCGACGAGATCGCCGTCCGAGTTTACCGATGGAATCCCCTTGGATCTTCTATCCAAAATATGTGGCCGAAACGTTGTCGAAGCAGTTTCAGTGGGCTTCGCTCTATTTACGACACTACTTCATTCTTAGGAGAGTCATCCAAGATCCGCAGCGTCTCGAATACAATGACCTGGCAATTACGCCTGTCACCGAGGACGAAATTGAAACCCGTGAGCTATTTCAATCGGCAGAGGCCAGAAG
>DATLBQ010000430.1:0-4713 GCA_035526805.1 Pyrinomonadaceae bacterium
GGCGGTCTGACGGCGGCATTTTACGGTTGGTTTCCCCTTTATTTACCCGAACTGTTTCCGACGAGTATTCGGGCCACTAGTCAGGGTTTTGCTTACAACTTCGGCCGCGTACTTTCCGCGCTGGGATCGGTGCACACGGCCACATTAACAGCGTATTTCGCGCAAGGAATCGCTGCCGAGCGCGCAGATATCGACGGTCTTGCAAAAGCCGGAGCCTGGCTTGCGGCAATCTACATCATCGGGGTGTTCATCATCTGGCTAGGACCGGAAACCAAGGGGAAGCCACTGCCCGAGTAGGTGGTTCCTAGATGTTCCTCGGTTAGGCTTTGCTTGCCTCAGCACTAGAAGTGCTGCTCAGTGAGAGTGCGTACTTTGCAAGTTTCAGGCCCACGACGGTGAGCCACGCAGTGAACCGAGCGAAGCGAGATCGCCGAGATCGATAAATAGCCTTTAGCTCTCTTTGCGTTGCCTGTAGCGCCGTGATGTGGCTCTGCGAACCGGAATGATTGAGTGATCCCGCCGCCGGGGCACTCAACGCAGGCTGCGCCCAATACCGCATCAACGATGGCGGAACACTATCCCATGCGAGGCCGATTCCATTCTGCTTAATTCGAAGGGCAACTTCGACTTGCGACGTAGCCGCGAAAACGATGGGGGCATGTTCGATCGGGTCCAGGTAGCGAATGACGTCTAGCAATGCATTACGAAAATAGCGGTGCACGGCATAGTAGGTTTTCGAAATCAAATAGATCTCGTAATCCGCATAGCTCCCGACGAACGCGGGCAACAACAGGAACGTCGAGCGATAGCTCTGCAGTCGAGCCTGTGCTTGCTCGAAGAGGGCTTTATCTACCCAATGGCCTTCTGCCAGATCTTCAAAGATTTCACGCAGCGCGTTCAAGAACGGCCTGGCGAGCAAATCGCGTTCGGCGAAAAAGTTGACGATTTCTTCGAAATCGCTGCGGTTTAAGCTGTTCCTATCGTTCCGCTTACCGCGCGCTGCCTTCATTAGTTGCAGCTGCGACAGGAGCTTGTCGTAGATCACGACCGTGGGTCGGAAGAAACCACTTCGGTTACTCTCGATCATTTTGATCAAGTAGTCGGCGCCGACAATGCCGGATTTCTCCAAGTACTTGATTTGGCGAATGTAACCAAGGGTCCAAAAGTACTCGTCGAACACGCCGAGCAAGCCGGCCGCCCGCCGCCAATGGTCGGCATCGTTATCGCTCAACCGATAAACGACGTTCTGGACATTGATAATCGCGGCCGTCCCCCTGGAGAGGCACTCAAGATATGCAGTGACATGGGAGTAGATCGGTGACGTTTTAGCAATGAGTGCCGGGTGATCGAAATGCGCCACGCGCGATGTTCGGACGATTTGGCCGGAAAAGCCCGCGATTAGCCACCAGAAGCCCATTCGCTGCGTGAAACCAACTAGATCACCAGAGTAGACACGCTCCTTCATGAAGTAATTGCAGACGGTCTCCATGCCGCCGTCTTTATCGCTCTGCATGAAGTTGAAAATTGCCAGGTCATATTTGCTTTCACGAGCGACCTCCAGCACATCGCCAATGGCTTCGAAACGAACTATGTCGTCGCATCCCAATACCCAGGTGTATTCACCATGGCACCGTTTGAATGAGCGAAACACATTTTCTTCCGCGGTCGGGACGTGCGTGGAGGGCGTCTCGACGCGCAGGTTTGGAATGCGGCCTTCGAAGGATGTCGCGATGTCTAACGTGGAGTCAGTGGAGCAATTGTTAACTACTAGGATTTCACATTGTTCCAAGAACTCGTTTCGCCCTCCTCCCGATTCCACGAAATTAGAGAAACTATGGAGCAGCCCGCTAAGGTACTTAGCGCCGTTGTAGACCGGTATCAAAATCGTGACGAGCTTCTTGTCGGACATAGCTTTGATTCAGGCGAGGGTATTTGCGTGGTTGATCACCGTGGTGACGACCTCATCACGAGACGAACGGCTCACTTTGACCAATGTGTTCGGCGACTTGCTAAGCGAACGAGGTTTCTCGAAGCTAACCCGATGCCTGCGGCCCTTGATTAGGGTGACGGGACACCCGCATGCTTCGGCGTAGCCGATCAGTCGGCTATTTCGATCAAAACAGTAGAATCTCCGCGATGCGCGAAAAAGCACTGCCAGCTGGGCAACTGACGTAGATGGGGAAACCTGCATTACCTCATCTGGATCAAACTGCTTGGAACGCGCGGGCTCTCCGCCGTTAAAATAGCATTCCAGAGCGCGTTTATTCAGGTCGTGGTCTGAGCAGTGAAAGAAACCGTTGTCGTGTTCCCAGTGTTGGGAATCCGCGTTTTGACCACGCATCTTCTTGAGAACACGCTTTCGGAATCGTCGCATTTTCTGTTCGGTCTTACGGCCATACTTTATGATCCTGTGAGCGCTGTGTTGCAGCTTTGAGCGCGGCATTCTTTGACGCTTCAATTTAGCCTCAGCTTTGATTCGTTGCTCGAGCTGTGCTGCGGAACAAGTCCCCGCACGTTTTTGGCAGGCGGCGATCAACTCCTCAATCTGGTGAGGCAACTCTCGTTTTGCTGCGCTGTAACGCGTCCGCAGATCGGATAAGCTGAAATTGCTCTCGCGATAGCCGGCCGGACCCCACGAGATCCCATCCATTCCTAATTCAAGCTCTTCGAAATCGTGGCGAGTTTGCGTTCCATCCGGAACAATCACAACGGGACATCCGCAGAGAAGAGCTTCGTAGATGAGGATGGTGCTGTTATCAAAACAATACAGGACACGTGAGGCCCGAAACAGTTTGCCAAGTTCTTGCTTGTTGGGATTCTCACGCGTGATCTCAAACGCCTGGTCCCTGTCAACGATGCCGGGCTTCCATTCGGACTTGCCGACATAAAAACAAGCTAAGCTGCGTTGCGAAAGGTCTGGGTCATCGCAGTAGAACAAGCGTTCGTTTATGGTTGGCATGTATAACTTGCCGCACACACGATTCTTGACGTAGGGAGTGAACGCATCCGAATAGGAAAAGATTACTTCGGAGTCGGTGTACACCTCGTCGCCGCCGAGAAGTCCTGGGCGATTGAGAACCCAACGGACAACCGTCTTTGCTCCTAGTGGGTTCCCGGAAATTGTTTCTGGGTAGATTGCCACATACCCGAGCGCGCACAACAACTGAGCAGATTGCAGATCGATGATGGGGGCGTTCAAATGCGGCGCTTCTACGGTTCCGCCGGTGGTGAACGATGAAAACCCACGCTCGTTCAATTCGTGACACAGCCGGTGAAGGCATTCAATGCCGGCCGAGTTGGAAACGAACGGTCCGGAGAAAACGATAAACCCCAGCGGTGCTGCTGAATTTGGTGTCATCGTTCCGCTACCTGAGCCAGTAGAACGACGATCTTTCAGCCACATTGTTTGATCGCGTCACCCGTGGGAAGCTTCGACTCTCGTTGGATTGCGTTCTTCCGAGGCACCCGCCAGAACTTTACGACGGACGGCTCATCGGCAGGATCTTCGATCCCGCGCTCGAGAATGGCATTCCTTAGTTCGGGATTACTTGCGTAGTCGCTGCTTACCATATCGATGCGGATGGGCGCGCCCTTACTGCAACTTTGCAGGAGTACTTCACCTTCTCTGAACTCGCGGCAGGAAACCTGACCCTTGCGGATTGGAATCGCGAGTTGAACATCGTCGGCTGTTAGTACATGGCCGGCGGGTAGCTCGCGAGTGGCATAAGCCCCGCGAATGTAGTTGTCGAGAAAGTCTGTTTCGCGCTTCAAAGGGCGAATTCGCGATTTAGGGCTTGCGCCGCAATACCGCTTGGCAGTTTGAAAGGCTTTAAACCAGTCATCGATTTCGTGAGGGAGCGACGAGTAGTCGGCAATCGATGCACCGTCTGTATCGATGTCTATATGCCGTTCGAAAGTTCGCGCGCCTTTCGCGTAGGAGATCGTCATCGAGTGAACCCAGTCGCGATGCTCGTGACTGGAGTATCCGATCGTGTGTTCGGCATAACGATGCCGCAGATAGTCGATCTGGTTCAACTCACACTCTTCCGCTTCATGTGGATAGGCGGCAATGCAGTGATTGATGGCCAGTGGTGTTTGATGTTCCTGGAAGAATTGCACCATGTCATCAATGTCTTGCTCCGACGCACCACCGATTGAGACAATAACCGGCTTTTTCGTGGCGGCGATTCGTTTCAGCAGCTGCCAATCAGTGACGTCGGCGCTGGCTACTTTGATGATGGGCAGGTCGAAATCGACGCACCAGTCGACGGATGCTTCGTCAAACGGCGTTGCCATCGGAATGCAACCGGCGTCGCGAATCGCCTGAATCAGGGCGGCATAGTGGCCCTTGTTCATTTCCGTTTCCCTAACCCGCCGTACGTAACGGATGTCCGTGCGCTGCTTGAAGTCTTCGTGAATAAAGCTATTCACGTCGCGGAACTGCACTTTGATCGCTGCGCGCACATTGTTCGCATGAACAACACGTGCGTGCTGACGGACTATGTCGATCCCTCGGTCAAGCCGGCCAAGATGATTATTCGTCATTTCGAGGACGAATAGATCTTCAAAGATATTGCGCGACACCATCTATTCGACTCCATTCGAATATGGTTACAGCAGCGTGCGGCAGTCGTTAATCAACGCTGGAATCGCCCGAGCGTCCAGTGCCACCTTCTCCATAATACCCGGTCGTCGCGATAGTATAAATGTCAC